>CAZEHL010000025.1:6295-10189 GCA_964512155.1 uncultured Gammaproteobacteria bacterium | reverse complement strand
AATTCCCGCCTTTTAATTAGAGGCGGTTTTATAGACAAAACCATGGCCGGAGTATATACTTTCCTGCCTTTGGGGTGGCGCGTTTTAAGAAAGATAGAGCAGATAATAAGAGAGGAGATGGACGCCATCGGAGGCCGGGAGGTTCTAATGCCCTCTCTTTCGCCCAGATGGCCGTGGGAGACTACCGGCAGGTTGGAAGAGGTGGATGTTCTTTTCGCCGCTTCCGGTGCCAATGAAGCTTCCAGAACCAAGAATTCGTCCGAATATATTTTGAATTCCACCCATGAAGAGATAGTAACTCCGTTAGTGCAAAAATATATATCCGGTTATAAGGATCTGCCAACAGCCGTTTATCAGATACAGACCAAATTCCGTAACGAACCCAGGCCCAAGTCCGGTTTATTGAGAGGACGGGAATTCAGGATGAAGGACCTGTATAGCTTCCACAAAGATGAAGAGGATCTGAGAAGGTTTTATGATCTATCCAAAGAAGCTTACTGGAAGATATGCGAAAGATTGGATATAAAAGAAGATACTTATATTGTTTTGGCTTCCGGCGGAGACTTTACCAAGGATTATTCTCATGAATTCCAAACCAAGTGCGAAACCGGCGAGGATCTTATTTTTCGGGATCCGGCAAGCGGAATATGTTATAATCGGGAAATTACTCCGGTTAAAGCTCCGGCTGTTCAGTCTTTTGAAGACAAGAAGGAATTGCAAAAAGTCCATACTCCGGGCTTGAAAACGGTGGATCAATTGGTGGAGTTTTTGGGAGGTTCAACCAAAAAAACGGTAAAAACCCTTCTTTATCAAAACAATGAATCCAAAGTAATAGCGGTTGCTTTAAGAGGAGATAGGCAAATAGATGAGGAGAAATTGATAAAAGCAACCGGTGAAAACGGATTGGAATTGGCCGGTCCGGAATTGATCAAGGAAAAGACCGGCGCCGATGTCGGGTATGCCGGTTTGATCGGCCTGCCGGCCGACATAGATGTTTATTTGGATGATTCTTTGCAAGGCTTGGTAAATTTTGAAATGGGCGGCAATGAGACCGATTATCATTACACTAATGTTAATTTCGGCCGGGATATTCCGGAACCGGACCGGTTTTATGACCTTAAAACAGCCGAAGCCGGAGACATTTGCCCCGAATCCGGCAAAGAATATGAAACATTCAAAGCTTCGGAAGTGGGCAACATTTTCCCTTTGAATGTCAAATTTTCCAAAAGTTTCAATTACTATTATAATGATGAAAACGGAGAAAAGAAGATAGTTTATATGGGTTCTTACGGTTTCGGTCCTTCCCGGGTTATGGGAGTGTTAGCCGAGAAATTTTCCGATGACCGGGGATTGGTTTGGCCGGAACAAGTAGCGCCTTTTAAGGTTCATTTATTGCAACTGCCGGACAAGACCGGAGAGGCGAAAGAAAAGAGCGAGGAGCTGTATAAAAAATTGGTACAGAAAGGAGTGGAAGTTCTTTATGATGA
Organism: uncultured Gammaproteobacteria bacterium; assembly: GCA_964512155.1. GTDB lineage: Bacteria > Patescibacteriota > Patescibacteriia > Patescibacteriales > JAGXOH01 > JAGXOH01. The sequence goes on along the minus strand of CAZEHL010000025.1, from coordinate 8,702 downwards.
CAGGCCGGATATTCAGGCCGGGGAAAAATTCGCCGACGCTGATCTGATCGGCTGTCCGTATCGGGTGGTGGTAAGCGGCAGGACAATAAAAGAAGGCAAGGTGGAGGTAAAGAAAAGGGGTGAGAAAGAAGCGGAGATGGCGGACGAGGGAGAGTTGGTTGATAGGTTGTTGAATGGATAAATTGTTGAGTTGTTAAGTTGTTAAATGGTAAATTAACCAATTCCCAATTAACTAATTAACTAATCCCAATTAACAAATTAACAAATTAACCAATCCCCCCCAATTAACTAATTAACCAATCACCAATTAACTTTAATGTTCAATAAATTATTCGGCAAATTCAGCTGGGATATAGGTATCGATCTGGGTACCAAGAATACTTTGGTCTATACCTTGGAAAAAGGCATAGTCATCAATGAGCCTTCGGTGGTGGCGGTGAATACGCGTACCGATGAGATCTTGGCGGTGGGAGAGGACGCCAAGAAAATGGTCGGCAAGACCCCTTCTCATATAAAAGCGGTAAGACCGTTGGTGGACGGAGTTATTTCCGATTTTGAAGTAACCGAAAAAATGATAAAGCATTTTGTGGATAAGATCCACAGCGAAAGTTTTGCTTTGATCCCCCGTCCCAAAATGGTGATCGGCATCCCTTTGGAGATAACCGAGGTGGAGAAAAAAGCGGTGGAAGATGCCGCCAGATCAGCCGGCGCCAGGGAAGTTTTTTTAGTGGAAGAAGTGATGGCGGCGACTGTCGGCGTCCGTTTGCCGGTGTCTGAAGCGGTGGCCAATATGATGGTGGATATAGGAGGCGGAACCACCGAAATAGCCGTAATATCCTTGGGAGGAGTGGTTACTTGGAAATCTTTAAGCGTAGCCGGCAACACCTTGGATGATAATGTGGTGGAATATATTAAGGAAGAGTTCAATATCTTGGTCGGGGAACAGGTGGCGGAAAATATCAAGATCAAGATCGGATCAGCCACTCCTTTGCGGGAACAATTGGAAATGGAAGTCAAGGGCAGGGACCTTATGCACGGACTTCCCAAGGCCGTTATGGTTAACGACTCTCAGATAAGAGACGCTTTAAGCAAGAGCACCGGGCAAATAATAGAAAATATCAAAACCACTCTGGAGATCACTCCGCCCGAACTCATAGCCGATATTTATGAGCACGGTATTTATTTAAGCGGGGGCGGAGCTTTATTGCGGGGACTGGACAAAGAAATAGCTCAAGCCACCAAGATCCCGGTCAGAATAACCGATGATCCCTTGACCTGCGTGGTTCGGGGAATAGGCGTATTGTTGAATGATCAAGATCTTTTAAAAAAGATAACCGTGAGCGAAGGCGGAAGAGTATAGATCGCACTGTCATCTTCGGCTTTATCAATAAATTTGATAATTTTCAACTTTATCGAATACCATGAAACCTTTTAAATTTTCCAAAAAGCAATTTTTTCTTTCTTTGTTTTTATTGGCGGTTTTTATTTCCTTTTATTACGGAGGTCTTTTAAAGCCGGTCGAGGATGCCGTTTCCAAGTCCTTGAATCCGATCACTTCCAAACTTTATTTTTGGGGCACAAGCACCAAAAATTTCTTTTATGCCGGCACTGAAGAAAGGGATCTGCAAAAAGAAAATTCCGAGTTGAGGAAAAAAGTCAATGAATTGATGGCCGAGAAAGCGGAGCTGGTATCTGTTAAAAAAGAAAATGAGAAATTACGGGAATATTTGGATTTTGCCAAAGAAAGAGAATATGAACAAAAACCGGCCAAAATCGTTTCAAAAGGGATGTTTATGGAGACTGATAAGCGCAATGAGAGCATTCTTATCAATAAAGGCGCAAAAGACGGCTTGAAAAAAGGAATGGCGGCCGTCAACAGTCAAGGCGTTGTAACAGGGAAAATAGCCGAAGTTAAGTCAAATGTGTCGGAAGTTCGATTGCTTACCAACAGAAATTGCGAATTGGCCGTATCCATCCAAAATGAAGAAGGCACCATGGGCATCGCCCGCGGAGAGATGGGTTTGACCGTAAATATAGATTATATTCCCCAAACCAGGCAAATATCCGCGGGAGATACGGTTGTTACTTCCGGTATGGAAGAGAATATTCCGGCCGGGTTAATTTTGGGAAAAATAAAAAAAGTGGAAAGAGAGAGCAACGATGTATGGCAAACGGCCGTGGTGGAGCCTTTGGCTAACCTGGAAGAATTGACCATGGTGGCCGTGGTGTTGTGATCTTGTAGATGATCAAATTTTAGTAGAGGTTTTGACAGGGATTTGAATTGGAAAATTGAGAAAATTAGACGTCATTCCGCCCCGCCTTTCGCGAAAGGCGGGGCGGAATCTCGGGAACAATGTACGTCATTCCGGACCCCGATCCGGAATCCCGGGGATTTTCCCGAGATCCC
>CAZEHL010000025.1:0-6195 GCA_964512155.1 uncultured Gammaproteobacteria bacterium | reverse complement strand
CGGGATGACGTTCTTTAATTCGGGATGACGTTCTTTAATTCGGGATGACGCACCTTTATTCAGGATGACGTTTCTTTTTCCGTCATTGCCGGTTTTTCGTATTAAATAAATTTATGTTCTTCTATCTTAAACTTCTTTTCCATATTTTTCTCATTTCGGCTTTAACCGTTCTCCAATATTCTTTTATAGAAACATTGCCTTTTTGGGCGGGTAACGCCAATATCCTTATAGTGGCGCTGATCTTTGTTATATCTTTAAAGGGGTTGAATTATGCTTTATTTTGGGGAGGCGTGGCCGGAATGTTGCTTGATTTTTATTCTTTTCTTCCTTTCGGTGTTTTTATCGTCTTGTTTATTTCCCTTTCAGTTTTTATTTATTTGTTATCCGATAGGGTTTTTACCAATAGGTCCCTTTATTCTTTTTGGGCGTTAACTTTTTTCGCCACTATTTTTTGTCGTTTCCTTTTTGAATTTTTAAGATATTTTTCCAAAAGCTTTGTTTCCCAAACAGAACTTCTTTTATTGCATAATGATTTTTGGATCTCTCTGGGAGAGGCCATAGCCGTGAATTTGATATTAATGCTTGTTCTGTTCTATATCTTTAATTTTGTCAGCAACAGATTCAGGCCGGTGTTTATTAGAGGATAAAAATACCGCGAATTTACAGATCTCCTGCGAATATACAAATAAACATGGAGCGTAAATCGGTAAAATAGTGCAGGATCTTTATCCCACAAAGAGGGGCGCGCATTCACGGTAAGTCAAGTTAGATCAGTAATATATTTTCGGCGGATTTCCGGATCTATTTAATTTAATAGTATGCTTTTCAGCAATAGAAACAAAAAACAATCCCCAAAAAAAGGAAAAGAAAACAGCCCCTTTGTTACCAAGCTGGGGGATGTTAAGCATAATAAATTAAATGAATCTTCGTATAAATTGGAGTGGGTTGAAGATGCTCTCTTGTCCGGCCGGGAGACCGTGGAAACGGTGAGTAAAAATTTTGATTTTTCCAGGATCAAGTGGGTAGCTTTGGGTTTTTCCCTCTTTTTGGCAATGATATTGTCCAGAGCCGGATGGTTGCAAGTGGTCAAAGGTGAATATTATGCTTCCATGGCCGAAGGCAACCGAATAAGAACGGAAAAAATATCTCCCCAGAGAGGAATTATTTATGACCGCAATTTTACTCCTTTGGTAAGAAATGTGGCCAATTTTATTTTATATTTGGTGCCGGCCGATCTGCCCGGCGATGAAAAAGAAAAGGACGAATTGCTTGAAAAAGTGGTCAATATATTAAATTCTCCCATCAAAGACGAAAGCCTTCTGTCGGAATATCAAGAAGATATTTCAAATAAAATAGCATTATCCGACATTGAGGAAAAATTGGAAGAAATAGAAGAGTTTTCTCCAGAATCTTATTCTCCGTTATTTATCACTGATAACATTCCTTATGAGAAAGCCATGAAGTTGCATTTGAAATCGAATGAATGGGGCGGAGTGGTTTTATCCAACAAAAACAGAAGAGAATATATCCTGGCCGCCGGAGAGCCGGAACCGAAAGCGGGAACTTCAACCTCCTCTTCACTGCCGATGCCGGACGGAGAAGAAAAAATAGCGGAAAACAAGCTAAGGTCCGATTCTCTTTCCCATATTTTGGGGTATACCGGCAAAATAAACAAAGAAGAATTGGAAAAAGCGGAAGAAGAATATTCGGCTTTGGATTATGTGGGCAAAACCGGAGTGGAGCATTTCAGAGAAAGTGAGTTAAGAGGAGAAAAGGGAAAAAGAAGAATAGAGGTGGATGCGATCGGAAAAGAAAAAAAGATATTAAGCAAAAAAGAAGCGGAAGACGGCAATAATGTAGTATTGACCATTGATTCTTCCTTGCAGTATAAAATAGGCCGGGTTTTGAGCAAGTATATTGAAAAAATAGATTCGGCGGACGCGGCCGCCGGTATAGCCATGGACCCGGAAACCGGAGAAATCTTGGCCTTGGTCAGTATTCCGGCCTATAATAATAATTTTTTCGCTCAAGGAATAACTTCTGAAAAATATAATGACATTATTGATCATCCTTCCAATCCTTTGTTCAATCGGGCCATAGGAGGCGAATATCCGCCGGGATCGGTCTTTAAGCCGGTTATGTCCGCCGCCGGCCTGGAAGAAGGCCTGATAAACGAGCGCACCAGTTTTGAAAGCACCGGAGGCATAAGAGTGAGTAAATGGTTTTTTCCGGATTGGAGGGCCGAAGGGCACGGCATAACCGATGTTAAAAAAGCCATAGCCGAGTCGGTGAACACTTTTTTCTATTATCTGGGTGGAGGATATAATGATTTTACCGGCTTGGGGGTAAAAAAGATCATTGAATATTCAAGCAAATTCGGCCTGGGGTCGGAAACGGGCATAAATTTGTCGTCCGAATCGGACGGCTTTCTTCCTTCCCGAAAATGGAAAGAGGAAGAAATAGGAGAGGGATGGTATATAGGAGATACTTATCATTTATCCATAGGCCAAGGATTTCTTTTAACCTCTCCCATTCAAGTGGCCAACTATACTTCCGCTTTGGCCAACAAGGGTGTTTTGTATAAACCTTTTTTAGTGAAGGAGACAACCGACCCGAAGGGAAACAAGATAAAAGAATTCGACCCGGAGGAAATAAGAAAAGATTTTATTGAAGAGAGAAATATGGAAATAGTCAGGCAAGGTATGAGGCAAGCGGTCACAAAGGGCAGTTGCGCCAAATTGTATGATCTGCCGGTTAAAGTTGCCGGCAAAACCGGCACCGCCCAATGGGCCAATGATAAAACTCCCCATTCTTGGTTTACCGGTTTCGCCCCTTACCAAGACCCGGAAATTGTTCTGACCGTTTTGGTGGAAAAAGGAGGCGACAGTGAAAAAGTATCGGTGCCGGCGGCAAAAGAGATATTGCAGTGGTATTTTGACAGAAAGAGTGAAAAAGAAGTAGAATGAAATAATGATTTTCAATTTTCAATTTCCAATTTTCAATTTTCAAAAAATTTTCATTTATTTAATTTTCAAAGCATTAAATAAAGTGAAGTGAAAATTGGGTAATTGAAAATTCAATGTAAATTGTAAATTGTAAATTGAAAATTTATGTCTAATCAACAAAACAATAAAGGAACTTTCGCTCAAATGGAAGAGCGGATATTGGATTTTTGGGACAAGAACAACACTTTCCAAAGATCCATAGAAAAGCCGGCGTCGGCCGAACCGAAAGGAGATTATGTTTTTTATGACGGCCCTCCTTTTGGAACCGGCGAACCCCACTACGGACACATTTTATCCAGTATTGCCAAAGATGTGGTGCCCAGATTTTGGACCATGAAAGGGTACCGAGTGGAGAGAAGATGGGGTTGGGATTGCCACGGCTTGCCGATCGAGAACGTGATCGAGGAGGACTTGGGAATAAACGGAAAAAAAGAAATAGAAGAAATGGGGGTGGATAAATTCAATGAAGCTTGCCGGGCCAGAGTAACCGAATATGCAGATATTTGGGATGTAATGATCAGAAGAATAGCCAGATGGGTCGATTTTCAAAATTCTTACAAGACCATGGATGCCGATTTTATGGAATCGGTATGGTGGGGGTTTAAAGAAATGTGGAATAAAGAGTTGGTTTACGAAGGAAGGAAAGTATTGCTTTATTGCCCCAGATGCGAGACGCCCATATCCAATTTTGAAGTGGCCATGGACAACAGTTATCGGGATATCACCGAGACCAGCGTTTATGTTAAATTTCGAGTGACCGATACTGAAAAAATATCTCCGGGTTTAAAGGGCGAGAATGTTTCCATATTGGCTTGGACCACCACTCCTTGGACTTTGCCCGGGAATGTGGCTTTGGCGGTGGGAGAAGACATTGATTATGTAGTGGCGGAAAAAGATGGAGAATATTTGATATTGGCCGAAGATAAAGCGGAAGAAATACTCGGAAAAGCTGATCACAAAATTTATACAAAAGTAAAAGGTAAAGATCTCTCCGGCTTGTTTTATGAACCGTTGTTTGATGTGCCGGCTGTGAGAAATTCCGGCAAAAGCTCCCATTACGTGGCAACCGCCGATTTTGTCACCACCGAGGAAGGAACCGGCGTTGTTCATACCGCGGTTGTTTACGGAGAAGATGATTATGAATTGGGACTCAAGCTGGATCTGCCCGTTGTGCCGTCGTTGGACGACAAGGGATATTTTAACGGCAATGTAACCGAATTGGAAGGCGTATATTTCAAAAAAGCGGATGAAAAGATCATAAATAAGTTGAAAGAAAGAGGAAATTTATTCAAAGAACAAGAGCATACCCATTCTTATCCTCATTGCCACAGATGCGACACCCAACTTTTTTACAACGCCATCCCGGCTTGGTTTTTAAAGATAGACAAGATCAGGAAAAGAATGCTGGAATTGAACGAGAATATAAATTGGTATCCGCCCCATTTAAAACACGGCAGATTCGCCCAAGGAATTGAAAAGGCGCCGGATTGGAATATTTCCAGAAACAGGTTTTTTGCCACTCCCATTCCGGTTTGGAGATGTGAAAATTGCCGAAAACAGGAAGTTATCGGAAGTATCAAGGAGTTAAAAGAAAGAAGCGGAGCCGAAGACATTTCCGATATTCATAACCATTTTATCGATCATCTTACTTGGAGCTGTCCGGATTGCGGAGGCAAGATGAAAAGGATAGAAGAAGTGTTTGATTGCTGGGTGGAATCGGGCTCCATGCCGTTTGCCCAAAATCATTATCTTGGCGAACCTTTGGATGATTTCGATCCTTATCGGAATATTCGTTTTCCGGCTCAATTCATAAGCGAATACATTTCCCAGACCCGGGCTTGGTTTTATGTAATGCATGTGATGTCTACCGCTTTGTTTGATTCCCATTGCTTCGAAAATGCGGTAACTACGGGCGTGATCCTAAATGATAAAGGCGAGAAAATGAGCAAATCGAAGAAAAATTATCCCGACCCGTGGCGCGTTTTGAATGAATACGGAGCCGATCCGTTAAGGATGTACTTAATGAGTTCCAGTGTTATGAAGGCGGAGAATCTTTTCTTTAATGAGGAGGAGCTAAAGGATGTTTTCCGGAAGAATGTAATGCTTACTTGGAATGTGTATAAATTCTATCAAATGTTCGCCCCGGAGAATACGGCGGAATCATCCGAACCGGCAAGCGATAATATTTTGGATAAATGGTTGCTTTCCTTGTTCAATAAATTTGTTCAAGATATGACCGAATACATGGAAAACTATAATTTGCCGGGAGCTTCCAGATCAATAGGCCTTTTCGTGGATGATCTTTCCACTTGGTACCTGAGAAGATCCAGAGATAGATTTAAAGATGAAGGAGAAAACAAAGAAGACAAAAATTCCGCCATATCGGTTACCGGTTATGTATTAAATGAATTAAGCAAGGTTATAGCTCCTTTTATGCCGTTTTTAGCCGAGCAAATTTGGCAAGGCGTCACCGGAAACAATTATCAAAATTCAAACTCGGTTCATTTGCAGAAATGGCCCGGAAAACAGGGTGAAGTTGATCAAGATATTTTGGATAAAATGACGGCCGTTAGAGAGATCGTGGAACTCGGTCTTGCCGAAAGAGATAAGGCGGGTATAAAAGTAAGGCAACCGTTGGCCGGGTTAAGGATCAGCAACGCGGAAGTGGAATTGGATGAAAGGTATCTAAAGTTGATAAAAGAAGAGGTTAATGTTAAAGAGGTGGACCTTGCCAAGGGGGAGGGTAACAGAAAGGCCGAACTGGATACCGAACTTACTCCGGAGCTGGTCCGGGAAGGCATCAAGAGAGAAATAATACGTTATATTAACGCTTTAAGGAAAAAAGGCGGTTTAAGCATAGAAGACAGGGCGAATGTATATTGGCGAAGCGGGTCGGAGAAAGTAAGGGAAGCGATGGAAGAGTATAAGAATGATATATTAAAAAGCGTTTTAGCGGATGATATTTATAATGAAAGCGTGGAAGACGCCGATATAAAAAAAGAAATATCTGTCGAAGGTGAAACGGTTGAGCTGGGGGTAAAAAGAAAATAAACGGTTGAAGTTTAGGTAGATCTTGTTTCCGGTTCCATAAGCATCGTTGGGGTTGCCGGGGCGGAATTTTGTGAATAGATATTAATCGAATATTGACAGCCGGCAATAAAAAGCTTAAAATTCAATGTAGCCGATTCAA
>CAZEHL010000024.1:11977-13502 GCA_964512155.1 uncultured Gammaproteobacteria bacterium | reverse complement strand
AAATCGGGTTTGACAATGTAAACCGAAATTGCTATCCTAAGCATAGAGATGAGTTGCTTGGTTTAAAGCGGATTCTTGAATAGAGAGTAGATAAAGGCTAGCAGTAGCCTTTTTTTAATAGAATGCCTTATAAGATAATTCAAATTAAATAATGACAGGCCTTAAAATCGTTATATTTTTTTAAGATCTGTATAAAACTATGTCAGAGTTAACCAAAGCCATAAATGCGGTGTGCGAAGAAAAGGGTCTTGATTATGATGCGGTATTGTCCACTATTGAAGCATCCTTGGCGGCCGCTTACAGAAAGGATTATGGCAACAAAAATCAAAATATTAAAGTAAAATTCGATCCCGAAACCAGGGAAACCGAAGTTTTTGACGTAAAAACAGTGGTGGAAGACATCCCGGAAGAAGAAGAGGGTGAAGAGGAGGCAGAGGAAGAAGAAGGTGAAGAAAAAAAGAGATTTAACCCCAAAACCGACATCCAGCTAAGCGATGCCAAACTGATAAAAGATTCTCCCGAAATAGGGGAAGAGATTTGGACCGAATTGGAAGTACCTGAATTCTACGGCAGAATGGCCGCCCAAACCGCTAAGCAGGTTATTATCCAAAAACTCAGAGAATCGGAAAGGGAAATGATCTTTAACGAATTCAAAGAAAAAGAAAATGAAGTCGTAAGCGGTATTGTGCAAAGAAGAGAAGGCAGAAGAGTTTCGGTTGACTTGGGAAAAGCGGCCGGGTACATTCCGCCGGAAGAGCAGGTTCCCGGAGAAAGATATAATGCCGGGGATAGAATAAAGGTTTATATAAAAAGCGTGGAAAAGGGAGCCAAGGGCCCGGATATAATTCTTTCCAGAACTTCGGAGGAGATTTTAAAAAAGATCTTTTATTTGGAAATACCGGAAGTGTCCAACGGATTGATCGAGATAAAAGGAGTCGCCCGCGAGGCCGGAGCCCGTTCCAAAGTGGCCATTTGGACCGATTCGGACAGTATCGATCCGATCGGCTCTTGCGTGGGCCAGAAAGGAGGCCGTATTCAAACCATTATCAATGAATTGGGAGGAGAAAGGATCGATATAGTGGAATATAGCGATGATTCGGCCACTTTTATAGCTAATGCTTTATCTCCGGCCAAGACATTGAATGTTGAGGTGGATGAAAGCAAGAAAAGGGCGAGCGTTAAAGTTTCTCCGGATCAATTTTCATTGGCGATCGGAAAAAGAGGGCAAAATGTTCGTTTGGCGGCCGCGTTGACCGGCTGGAATATAGATATAGTGGAACGCAAGGAAGAGGAGGAAGAAGGGGCTGTTTATTCTTCGGAATATGCTCAAGAGGAAACATCCCCGGAAGAAGTTAAGGAAGGAATAGAAGAGATCAAAGAAACAGAAGAAACCAAGGAGGCGGAAGAAGCAAAAAACAATGAAGGCGCGGACAAAGAAAAGGAAACCGAAGAAGACAAAGAAAGAGAAAAGGAAGAAAAGGAAGAAGAAAATGTTAATGAAAGCGAGGAAACGAAAAAAGACAAA
>CAZEHL010000024.1:8300-11877 GCA_964512155.1 uncultured Gammaproteobacteria bacterium | reverse complement strand
GATATGAATTGATATGAAGTGGATATGAAGTAGATATGAATGGTTATGAGGCTGTATGAGGGCCAAGGAACGTATCATACTATAGTGTGATACATTAATAAAATCTCAAGTTCTAAATTTTAAGTTTTAAGTCCCAAGCTTATGATCTATGTAATAGGACACAAATCTCCGGACCTGGATAGCGTGGCGGCCGCTATTTGCTATTCAAAATTAAAAAATAAACTGTCTCCGGAAGAAGAATACAAGCCGGCCGTAGCCGGAGAAATAAATAAAGAAACCGAGTATGCTTTGGAAAGATTCGGTTTTAATAAGCCGGAAATACTCGAAGACGCCTCCGGGGAAAAATTGATATTGGTGGATCACAATGAATTCTCTCAAGCCGTGGACGGAGCGGAGGAAGCGGAAATATCGGAAGTCTTGGACCATCATAAAGTGAATTTTAAATATGACGACCCCATAATTTTCCGTTCTCTGCCTTGGGGGTCGACCTGCACCATTATAGCTGAAGAATATGAGAAGGCCGGAATAGAGATAGATGCCAATACGGCCGGCTTAATGCTTTCGGCTATCTTGGTGGATACCGTAATCACCAAATCCCCGACTTGTTCGAAAAAAGACAAAGAAATGATTGAAAAATTGGCCAAGCTCGCCGGCATTCAAGATTGGAGGGAATTCGGGATGGAGCTTTTTAAAATAAGATCAAGCGTGCGGGACAGCGCGGCCCGAGATATTATAAAAGGAGATTTTAAGGATTTTGAAACCTCGTCCGGCAAGATCGGTATCGGACAGGTGGAAACAGTGGATTTGAGCGAATTTGATAATAGACGGGAAGAGCTGTTGCAAGAATTGGAGTCTTTAAGGAATTCGGACGGATATCATACCACGGTTTTGTTTATTACCGACATTATAAAAGAAGGCTCCGAATTTTTGGTGGCCACTTCTGATAAGCAAAAGACAGAAGAAGCCTTGGGGTCTGAACTGGAAAACGGTACGGTTTATTTGGAAGGCGTTATTTCCAGAAAAAAACAAGTCGCTCCCAATTTTTTGGCGGTTTTTGATCAATAATTTTTGAAATAGATAATTTTTAACAGCCATTGCTTTATCAAATTTGTTGTTGAAAAAATGTTATTAACCGGAAAACATAATAACAAAGCAATGAAAATAACTTATGAATGTAGAAAAAAAACAATTGGAAAAATCGGAAGTGGAGTTGACCGTAGAACTTACTCATGAAGAATTTAAGCCTTATATAGCCAAAGGCACTGCAAAGGTTTCGGAGGAAACCCAAGTAGAAGGATTTCGCCCCGGCAAGGCTCCTTATGATGTTTTAAAACAAAAAGTGGGAGAAATGGCGATCTTGGAAAAAGCCGCCAGATTGGCGGTAAACGCCACGGTTGATCAAGCGATCACTGAAAATTTGGAAAAACAGCCCATAGGACAACCCAGAGTGGACATAACCAAACTGGCCCCGGGCGACTCCATGCAATACAAGGTGGTGGTTGCCATGTTGCCGGAGGTTACCTTGGGTGAATATAAAAATCTAAACATAGAGCCGGAACAAGTGGAGGTGACCGACAAAGAGGTGGCTGACACTTTGGAGAATCTAAAAGAAAGGCAAGCGGTGGAAAAAAGCGTGGACAGAGAGGTACAACAAGGGGATAAAGTAACAGTGGATATAGATATGTATCAAGACGGAGTGGCTATAGAAGGAGGCCAGAGCAGGGATACGGCCATTATTATCGGACAAAAGAATTTGGTTCCCGGTTTTGATGAAAAGATCTTGGGAGCAAAAAAGAACGAAGAAAAACAGTTTACCTTAACCTATCCGCAAGAGCATCATCAAAAGAATTTGGCCGGCAAAAACGTTGATTTTAAAGTGGTGGTCAAGGAAATATATGAAAGAGAGATACCGGAAATAAATGATGAGTTTGCCCAAAAATTGGGGGTGAACACGTTAGAAGAGTTAAAGAAGATGATTAAAGACAGTTTAGCTTCCCAAAAACAAGAAGAAGCGCAACAAAAGACAGAGGCGAAGTTGGTGGATAAAGTGATAGAGAATTCCAAATTCGGAGACATTCCGGATGTGTTGACCAACAACGAAGCGGAAACAATGGTGGGGGAAATGGAGCAAACGGTTAAAAGCCAAGGCGGAAAGTTCGAGGATTATTTATCCAGTATCGGCAAAAGCAGGCAACAATTGCTTTTGGATATGACCCCGGATGCCGTGAAAAGAGTAAAAAGTGCTTTGGTTATAAGAGAAATAGCCAACCGGGAAAACGTTGAAGTAACCAAGGAAGAAATAGATAAGAAGCAAAATGATCTATTGGAACAATATAAAGGCTATCAAAAAGTGGAAGAAAGGGTAAAAGAAGATAGTTACAGGAGCTATTTAAGCAACATAATAGCTAATAGAAAAGTAATAGATAGATTAAAAGAATGGAATTTAAAAAAGGAAGAAACCGGAGATTCGAAGCCTCAAACTGAAGAACCCGGGAAAGAAAATAAAGCCGTTGAAAAAGAAAGCGGAGAACAAGAAAGAACCGAAGAAATGAAAGAGAATAAGAACAGTGAAACAACAGAAAAAACAGAAGAGAGTAAAAGTTCGGTAAACAGTAAAGAATCCAAAGAAGAAGAGGAGATTGAAGAAAGGGGAAGCAAAACCGAAGAGAGAGACGCGGAATATAAAGAAGAAAGCAAGAAAGCCGAAGAAGTCGAGAGCAAGGAAGATGTTGAGGAAACAAAGCAAACAACAGAAGAAGAGCAAAAAGAGCAAGGATTTCAAGGGATTGAGAATAATAAAGACGGTGATGATGTAAAGGAAAAAAGCGAAACTGATAATATCGCTGAACAAGAGGAAAACAAGGAGGAGGAAAATGCTAAAAAAGAGCAAACAGAAGAAGAAATAAGAGAAGAGTTGGCTGCAGAAGGGATCGAGGTAGAAGAATCTCCGGACAAAACAGAAGAACAGAAAGAGGATGAAAAGAATGAAAGCAAATAAATTTTTCTTTTTCCAATTATTTTCGGCAAGAAAAGAATCCTAGGATCTATATCAATTTTGTCCTAGGATTCTTTATAATAGTCTGAGTGAACCGAAAAACGCGGATTTTTTTATTTCTTTTTTAATGCGCCTGGATCTCAAGCGTTGTTTACAAAAATAACCGCAATCGCCACCGAATAGTTATCCGCATTTTGCAAACAAGGTTGTCACTTACCTTTAATGCCGTTATAAATAAAGCTTGAAAATTCGATAAAATTTATATATTATGATATATTTGATCGACGGCAACAATTTGGCCGGAAAATTAAATCTTTTAAAAGAGAATGATTGCAATCAAAGATTGGAGGAAGTTTTGACCGAGTATTTTGCAGACAGCAAAAAAAGGGTTACTATAGTATTTGATAGTGTTGATCCTCTGGGAGACAAATATATGAAAGATAACCTGCAAATAATTTATTCGCCCAGGGATAAATATTATTCTTCAGCTGACGATAAAATAGTGGAAATAATTGAGCAAAAATGCGAACAGGATATGGTGGTAGTTTCGGATGATATCGAGATAAAGGAAAAGGTGGAAGA
>CAZEHL010000024.1:0-8200 GCA_964512155.1 uncultured Gammaproteobacteria bacterium | reverse complement strand
TTAACCATAAAAAGGCCACGGATTTTGCTTCTGATATGGAAAATTTTCGAATTGGCGAAAAAATAAAAAAATTGAAAATAACAAGGGTTTAAGGGAAGATGAGGGGGATGAAATAAACAAAGAGGTGTTGAAGAAGTTTAAGCGGAAAAAAAGGAAATAGGTGTAAATTGTAAGATGACAATCGTTAATAAAGAAATTCATAACAGGAAAAAATTGATCATTGATAGTTTTCGATTTACTATTTATTATTTTCGATTTACAATTATTTTATGCCCACTTTAGCTACAAACAAAAAAGCGTATCTTGATTTTGAGATCTTGGAGACATTTGAAGCCGGTCCGGTTTTAAAGGGATATGAAACCAAGGCTGTTAAGACCGGCCAGATCAAATTAAAAGGAAGCTATTTGGATATAAAATATAACTCTAAAGGAAAGGCGGAGCTCTATTTGGTCAATGCCCATATTTCCAAATATAGGTATGCCGGAGATATCGGTGATTATGATCCGACAAGACCCAGAAAACTGCTTTTACGGAAAAAACAGGTCAAATATTTACTGGGCAAAAAGCAGGAGAAAGGATTGACATTGATTCCTTTAAAAGTGTATACTAAACGAAGCTTAATAAAGTTAGAGTTCGCATTAGCCCGCGGAAGACGGAAAGTTGATAAGCGGGAAGTGATAAAAAGAAGAGAAGAAGAAAGGCGATTACGCACTTTGACAAAAAGAAACAGAATTAGATATTAGAAATTGGTTATTTTATACGGGGATGCCAGGATTCGCTAATAGTTCCAACTGTAAGCATGCAGGGCGTGCATCGGAGTGAGCACGTTAATCAATCTCCGAAAAATAAGTGCAGAAAAAACTGCTAGCAAGGCCAAAGCCGCTTTCACTATGAAAGTGCCGGCCTTCGCTCCTGTCGCAGCCTAAATAGAGCTGCGGCCATCCGTGCCGTGACTCCTCTATCGGATTATGTCCGCCCCTTGCGGGTGAGACTTCGGGTGTCATAACAGAGGATAGGTTTATCGGGCCGGTTTCCCGCCTTGGTAAACCGAATAAAAAGGGAGGCTAGCCGTTACTTTTTTAGCTTGACCTATAAGGTAACGGCGAACCCTGCAAGGTCAAGATAACCCTGTAGAAGTGCTTGCGGGGATCTATTAACACGCGGGTTCGACTCCCGCCATCTCCACTTCAGCTCGCTAATTACTCAACTTACGTTGAGCAATTAACTCGTTCAGTGCAGGTACCTTTTCCCAAGAGAAAAGTAAGCCGAAGTGGCCCTGAGCTTGTCGAAGGGCCAACTTTCAAAAAGAAAGATATGTATATATCTTGTTATGTGCTGACCACAGTTTTTATGTAGGTTATACAAAAGAATCAAAGAAAAGAGTGCAAAATCATAAGAATGGATTCGGGTCCTCATATATAGTGGGCAAACTACCTGTTAAATTGGTTTATTATGAACTTAAAGAAAATAAAAAGGAAGCTGGTCAGCAGAGAAAAGCAGATTAAAAAATGGAGTAGAAGAAAGAAGATAAACTTAATAAAATTTGGGCATCCCGAGTCAAAATATTAAGTGGGCCGCGGTGGCGGAATGGTAGACGCGAGGGACTTAAAATCCCTTGGATATTTTATCCGTGTGAGTTCGAGTCTCACCCGCGGCACATTCTCATTTGAGGATTTATGATTTAAGATTGAAGATTTTATCCTAAAGTGGTAGGGAGACACTCCGTAGCGTACTTCTGTGATCAAGAAAATCATAAATCTTAAATCAAAAATCATAAATGAGCAGGCGGGTATGGTATAGGGGTTATTACGCTACCTTGCCAAGGTAGAGACACGGGTTCGAGTCCCGTTACCCGCTCCATATTTTTTAGAAAAAGCAGAGGTTTTAACCTCTGTTTTTTCGTTTAATATCAGCTAAATTTTTAAAATTATTACTCTCTTCTTCCTTTGCTTGAAAATCTGCAAACCGGGCACCGTTGCCCATTCGTTGCCCAAAATTTTTAGTCGACTTCGTAGAGGGCTGAAAAATTTGTTATTGTCTTCAAACATTGTTATATTATAGTAATAAATCATAAATTGAATTATATGAAATATAAGTATGAACCGGTAGAAATAACCAAGGAAGATTTAAGAAAAATAGTTTATTTTATATTAATGAAGTTCAGGGCTGATTCCTTGCACGTTCAAGGCACATCTTCTAAGAGGGATTTGCTTGGAGGATATATTGAGCGATGGTTTAATAAGGTAGCGGAAACGGTTATTTTTGATGATTTATTAAAAAACAAGGAATATAATGTAGTATCTGATTATTTTTTATATGCAAACGACAGTGAAAAGAATGCCCCGGACATTATTGGGCTGGAAACAAAAGACGGCAATAACATACCCTTTGTAAAATATAAAAATGGGAGTTGGCATGCCGTTGAAGGAATGCCCCGGATAGAAGTTAAAGTTGTGAGAAAAGATCAAAACTTAATGGGAGTGAGGGAGGCCCAGATGATAGATGATTATTATATTTTTATAGAATCCGATTTAGAAGAAGATTATTTAAGCGCCATTTTTGAGGACAAGGTTTTTAAAAAGAAATATTTGGATCAATTGGAAATAAGTAAAGATTTTGTCGAAAGTGATGATTCTAGGCAATTAATTTCTCATTGGAAGCTTAAAAAGAATAATAAAATAGGAAAGATGAGATTGATTGGAGTTTATGCCAAAGAAGAAGTAGAAGGTAAATTTACTTCTTGCTCTATCGGGGTTAAGCCTTATTATTTCGCAGGGGCAACCAAAAACTTTAATAAAAAAATAGACCACAACAAAAAAGTAGGAGAACTTGAAGTAAAAAACGGCCTGGCCCAATATAATAATGGCAATGAGGTTTACCTACCTTTTCCAATTGAGGGATTAAACAGAAATCAAAGGATATTAGTTTCCAATAAAGGGTCGGTTTATATTGATTTAGAAAATGATGTCCTAATCAATGGGGAGAAAGTTGAAAAGGGCGTTGTAAAAATAGATTTTAAAAAATTTGATAGAAGCTCTAATTGGTGCGAAAATATTGCCTTAAAAACATTTATTGAGGAAAAAGGAAACGATGCTACCGATGATCTAATAAAGCTGTTTGACGATATTGTTGGATTTAATTAATTTCCACTGCTCTTTTTATTTGTTTAGCAACTGCTTCCACAACGGGGACTGTTACGGAGTTTCCTATTTGCTTGTATAATGCGGAATCAGCCAAATTCGGCAAGACAAAATCCTTAGGAAAGCCTTGAAGGGAGGCGCATTCCCGGGGAGTTAATTTTCTTATCCCTTTATCGTCTTTAATTATCGGCACATTGTGCCCCCCCATGCCCATATTGGCAGTGAGGGTTGGGCAAACACCGCTTTTGTTTTCTCTTACATATTTTCTCCTCCATTGGTAAAATTTATTTTTATCCGTAACCTTATTTTTCAATTTGTCGTACAGAGGCTTGCCGTTATAGTAATATTTTTCATCTACATTTTTTTCTAAAACATCGGACATTTTAGCAGTTAGCTTAACCTTGTCCGGAAATTCGAAATTCTGGCAATGCTTTGGATCTTTGAAGCCTACTATATATATTCTTTCCCTGTTTTGCGGGACGTTTCCATATTCCATGCTGTTCAAGATTTTCGTTTTGACGCAATATCCAAGCTCTTCCAAGGTATTTTTTATTATCTTGAAAGTCCTTCCATTGTCGTGCCCTTTTAAATTTTTTACATTTTCAAGCAAAAATCCGGTTGGATTTTTTGCCTCGATAATTCTTGCTATTTCAAAAAAAAGATTGCCTCTTTCTTTGTCGTTGAATCCTTCCCTATATCCGGCAATGGAGAACGCCTGGCAGGGGAATCCAGCAAGAAGAAAATCAAAGTCCGGCAGATGGTCGGCGCTTATTTTTTTTATGTTTTCATTATTCAAAGCCGTTTTGTTGAAATTTAAGTCGTAAGTTTCCTTGCAGTTTTTTTCGAAATCATTGGCAAAGAGGGTTTCAAATCCGGCTCTTTCAAATCCTAACCTTACTCCGCCAATGCCGGCGAATAAATCTATCGTCCTGAATTGGTTCTTTTTTTGGTAAAAATTGCGGATAACTTTAACCACTATACCTTTTATTTCAACCTCTTTTCTGTAAAGAGGTAACATTTTTTGGTTTGCCGGCTGAAGCCTAAATTCTTTATTTTCCCTGTATAGTTTCTTTAAAGTCGCCTCGTTATCGTCTATTACGGCCACCACCGTGTCGCCATTATCCGCCGTTGGTTGCTTCTTAACAATCACGATGTCGCCATCAAAAATCCCCTCTTCCACCATGCTGTCGCCCTCCACTTTCAAGGCGTAATAGTCGCCGGTTTCGTTGCTTCCCAAGCTTTCGCTTGACACGGTTATCATTTCGCCTTGGTCTTCAAGCGCTTCAATCGGCTTCCCCGCGGTTATGGTTCCGGCCATGGGAATTTTTATCAATAAGTCGTTTTTCAAGCTGATGGCCCGGGGCTGGTGGTTGTCCTTTTTTAAATATTGAGCTTTTTGCAATTTTTTTATATAGTGGTGGGCAGTAGATACCGAGGACAATTTAAAATAACACCTAATTTCTTCATTAGAGGGAAAATAACCATTTTTTTTGTTATATTTTTTTATATAGTTTAAAACGTTGCTTTGTTTTTTTGTTAGCATAAAAAAAGATTATTTATAAATTATCCACAAAGCATATAAAATCTATTGGTATTATATCACAATAGAAAATAAATAGAAAATTTTAATCTAATTATGCCGGATTGTTTTTCTAAAAAGAAAAGGAGCGAAGTGATGTCGAAAATAAGATCTAAGAACACTAAGGCAGAGTTAATGGTTTTTAGGGAGCTAAGAAAAAGAGGCGTGTATTTCCAGAAACATTACAGTAAAGCGCCGGGAAAGCCGGATATTGCTTTGCCTAGAAAGAAAAAAGCCGTCTTTATAGACGGTGATTTTTGGCATGGGCGGAACTTTGAAGAAATGAAATATAGGTTGCCCAACGAGTATTGGAGGCCTAAAATTGAAAAGAATATAATAAGAGATAAGACTAATAATGAAGAGTTGAAACAAAAGGGTTGGAAAATTTTTAGAGTATGGGAAGGTGAGGTAAAAAAGGGTTTTAATGAAACAATAGATAAAATAGAAAATTTCCTTAAAGATTAAATGGGCAATAAGATTATAATATTCAAAGGCAACTATAAATCAACATGAAAAACAAAAACTATTTTTTAGATTCAAATTTTCTAATAAGAAAAGGTGATGATAGACATACAATTTTTGACAATCACAGTAATTTTTTAATTACTGAACATATTTATAATGAAATCAACAAAAAAGGGAAAAAATGGAAAAAAATATTACCCCCTAATCGCTTGAACATAATTAAATTTGACGATTTAAGAAAAAAATTTCCAGCTACTTGTCCAGTTTATTATAATTTCGTCCAAAGCATGCACAGTCCTGCGAATATCAGTAGCGCCCCCCATTTTTATGCAAATAAGAATTTTGCTGTTAAAGAAAGCAATAAATTGAACGAGGAAAGAAAAAAATTCAACCAAGATCTCATAAATAGGGCTTATAAAGGCTATGAAAGTCAAATTAATCGCAGAGGGGAAGTAAAGGCATCAAGAGAAAATTATATAGATGTCTCTTTTCTAGCTCGATTTAAAAAAAGGAGAACAATCAAAAACAAACAGGATTCATTTTTCAATGATTATAAAAACTTAGCGTTGATATTGATTTATATGCTGTTAAACGAAGAGGATGTTTGTTTTTTTACTTCTGATATAGATATATTTTGCGATTTTTACACCTGGCTGGACTCTATGGCGCACCAGCTAACACTTCGATCTATGATATTAGAATTAATAAAAGAGGAAGACAAGGAAAAGTTGTTTTATAATAATAGGAAATTGGTTTATTTTATTAATTTTACTGACTTTAAACAGCAATGTGATGGTTTGTTGAATGATTTATTGTTGGATAATTGGAAACAAGAAGTTTTTAATTTTACTATTAAATATTGGGACCCCAAAAAGCAAGAATTTCATAATGAAACATTAAAATTTGACAAGAAAATTGGAAATCTAATATTGAATAATCATGGGCTTTTTTATTGTCCGTTTGTCGCAAATTATACCCATGGTAATTTTGTTCGTTATCTTTATTATTGGCCTCCAACTTCTATACACGATATGGATACTCTCAAGGTGTCAGTTCAACTCAAGAGATGTTTTTCTACAAAAAATCAAAGACCTTGGGCGATAAAGCATAATAAAAAGTGCGACCACAGGAAAATGGAAAAAAGAAGTAGTCAGAGATTTTTATTTCAAGATTTTAGAATCTCTGATTGATTTTTAATTTTAAATAAGTATAAATGAAGAAATACTTAACTATAAAAAACAGTAATAAATATTACAGAATAATTAAATTTGAAGAATCGGCATCGGATCGCAGTATTATAATTCGTCATTTGTGGCGTTTACACGCAAAAAGTACTTATCATACAAATTATGGCACAATGAATCCCCCCTTTGAATGTCATTTTAGAGGAGGTTCAGGTAAAATGATCCCTGAAAGTGTGGACAATAGAAAAAAATTTATCACTGACTACGAAAAACCATTTCAGGTTATAAATTTTATGAATCTGCCCAAAGATAGGATAATACAACAACCCGATTCTTGTGATACAGTTTTAGACATAACAAATAAAAAATTTTCAAAATATAGAATAAAAACTTTTTCTTATATTAGAAAAGACCTCTTGGGGGGAAAATTTGATAACGCGGTGATTGATTTAATTCAATTAAGAACCCATAAAATTGTAATAGGTTGTTTTAATGAATAATTTAAAAGAATATTTTAATTTCAATTTCGTTTGTAGTGTTGGAAATTTATTTTTGTTCTACTTTAGGCGCTGGGCAAAAAACCGTTCTTTGTTCGGAAGGCTGGAGTTTTGCTATCATCTTGTTGTTGGTCTCCGGGTATCGACACCTAAATATTGCTTTAAAATGATAAGTATGAATATAGTGGAATCAATATCACCCCCATATAAACTTCTGTTTTTGTAGTATTATATAGTGCAATATTGACCTAAAAATCAATATATTGTATATTAAATGTATAACAGTTATCGATATATTGATTTTTAATTTATGTTAGATCCAAGTCAAACACAAGAGAAAGATTATAGTTGTCCCAATTGTGGGTCTGATAAAGAGGAATTTAGAGATGAGTGCCCCGATTGCGGATATCAAGATAAAAAAATATCTTAAAGTTTTTCTAATGCAATATTTAAAAAAGGCGGTATCTTTAAATATTGATTTAGGGAAGCTTTTTATTGGTTGGCCAAAGCATTAGTTATGTCTCATGACAAATTAGTTAAAAAATTGGCACAACAGTACGAAAGCCAAGGATACAAAGTTAAGGCGGATATAGACGGCTATCCGACACCTCAAAACATAAATGGAGCAAGGCCGGACATTATAGCTCAAAAAAAGAATGAAATGAAACTATGTGAGGTGGAAACTCCCACTTCCATGAAGACAGATATAGAGCAACGGCGCACATTCCGAGACTATACGAAAAACAAAAAAGGTGCTACTTTTCGAGTAGCTCAAACTGGAAAGAAAAAATAAAGCCCGTATTGGTGGTACGGACTTTATTAAAATTTTAATTGCCAGCTTATAAAATAGCTTCCCATTTTCCTATAATACCCCTCCAGTTTTTACTGTGGGGGTATTATTTTTTGTCTATGATATCTTATAGACAAAAATGTTATTTGTCAATTATCCTTAACTATATCCACAGTTATATGATTATTATATTAAAATTATATCACAAATTGTGTTAATTCACAAAATATTCATAGTATTGATTCCTAAAAAAATATAAGCTACACTATAAACGAAACAAACGAACTTAAACAGCCGTCCTTTAATTTAGAAGGTTATGGATTTGTTATCACTCCACCGTGTCGCCCGCGGGCACCGTTGCCCACCTGTTGCCCAAAAAGTGATAAACATTGACAAAACTTGATTAAATATGATTACATAAGATTAACGATAATTTAGCCGATATTAGGTTAAAATATTGGATTGGCGGGGTTTGGCGGTTTTCGCCTTTACGGGTTCGAGTCCCGTTACCCGCTCATTAAACAAAAGCCGCTCCTTGCAAGGAG
>CAZEHL010000023.1:0-16390 GCA_964512155.1 uncultured Gammaproteobacteria bacterium | reverse complement strand
AAACAACAATAACGTTCAAGGGGTTCGGTAGCCCGCGCCACCATGCTATAAAATTGCTTTTTTTTAAAAAAACCAATAAAGTGGTATAAACGGTAAACACAACCAACTCTGTTTTATAAATAATTCGAATAAGTATTGAATTTTATATATCTCATTTTAACAAAAAACATCTTTTAAAAAGAGTTTTTTGTTTATTTATATAAAAACAATATCTCTCTATGGATAAAGATCAAATTTGGCAAGCCGCCTTGGGAGAAATAGAATTAAACATCTCTAAAGCGAATTTTACTACCTGGTTTAAAAACACTTTTATTTCTTTTTTTGATGAAGAGCAAGTTGTTGTTTGCGTGCCTAATGCTTTTACCAAGGCATGGCTGGAAAAAAAATACCATTCTGAAATACAAAGAGCTTTGGAAAATATAATTAATACCAAAATAAACAACATTGAATACAAAGTGGAGACCAAGAAAAATAAAGAGACCTCTTGCGCTGAAAATGAAAACACTAAAAAAACCAAAGAAAATGAGATAAAAAAAGAAAGCGCCTCAACCGAAAAAAAATCCTCTTCAACCGAACCGCCAAACAACGCTTCTTTTTCTTCCGGAAAATTCGGGCTTAATCCCAAATATACTTTTGATACTTTTGTGGTCGGAAAAGGAAACGAATTGGCCAACGCCGCTTGTAACGCCGTGGCGGCCAATCCGGGCAAAGCATACAATCCTTTGTTTATCTATGGAGGCGTCGGTTTGGGAAAAACTCACTTATTGCAAGCGATAGGAAACGAATTATCAAAAAAAACCAACAAAATATTATACCTGACCAGTGAGAAATTTACCAACAATTACGTCCAAGCCATACACAGCGGTAAAGCCAAGGCTTTTAAGGATTATTATAGAAACGTTGATCTCTTGTTGGTTGATGATGTGCAGTTTATGGGCGGAAAGGACGGCACGCAACAGGAATTCTTTCATACATTCAATGAACTGCAACAAGCTGACAAACAAATAGTTTTAACTTCGGATAAACCGCCCAAGTCCATTCCCGCCTTGGAAAAGAGATTGTTGTCCAGGTTTGAGGCCGGCATGGTGGCCGACATCTCCCAACCGGACATTGAAACCAAAATAGCCATATTGGAAAACAAAGCCAAAGAGAAAAAATTCGCTTTGGAAAAAGAGGTTTTGGAATATATAGCCGATAATGTAAAAAATAACATTAGGGAGCTGGAAGGCGCTTTAAACAGGGTTGTGGCCTTTCATGAATTCAACAACACTCCGCCGACAACCAACTCTGTTAAAAGCATCCTCTCCGACCTGTTAACAAACACTCAATCCAGATCCATAACCCCTAAAGATATTTTGGCGGCGGTGTCTAAATTTTATGATATTTCAAATAAAGACTTAACCGGAAAAGGAAGAAAAAAAGAACTGGTTTGGCCCAGGCAGGTTACTATCTTTTTGATGAGAGAGGAAATAAATACGTCTTACCCCACCATAGGTTATGAATTGGGAGGAAGAGATCACACAACAGCCATGCACGCTTATAATAAAGTGGTAAAAGAGATCAAAAACGAAAACGAAAGAATAAAACAAGAGATAGAATCAATTAAACAACTGTTAATAAACGATGTGGAAAACCCCTGTTGATATTACTGTTTTTAGGTGGAATAATCAGTGGAAAAAATTGCTTAATATGTGTAAAAAAAACCGAATTCCGGTTTATACACAAAAACCTCATTTTTGATCAACAACAAAAACCACTATTTATCAACATAGATAAAACGATTTTCATCCTTTACCAACAAGACGTTTAGATATTTTTCCACTTTTAAACATCCCTTATTAATATTATTATTAAGAAATTTATATAAATTAAAATAAAATAATAAATATGAAAATTTTCACTTTAAAAGAAAATTTAAAAGAAGGGTTGAACTTAGTCGGCCACATAGCCGGAAAAAATCAAAACCTGCCCATACTGAACAATGTTATGATAGATGTTAAGGATAAAGGGATAAAATTAATTACAACCAACCTGGAGATAGGGATGGTTCACACTATTAGGGGAAAAGTGGAAGAAGAAGGAGAATTTACAGTGGGAGCGAAAATGATAGCCGACTATATAAATTTATTACCAAACAAACAAATAACCATAACAAAAAAAGATGACAATATTCAAGTAGAATGTGAAAACTATAAAACAAAAATAAAAGGACAATCAACCGATGACTTCCCTCTCATACCGACAGTGGATAAAGAAAAAGAATTTGTTGCCGATGTGGATCAATTTAAAAAAGCCTTATCAAAAGTTGTTTTCGCCGTATCTTCGGGCGAGTCCAGATTGGAGTTATCCGGAGTCGTATTTATTTTCGGCAAAAACAATCTGACCATGGCGGCCACGGACAGTTATAGACTGGCCGAAAAAGAAGTTGAAATAGAAACAAAAAACCCTTCCATGGAAGGACAAAAAATTATTATTCCGGCCAAAACCTTGCAAGAGTTGATCAGGGTTTTAGCCGGAACAAAAGACGAGAATATCAAAGAAAAAAACCAAGAAAAAATAAATTTTTTCATCTCTGAGAATCAGGTAATGTTCACTTTTAAGAATACGGAATTGATCTCCAAAACAATAGAAGGCCAATATCCGGATTATAAACAAATAATACCGAACGAGACCAAAACCTCGGCCGTGGTAAACAGGGATGAATTTATAAGAGCGGTAAAAACCTCATCATTGTTTTCTAAAACCGGAGTAAATGATGTTAATTTGGATTTTCCAAAAGGAGGAGGCAAGATGGTGGTTTCTTCCGCCTCCGGTGATGCCGGTGAGAATGTGGTGGATGTGGAGGCCGAAACTTCCGGAGAGGATAACGGAATAGTAATAAATTATAATTATTTATTGGACGGATTGAATCATATAAACGAAGAAAATGTAAAAATAGAAGTTATAGACAATAATACTCCTTGTATAATAAAGCCGTTGGAAGAAAAAAAATATTTATATATAATAATGCCCATTAAACAATAAGAAATATATAAAAAAATCGACCCGATCGTTGTGTTTTTTATATATTGTTTAAAAAGCTGTTTTCAGGTTGCTGTTATTCGGGGCTGGTAACCGATATTATTATTTTCTCGGTTTCTTTTACAAACCCCCGCCACTCTCCTCTGGCATAGAGGTGGTAAACTCCGGAAGGCGGAGGAGTTGTCCATTCTTTGGTTATTATAGGAGAAGAAATATCATTTATAGTGTATAATTTGGTGGATGTTCCGGTTTGAGGAGAAAGGATTATTTCCAGCTTATCCAATTTTTGATGGTTTTGTGCTTGTATCTTCAGGTTTAACGGAAAATCAATAGAATTGACAGCCAGCCCCTTTTGAGGTGATATCCATGATATATCCATTTTATCTTTTTCTCTCTGGTCTTCATCCAAAACCAAGTTAAAAGTCATCGTGTTTGAACTGCAATTATCCACATCATCACACACTCTAACCTTAAGATCATGATATCCGTTTTTCAGATAACTTATATTTTGTTCAAAATTAAAAGGATATGTTTCACTTGTATATAAGAGTTCATCGTTAATATAATACTCAGCTTTACTTACCCCTCTCGGAGCCGAGGCTTTGGTAATTCCGGTCTTTAATATGGAATGGTCCACTATCTGGTTGTTTGTTAAATTTTGAATTTCGAATGTCGGCTCATTTTCCGGTTTATGAACATTATCTTCTTCTTCAGGTATTTCGTCCATGGGTTTGGTGGAAGTTGATCCTTTATTTTCTTTTTTTGCCCATTCTCTAACTCCTTTTTCCCATGAATCATATTGAGGATCTTCTTCCGGGTTTTCCGGTTTATCTTCCAGTGGATTATCTTTGTCCACATAGTGTAGAATAGAGTGGTGATTTTCAAAGGTAGCTTCTTCTCGATAGTCTTCCGGAGTGTGTTCGGTGGCCAGCAGTCCGGAGGCTTTATCTATTTCCACTGTTTTGGTGAACTCTATATCCCCATCAATAATCGATTTTCCGGTTTTTTTGATATTCGGTTCTTTAAATTCTTCAATCGGGGTATCACCCAATATTGTTTGCATGTATTGATTCCAGATCGGGGCCGCTACGGTTCCTCCATAAGAGCCTCCGGCCATGGAAGCGTTGTCGTTGTTTCCAACCCAAACCCCGGTTACCAAAGAAGGAGTGTAACCTATGGTCCAAGCATCCTTAAAATCGTTAGTGGTACCGGTCTTGGCTGCCACCGGCCTATCTCCCAATGTTAGTTGATTGTTTTGTCCATAGGCATATTCCCTGGCGCTGTTATCAGATAAAACATCACTTATCATGCGGGCCGTATCAGGATCCCATGTTTCCCGGGTTTTGTTTTTAAACTCTTCTATTACTTCTCCTTCACTGTTTTCCACTTTCAGTATGGCCGAGGCCGGCCTTATTTCCCCCTCTCTGGCAAAAGCGCTGTAAGCATTGGTGTGTTCCAACAGTTTCACTTCGCCGCCTCCCAACACCAAGGAAAGGCCGTATCTGTCTTCTTCTTGTAAGGTTGTGTATCCTAAGTCTTCTAAATTTTTAAACATTTCTTCTTTGCCGGCTAAGTACAACGTTTTTACCGCCGGTATATTCAAGGATCCGGCCAAAGCTTTTCTCATAGATATCGGTCCTCGAAAATTGCCGTCAAAATTTTGAGGTATATAGTCATCTTCTCCGGGGGCGAAGTCGGTTTTAGTGTCATGGAGTATGGTGGCCGGTTTATACCCTTTTTCAAAAGCCGTAGCATAGGCCATGGGCTTTAAAGAGGAGCCTGGTTGCCTGTCGGCGGTAGCCACATTGAATTGGCCGTCTAGATCATTTGAAAAATAATCCTTTGAACCGACCATAACCAAGATTTGACCGGTTTTGGGGTCCATGGATACCAAGGCCGCATTTTCGGCGTTGTAGTTGGCTAAATTTTTTTCCGCCGCCTCTTTTATTATTTTTTCCGCTCTTGATTGTTTAAACCAATCCAAGGTGGTATATATTTTTAGCCCTTCTTGCTCCAGTGTTCTTTGCCCGTATTTTTCCGCCAATATTTTTTTTACATACATGACAAAATGCGGAGCCTTAATGTTTTCAGACGGTTCTTTAAAGGCTATTTTGGTATTTTTTGCTTGTTCCGCCTCTTCTTCGGTTATATATCCTTGTTCTCGCATTAGGTTTATTATGTATTGTTGCCTGCCCATTAGCCTTTCTTTATGGGGCCCATAAGGAGAATAAAGGCTCGGCGATTGAGGAAGAGAGGCCAGTATGGCCGATTCGGCCACATTGATCTCTGTTACGCTTTTGTCAAAATAATGCTGGGAAGCCGCTTCCACTCCGTATGTAACTCCTCCGTAAGGCACTTCGTTTAAATACATTTGCAGTATCTCGTCTTTGGTATAAATATTTTCCATTCGGTAGGCCAAGATAAGTTCCTTTATTTTTCTGGTATAAGTTTTTTCCGGAGTTAAAACCGTATTTTTGATCAATTGTTGGGTCAACGTGGAGGCCCCGGCCTTTTTGTCATATATTATATTGGTCAAAGCCGTTCTGATTATAGCCCAAATACTGAAGCCTTCGTGTTCATAAAAATTTTTGTCTTCAATGGCGATAGTGGCTTGCCTGACATGTTCCGGAATATCATCCAAGGACATTAAGGTTCGTTGTTGATCTCCATGTATTTGGTATAATAAATTTTCTCCGCTCCGATCATATATTTTTGTGGTTTGGGCGACGTTTCTTTCCATTAATTGGTCCGGATTAGGTAGGTCTTTGGAAGCCCAGACGATTACGGTTATTCCAAAAGCGGACACCCCTAAAATAATAAACAGGATAAATAGAAAAAAATATTTATTTAAGAATAGCTTCTTTATCCCCCCTCTTTTTTTTGAAGATTTTTTGTTCTTGGAAGAGTTGCCTCTTTTTTCTTGGTTTTGATTTTGATCTTTCCAAGATTGTTGATATCTGTTGGTGTTTGATTTTTTTTGTAATCTGGAATTGGGCATTGTTTGTTGTTGATATAAATTAATATAATGCTTATATCTAAGCTGTAAAATATAGTAAATATAGTAGCGTTGTTTACAAAATGCGGATAAATATTCGGGAAGCGGAAGTGATTATTTTTGTAAACAACACTTGAAAATTCAACATCTAAGCATATCAATTTTATATCCAATATTTATTCTCTATAAAATTTGGCCGCTTCTTCCGGCGGCACCGAGTTTATTACCAGTCCGGATCCCAGTTCCACGCCGGCCCATACGCTATCCCTGGGTTGTATTTTAATATAAAAATGTTGATCTTTATCCGATATTACATTGTGCAAGAAAAGGTTAAAGGATAGATTGAGTTCTTGCATTTTATTTAAAATGATCTTTAAGCAATGCGTTAAAGAGGAAAGTTCGGTTTTGGTTAAAAGAGTAATGTTGTCTACGTGCCTTCTAGGGAAAATCCATGCTTCATAGTGATATTCGCTGGCGTAAGGAGCGAAGCAGATTATGTGATCATCTTGATATATTCCCCTTTTGCTTTTAACTTCTTTCGGGGGGATGTCGCAATAAGGGCAAATTCCATGTTTTGCCTTGTATTGTTGTATCAATTTTAATTCTTCAAGCGGATCCGGCGGAATCATTTCGGTGGCAAACACTTGAGAATGAGCATGGGCTATGGATGCTCCGGCTTTGGAGCCTTCATTCTTAAAACAAAGAATGTAATTGATCTTTTTATTGCCGGAGATTTCTTCAGTCCTTTTTTTATACATATAAAGCAACCTTTCCGTTTGTTTTTTGCTAAGATCGGCCAGATCTTTTCCGTGATAAGGGGTTTCCACTATAACTTCTTGAAAGCCTCTGGCTTTTTTGTTCTTTGGGGTTACCGCCGGATATTTGTTTTTAAGGCTTAACATGCTCCATTTTCCGCGAGTCGGCCCGTCTATCTTATCTGTTATATATCTTTTGTCAATATTGTGTTCGCAAAAAGGGCAGTTAGCGGTGTTTTTTTCCACTACTGTTTTTTCTCTTACGTCCCTGGGCCTGGATGACCTATTCGGAGTTATAATAACGTGTTTATTGAGTAAATACGCTTTTCTTATTTCCGGTTTTTTTAACATGTTTAGCGGCCGCATTTATCAGAACTGGATGATTGAATTATCAATAATTATTATATCAATATATGGGAAAAGATTAAAGACTGTAGCAAGTAAACCTAAAAAAGCGGACACTTTTGTGTCCGCTTTTTGAATTTTTTTGAGTCGATCCTATCTTCTTTCGGGTGGTCGATTGCGATTGTCTTTATTGAACCGGGGTTTATGGTTGTTTCTCGGGCCGGATCCGGAGTTGCGGTCAGTAGCGCCCTTTTTATCTTTCCAAAGAGGCTCGTTTTCTTCCAGGTTCTTCATGGTTAAGTTAACCCGGCCGAAGTTATCTATTTCTTTTACTTTAACGGTTACTTCTTG
The DNA here is from genome assembly GCA_964512155.1 of uncultured Gammaproteobacteria bacterium. GTDB lineage: Bacteria > Patescibacteriota > Patescibacteriia > Patescibacteriales > JAGXOH01 > JAGXOH01. Next base: position 8,923 of record CAZEHL010000023.1, on the reverse strand, counting down.
TCCTTCTTCCAGGAAATCCCCCGGACTGGATACATGATAAGGAGCCAGTTCGCTGACGTGTACCAAGCCGTTTTTATAGTTATTTAATTTCACTAAGGCGCCGAAGTCCATGATTCTGTCCACCTTTCCTTTAACTATTTCTTCCGGTTCGAATTCTTTGGTCAACTCTTTTATCCATTCGGTTGCTTCGGCTACGTTTTGTTTATCTTGGCCGCAGATCATTACCAAGCCGTCATCTTCCAGATCGATGCTAACATCCTTTTCGGCAATAATTTTGTTTATATTTTTGCCTCCTGGACCGATTACTTCCGATATTTTTTCCGGATTGATATAGAAATGCGTAATAGACGGGGCGTAAGGAGACAACTCTTTGTTAGGCTCCGCAATGGCTTGTTCCATGGCATCCAAAACTCTCATTCTGGCATCATTTCCTTTTTTTAGTGTTTCATCCACCACTTCTTTGGGTAAACCGGCGGTTTTGGTGTCCAGTTGAATGGCGGTTACTCCGTCTCTGGTACCGGTTATTTTAAAGTCCATTCCTCCTTTGGCATCTTCCAGGTCTTGCATATCGGTTAACACCTTCCATTCACTCATATCCTCATTGGATATCAGTCCCATTGCTATACCGCCCACAGGCTTTTTAATGGGTACGCCGGCATCCATCAAAGCCAAACAGGAAGCGCAAGTGGCTCCCATGGAAGAGGATCCGTTGGAGCTTAAAGTTTCGCTTACCACTCTTATAGTATAAGGGAAATCTTCCTTGGCCGGAACTACCGGTAATAAAGCTTTTTCCGCCAAGGCGCCGTGACCGATCTCTCTTCTGCTGGCAGACCTCATGGGTTTGGTTTCCCCTACCGAATAAGGAGGGAAATTGTAATGATGCATAAATCGTTTGGTGCCGCTTCCCTCTATACCTTCTGTTAATTGTTCCAAGCCGGGAGCCCCCAAGGTGACAATGGACAATGTTTGGGTTTCTCCCCTGGAAAAAAGGCCGGCTCCGTGGTTTCTGGGTAAAATATCCACTTCGGCGTTTAATTCCCTGATTTCGTCCAGCTCTCTGCCGTCCAATCTTTGGTCATTTTTGAGGATCTGTTCTCCCACTTTCTCTTCCACCTTTTCTTTTACCGTCTCTTGAATGATATTTTTTATGGTTTCTTTATCCGCCCCCATTTCAAGAAGATAATCATACAATCCGTTCTTAACCTGTTCGGTCGCTTCTTTTCGTTCTTTCTTGGAGGGTAACTGTTTTTCAAATATGATACCGGCAACATTTTCATCCAGCCATTTATTCGCTTGATCTAAATAGTATTTTTTATTTTCTTCCTCCTTTTTTTCTTCTTCATCTTTTCTCGTGGTCGGAATGAACCTTTCCGCAACTTGGGCGTTTTCTTTAAACTCTTTGATAAGTTCCAGCGCCGGCGCCATTTCTTTTTTCGCCGCTTCGATGGCTTGTCCGATAACATCTTCTTTTACTTCATTGGCCCCGCATTCGATCATTATCGCTTTTTCAGTGTCCCCGGCCACTATCAGGTCCAGATCGCTTTCTTCTTGTTGTTTGTAGGTGGGATTGTAGATGAACTCATTATTGGTTAACCCCACTCTGATGCCGGCAATAGGTCCTTGCCAATCCACTTCGGCTACAGATAAGGCGGCGGAAGCGGCCGCCAGGGCCACTATGTCATGGTCGTTTTCTTTATCCACCGATAATACGGTCAATATCAGTTGAATTGACCTTCTTGAGGATTCATCAAACAAGGGCCTGATGGATCTGTCTATCATTCTCCCCGTTAAGACGGCTCCTTCAGTGGGCTGGCCTTCCCTTTTTACCCACCTGGAACCTTTAATGATGCCGGCGGCGTAAAGCTTTTCTTCAAAATCAACCATCAACGGAAAGAAAGGCAGGTTTTGCTCTTCTTCGGATCGGACCACGGTGGCCATAACCACGGTTTCGCCATATTGGGCCAAAACGCAAGCATTGGCTTGGTTGGCCAATTTACCGGTGGATAAGGACAATTGTCGTCCGTGCCAATCCTTGGAAAATGTTTGCATTTGCTGTTTTTCAGCCATAAAACACTTTGTTTCATTGTTCCGCGATTAAATAAGGCTCCCTTTCGTATATTCGTTAAACAGTATATTTATACACCGCTTAACGAATATACCAAAGAAGAGGGAGTGGGTAATAACGTTCACGAAACAATGGAAAAATTATTTAATTATTATTGTAAGACGCATCATTGTCGTTTTACAATTTTAATAAGTTTTACTGTTAAGCGGGAAATTCTTTTTTGTTGTCCTTAAATTTCAAAATCCGGCTTTTGTAATATTTATTTTTCTCTTGTCTATTTTTGCTTGCTGATTGATATTTGCCTTGCGGCACGTTTAAATTAGCCTAAAAAATTATAACTCGTTACCCTCAAACAGATAATTTTTTTAAACGGCTAATTTAAACTAAATATCAAAAGGCAAGCAAAAATAAACAAGAGAAGCAAAATACTTAAAAATTTTAAATAAGTAAACCTTATTTTCTTAAAAATCTTTTATTCCCGCTTAGATCCAGGAAGCTGTCCGCCACTTCCAATAATTTGGAAGAGGTGGTTTGATGAAAGGCTCCGACCTCTACCAAGCATCCTTTTTGTTGCAAATAAGCGACTAAAGGAACATAATCACCGTCTCCGGTTAAAAGGATAATAGCATCCAATTTATCAGACATTTTAATGGCGTCGACGGTTATGCCCACATCCCAATCGGCTTTTTTAACTCCGCCGGCAAATATTTGAAGGTCTTTCATTTTAACTTCAAACCCTTGCTGATGTAGTGCTTCAAAAAACGGGGTTTCTTCTTCGGTTTCGGTTTTGATCACATAAGCTATGGCCCGGACCAGCTTTCTGCCTTCAACCGAATGTTTTAAAACTTCTTTGAATTCCACCCGACTGTTATATAGGTTTTTGGCCGAATGATAAAGGTTTGATACATCCACCAACACTCCGACTCTTTGGGATTTGTTTTTTATCATGGTATGGTTATAAAAATTCGGTTTGGGTAAACCGAATTTTTAGCTGATTATTTATTGTTTTCGGCTTCTTCTTTTTGGTCTTCTTCGCCCTCTTCCGCTTTAAGTTCGCTCGATTTATCCAATTTTTCTTCCAATTGTTTTTTGGCCTCTTCCTCTCTTTCCATTTTTTTGGCTATTCTTAGGTTTAGCTTATGAGCCAACTTTTGGAAGGATTCATAATCTTCTTTTTGCAAGTATTTAAGCAATTTTCTTCTTTCCGCGATCTTTTTTAATAGTCCTCGTCTGGAAGAGTGATCCTTTTTGTGTGACTGCAAGTGCTCTGTTAACCGTTTGACTTCTTCGGTTAAAATGGCGATTTGCACTTGAGGGGATCCGGTATCGTTCTCATGTGTCTTGAATTTTTTGATTATCTTTTGTTTGGAATCTTTGTCTAACATGTTTTTTCAATCTTTCCTTATCCGAGAGAGGGGCAGAGCCGCCGGACCAAGATAAGGAGAATTATGGTTTTATTTGTAAGATATAATAGTGTTATTTACAAAATCAGGATAAATACTTGAAAAGCGAAGGCGATTATTTTTGTTAACCTACGGGTATGGTAGGGTTGCGTTGTTAACAAAAATAATCGCCTTCGCTTCCTCCAAAAAAGAAAACAACAACAAACAAATTTAAAAAATTTTTAATCTATTTTTGTAAACAACGCTTGAAAATTTAACATTTTATTTATTAAGTTGTGCCGTCAACACTTTAACATAAACCGCTTAAAAAATCAAGAGGATTTAATTGTTTTCATTACCTCTTCCGTTTTTTCTTTCATTTTTCTTTTGGAAACCGCTTCCAGGTTCAGCCTAACCTTTTCTTCAGTATTGGATCCTCGAACATTGAACCAATATTCCGGATATTCTATGGTAATCCCGTCCAGTTTGCTTATATTTTCCGCATCTTTATATTTTTCTTCCAATTTTTCAAACACTTGCTGTTTGTCCGCCACTTCGGTGTTTATTTCTCCGGAATGAAAGTATTTTTTAAAGGGATTTATGTATTGAGAGGCTTTTTGATCGGTTTCGGAAAGCTCTTGCAGCAACTTTCCTATAATAATGATCGGTACTTCAAAGCAGCCGATATCCATATTAAGGAAGAAATGGCCGGAAGATTCACCGGCAAAATAAGCGTCTTCTTCGATCGCCTTTTGTTTAATAAGAGAATGCCCCACTTTGGTGACTATGGGAACGCCCCCGTTTTCTTCTATCATTTCCCGGGTGATCCGCCCCGGACGAATATCGTAGCATATTTTTGAACCCGGTTTTTCTCGTAAAAATATTTTAGCCAATATTCCGCGAATAATTGATTGATCAATGGTTTTTCCTTTATCATCCACGAAAAAAACGCGATCTCCGTCCCCGTCTATGGCGATGCCAAGATCGCATTTTTCTTTGGCAACCTTCTTTTTTAGCTCTTCCAGATTTTCTTCTTTTAAGGGGTCGGCTTCATGGGCCGGAAAATTTCCGTCAAATTGAAAATTCATAGGAAGCAACTCGGCATCAATATGCTTGAAAAGAGGCTCAATATATTGAGCACCCATTCCGTTGGCCGTATCCACCGCCACTTTTAAGGATCTTATTTTGTATTGTTCAAAATAACGAAGGTCGTGGTTTATTTGTTTTTCCAACACATTCTCTCTCTTTATTATTTTGCCGGGAGTGTCGGCTTTATGGAAATCGTTTTTTTCCATTTTTTCCTTTAATGTTTTTATGCCGGTATCATAGCTTATCGGCTTGGCTTTTTCCCCGGTGAGTTTAAAACCGTTCCATTCCGAAGGGTTATGAGAGGCTGAAACTATCACTCCTCCGTCATAATTAAAATAAGCGACAGCGAAGTAAAAGGACGGAGTGGATATCATGCCCACGTCCACCACATTAACTCCTTTGGAAGTTAATCCTTTTATCAGAGACTCTTTTAGCAACGGGGTCGAGTTTCTCATATCTCCTCCTACCACAATGTTTAATTTGTTTTGTCCGGTTTCTTCTTGCCGGAACTCGGCAAAAGCTAAACCCAGTCGATAAGCGATTTCTTCATCCACCCCTTTTTGATAAAGACCTCGAATATCGTAGGCCTTGAAAATTTCTTGATTTATCGGCATAATATTAAAATTCAAAACTTAAAATGTCGGACTTTCAGGCGTTGTTTATAAAAATAACCGCTTTCGCTTTTCAAGTATTCATCCGAATTTTGTAAACAACGCTATTATATCTTACACTTAAAATATAGATAGAATTTATATTTTCATTTGTAGGTTGTAATAAAGCCATTTATAATTTCAACTTTGCCGATAAGCGAACAATCCTTTTTTGTTGACTGCCTACCCGATAAGCGCCAACCCTTAGGTCAACAAAAAAGGATTGTTCGCTCGCGGAATACATTTTTCCCTAACAAAGCTTGAATAAATATTATTTTGTAAACAACCTTGATAAACTTTGAGTTTACATCTATTTATGTCTATTATATCAAGTCAAACCAAAAAAGCAATTAAGGATTTAATAGAATCGGCTCCCAAGAATGCCGAAAGTTTGGCTAAAGCAAAAAGAAGATTTTCAGCCGTTTATAATATAAAAATATTGCGGAACTCAGAGATATTGGAGGAATACAGGCAGTTGGTTGCGGAAGGGAAAGTAAAAGAAGATAAAGAATTGGAAAGATTGTTAAGAAAAAGGCAAATAAGAACCATGTCCGGCGTGGCTCCGGTGGCGGTGTTGACCAAGCCTTATCCTTGCCCGGGTGAGTGCGCTTATTGTCCGGATGAAAAGGATATTCCCAAGAGCTATTTATCCAACGAGCCGGCGGTAATGCGGGCGATCCGCAACCAATATAATCCGTATGCCCAGGTGCAATTGCGGCTTAAAGCCATGGAAGCCAACGGCCATCTGCCCACCAAGATAGAATTGATAGTCATAGGGGGCAGTTGGAGTGTTTTACCGGTTGAATATAAATATTGGTATATCAAAGAATGCTTTAGAGGAGCCAATGATTATTTTTTTGAAACAGCTTCTAAAAACAGCCGGAAAGCGATAAAGATCAAGGAGAAAGAATTGCGCAAAGAGACGATCTCCGGTTTACAAAAGGAATTGGCCGTAGAACAAAAGAAGAATGAAAAAGGCAAGTATAGAGTGGTGGGTTTAACATTGGAAACCAGGCCCGATTTTATAACCGAACAAGAAGTATGGCAGATGAGAGAGATGGGCTGTACTCGAGTGGAGTTGGGGGTGCAGATAATTGATGACGAAGTTTTAAAAATAAACAAAAGAGGCCATGGAGTTAAAGAAGTGGCCGAGGCCACCTCTTTGTTAAGAGAATATGGTTTTAAAGTAACTTATCATTTAATGCCCGGCTTGCCCGGCAGTGATTTTAATAGAGATCTGAAAAAATTTAAACAATTGTTTGAAGATGAAAGATTCCGGCCGGACCAGATAAAGTTTTATCCCACCGTGGTTACCAAAGGAAGTTTGTTGTATCAGTGGTGGAAACAAGGCGGGTATAAACCTTATACTGATAAGCGGTTAAAGGATCTTATTGTTGCCTGCAAAAAAGCCATTCCTCCTTACGTAAGAGTTATTAGGCTTATCCGGGATATTCCGGAAGAGTCTATTGTGGCCGGCAATAAGATCACCAATTTAAGGCAGTTGATAAAAGAGGAGGGGGTCGAATGCGAGTGTATTCGATGCAGGGAAGCAAAAGATCGGCGATATAGCTTAAGTGACGTCGAATCTGACATTATTGCATATCAAGCTTCCGGCGGAGTTGAATATTTTATTAGTTATGTCTCTAAAGACAAAAAAACTTTATTCGGTTTTTGCCGTTTAAGGTTGCCGGGAGGTAAAGAAAGTAAAAAGAACGCTTTATCCGGGGCGGCACTGGTCAGAGAGCTTCATATTTATGGAGAGTTGACCCCTGTGGGAGAAAGGAGCGGCAAGGTGCAACATACGGGCCTGGGAAAAAAGTTGATGGCCAAAGGAGAAAAGATGGCAAAAGCCAACGGATATAAAAAGATGGCGGTAATATCCGGGGTGGGAGTGAGAAGTTATTATAGAAAAATGGGTTATAGGTTGCAAGAGACATATATGGTAAAAAAGTTATATAAGGAATCGTAAGACCTGTTTCATATTTGTTAATAAAAGAAGTTATTTAGCAAACGAGCATAAAGCTCAAAATGAAAGGAGGGAGGTTATGTCAAATTCGGCCGCCAATGGGCGCAACGAAGAGCGGTTGCGAAAAGGGTTGCATCTGTTAATAATCACTTCGTTGGTCTTTATTGTTCTTTCACTGTTTTTTTATTTGTTCTGTTTGGCTTCCGGCTTTTCTTTCTGCTTTTTTTTGGCAGAAATAAGCGGAGTTATTGTTTTGTTAACGCTTGGAGGAGCTTTTTTCTTTCTTGTTGAAATAGCAAAAATAAAGAAACACGGATGATTTCCAATTTAAAAGGGCCTTTTTTAAAAAGGCCCTTCTTTTTTGTTTTTTTAATCTTTGCTCATCAATATTCCTCCCTGGTTAAATTTGGACTCGATTATCAAGCGAGCCGGCATTTCTTCTCTTTTTTTGGTTTCCCCGATCACGTGAGCACACATATGCTCTTTTTGCGCTTGTTTAATTATTTTGTCGGCATTCTCTTTATCAGGAACCACCAATATCATGCCGTAACCGCCATGAAAAGTTTCATAAGCATCATAGTCATTCAACCATCTTTCTTTTGGCAAGCTCCAAGACATTTCTTGTGCTTCAAGCAATACTTGTCCGGGAGGCATTAAACTATGAAGATGGGCCCCGACTCCGCTCGGAAGTATCTCCCCGAATTTGCCCCATATTCCGCCTCCGGTAATATGGGCTGCTCCGGCCACCTTGGCCTTGGGGGTGTCGATTGAACCATCCATATTCCATCCCATTATCCTGTTTAAGGTTCTGGCATAACTTATGGAAGGGGTAGACAATTTTCGGGCGAAGTTTTTGGCTTCATCGTTGGCCATAATTTTTTCCGGCTCCGGGCCGAACTTGGATAAAATAAGTTCGGTAAAAAAAGTGCCTCCGTTGCATCTGTATCCCGGTTCCCAAAATCCGATTATCAGCATTCCCGGTTTTATTTTAGAATTATCGATAAGCAGTTTTTTGTGAGATAATCCGATACAAGAGGCGGACCAAGTTAATATCAATTGTTCGCGCTGATCGGTGTCGCAGAAAGCGGTAATACTGTGTTTCATTACCGCCACTTCCCCGGTAATGTTAACCAGATCCGATTGAGTCAAGGCATGATGATAGCCTTTCATTAAATTGTTAAAAAGAGAAAAATTTTGCTCAGTTAATTTTTTTACTTGCAGATCATTGCACATCACCGCCGGAAATCTGCCGGACCTGGCAAAATCGTCGGCGGTCATGGTTATAATTTCCCACCCCAATCCTTGAAAGACTTTTTCTGTTCCCACCAAAGTGAAAAACTGGGGTTTTCCGCCGGCTCCGTCGCTTTCCATTTCTTGCATAACTATTCCGTCTTTCGGATCCTCCCATTCCATCATTTTTTCCAAGACGTGTTTTTTCCAAGTGAACCCCACCGGTCCGCGAAAGTTGTTCGATTCGCGGGGTATGACATGTACGGCCGGACAATTTTTGTAGCTTTGGACGCAAACTTCATGGGCCAGCTTGGAGGCTTTATCACCCGGTGCAATAATTTCTTTCTTGTAAGACGACATACTTCCCCCCTTTCGTAGTTTTTATTTTAAAAGAACGTTTTGGAAACATTATTAAAAAATTTTAATAAAATCAACCCTTATTTTTTTGTTTTTTAAAAAATGCTATAATAAATATGATGTTCGGGTTCGGAATTTTAATAATATTATTTGTCGGACTTTCAAGCGTTGTTTACAAAAATAA
>CAZEHL010000022.1:14791-16617 GCA_964512155.1 uncultured Gammaproteobacteria bacterium | reverse complement strand
ACCGGCGGAACGGAGCACAAACATTTTTATAATTTGGATGAATATTTGGATAAAGGAGATGTGGTGGTTATGAACAATTCCAAGGTAATTCCGGCCAGGTTGATCGGAAAAAAGAAAGATACGGGCGGGCGGATCGAAGTTTTTTTGCATAAAAATATCAATGATGATGAATGGGAGTGTATTGTGGGAGGCAGAAAAGTGGCCAAGGGCTTGAATATTGTTTTTGAAAATGATCTAAGCGCTTCTATAGAGGGCAAGCAAGAAGAGGATACTTGGCGGGTTAAATTCAACAAAAAAGGAGAAGAATTTATGAAAGATCTGTACAAAATAGGCCAAACACCTTTACCTCCGTATATCAAAAGAAACAAGGGCGAGCAAGGACAAGACAGTAAGAGATACCAAACGGTTTATGCCGATGAGAAAAAGAAAGGATCTGTTGCCGCACCGACCGCCGGGCTTCATTTTACAGACAGAATGATGGAAAAATTAAAAAGAAAAGGAGTCCGGTTCGAATATGTAACTTTGCATGTGGGTTTGGGTACATTCGCTCCGGTGAAAACGGAAAAAGTGGAAGACCATAAAATACACTCCGAATGGGCGGAAGCAACAGCGGAAACTTTAAAGAGTATCATCAAAGCCAAGCGGGAAGGAAGAAGAGTGGTCGCTGTGGGAACGACAAGCGTGCGCACTTTGGAGGCAATATTTCAGTGTCCGGAATATAATAAATTTTTAGAGCCGATTTACGATTTACGATTTACGATTTACGAAAATTTTAACGATTGGGTTAACATTTTCATTTATCCCGGATTTGAATTTCGGGTAGTGGATGCCATGCTTACCAATTTTCATCTGCCCAAATCTAGTTTATTGATGTTGGTCAGCGCCTTTGCGGGTAAGAAAAATATTGATAACGCATATCAAGAGGCCATTAAAGAGAGATATCGGTTCTATAGTTATGGAGATGCGATGCTTATCCATTAATTTTCAATAATCAATAATCAATTTTCAGTTAATTTTCAATAATACAATTTTCATTTTCAAAGATCCCAAATTGAGAATTAAATAAATGAAAATTCAATGTAAATTGAAAATTGAAAATTGAAAAATTATTCAGATATGTCCCATATTCTCCTTTGGATTCTCGGTTCCACTTTGGCCATGGCCTTGTTGGCCTGGGTGGGGCTTGCCACTTTTTTGCTTAAAGAAAAAACACTCAAAAAATTGATTCTGCCGTTGGTGGCCTTTTCCGCCGGCGCTTTGCTCGGAGGAGCTTTTTTGCATATGATTCCGGAGGCTGTTCGGGAGGGAGGAGACATGGCTTTGGTCTCTTTGTTGGTTTTGGCCGGATTTGTATTGTTTTTGTTCCTGGAAGAGTTTATTTGCTGGCATCATTGCCACAAGCTCCCGACCGAGCACAAGCATCCGGTCGGATATTTGATATTGATCGCCGACGGAGTTCATAATTTTTTAGGAGGCATCGCCATCGGAAGCGCGTTTTTGGTGGATATAAGGCTGGGAATAGTGACTTGGATAGTGGCGGCCGCACACGAGATCCCTCAAGAATTCGGGGATTTCGGGATTTTATTGCATAGCGGATGGGAAAAGAAAAAAGCTTTGCTCTATAATTTTTTTTCCGCTTTAACCATAGTGGGTGGCGGGCTGCTTGTTTATTTCGCTTCCGAGTTTATCAACATTATTTATTTATTGCCGATCGCGGCCGGCAACTTTATCTATATCGCCACCTCTGACCTGATACCGGAGATAAAGCATAACACTAACAGGAAAGAAAATGTGTTGCATTTTTCGGCTTTAGTGGCCGGCATAGC
>CAZEHL010000022.1:0-14691 GCA_964512155.1 uncultured Gammaproteobacteria bacterium | reverse complement strand
ATTATATCTTGTATAATAAGCAAGCGAATTGCAAAACCTGTAAAAACTTTTGGTTTGGAGTCTCTTTTTTGAGGCAAGGTTTCCAAAAGGCTTTTTTCCGTAAATTGTCGGAAAAGGTTAATTTACTTTATTTGCCTTAATAAAGGTAAAGAAGAAAAACATCATGAGTAACATCAAAGAAGAAGAAAAACAAAAATTTGAGGAGTTACTGGAAAAAGATAGTTTAAAAGTACCCCAAACAGGAGATATTATTAAAGGAAAAGTGATCTCCGCCTCCAAAAGCGAAGTAAGAGTGGACATAAACGGCGTTATGGCCGGAGTGGTTCGAGGGCCGCAAATGTTTGAGGAATCGGATGAATATGCCAATTTGAAGCCCGGTGATGAAGTGGAGGCTACGGTAGTGGAAGAAGACAATGAAGACGGAGAAGTGGAATTGTCTTTCCGCGATGCCGGAGAGAAGAAGGCTTGGGAAGACCTGATGGATGCTTACAATAACGGCAAAAATGTATTTGTTAGGATTACCGAAGCCAATAAAGGCGGGTTGATGGTAAAATATGCCCATGTGGACGGTTTTTTGCCTGTTTCCCAGCTGGCCCCGGAAAATTATCCCAGGGTAAGCGGAGGCGACAAGGGTAAGATATTGGAGAAGTTAAGAAGTTTCGTGGGCACCGATTTCGAGGTAAAGGTTATAAATGTAAACAATGATGACGGCAGTGTCATTTTTAGTGAAAAAGAAGTGTGGAGTGAGAAGCAAAAGCATATCATAGATCAGTATCAAGTGGGAACAGTGGTGGAAGGAGTGGTTACCGCCGTTACCAACTTCGGGGTTTTTATCAGTTTCGGAGACAATAATAAAATGGAAGGACTTATCCATATCTCCGAGCTGGATTGGAAAAGAATAGATAATCCCTCCCGCCTCTATCAACCCGGAGATACCGTAAAAGCCGAGATCATAGCTTTGGAGGACGCCAAGATATTCTTGAGCGCCAAAAAGTTAAAGAAAAACCCTTGGGAAAACGTTAACGAGAAATACAACATAGGAGATAAAGTCAAAGGAAGAGTCTTGAAAGTGAATCCGTTCGGTTTGTTTGTGCAATTGGATGAAGATATTCACGGTTTGGCCCATGTCAGCCAATTGGGATTGGATAAAGGAGAAAAGATAGAAGAAAAATTTCAAGCCGATACCGATTATACTTTTGAGATAACCTCTTTAGTGCCCCAAGAACATCGATTGGGCCTTAGATATGCCGGAAAAGCGGAAGATATGGAGAAGAAAGAAAGCAAAAAAACTGAAAACGAAGTAAAAGAAGAGCAACCGGCAACAGAAGAAGATTCAAAAACGAAAGAAAGCGAAGATTCTAAAAAAGAGCAAGAAAAACCGGCAAAAAAAACAAAACAAAAAATCGGCACCGCTAAAACTAAAACCGAAAAAAAAGCGGCAAAGTCTTCAACTAAAAAGAAGTCCGAGCCTGAAGAGCCGGCGGCTCCCGCTTCTAAAAAGAAAGAAGACCCGGTAGAATAGAATATCCGCCATACTTAAACGGCAAAAACAAAGACTTGATCTCTTATAAGGCGGGGTCAAGTTTTTGTTTTGTTTTGCGTATTAATTATCGGCGTTATCGGCGTTGCAAAAAAGGGTTTGTTGTAATATACTGAATTAAATAAATTAATTGTTGGATTTTCAAGCGTTGTTTACAAAATAAATTAAGAATTTTTTAGGCTTGCTTGCTACAATCTTCTTTTTTCGAGAAAGCGAAAGCGATCATTTTTGTTAACTTTGCCTACCTACCATACCCGTAGGTTAACAAAAATGATCGCTTTCGCTTCAAATAATTACCCGTATTTTGTAAACAACGCTATTATATCTTGCAAATCAATAAATAAGTTTCTTTCATATGAACAAAATGATAAAAAATTTTTTGATATTTTTGGTTGTTTTTTTCTTGGTAGCGGCCATTTTTAGCGGATTGGGGCAATTTAGCCAAGAAGAAGAAAAAATGGGCTTGGGAGAATTGGTCAACAAAGTCAAGCAAGAAGAAGTGTCGCAAATAGTGGTCAAGGGGAATGAGTTGGAGGTTTCTTTAAAGGACGGAAGTAGTAAAATTTCCAAAAAAGAGGCCGGTGAACCTTTGTCGCAAACTTTATCCAATATGGGAGTGTCCTCGGAAAGGATCTCCGGTTTGGATATCAAGATCCAAAGCGAGGAAGGTTTTGGTTATTGGGCGGCCAATATTCTGCCTTATTTATTGCCGTTTTTGATCTTGGGAGTGATCATATATTTTATGATGCGAAGTGTTCAAGGGGCCAATAGCCGGGCCATGATGTTCGGGCAATCCCAGGCCAAGCAAGTGGACAGGCAGAATCAAAAGAAAAAAGTTACTTTTAAAGACGTGGCCGGAGCCAAAGAGGCTAAAGAAGAATTGAAAGAGGTGGTCCAGTTCCTTAAAAATCCGACCAAATTTCAAAAATTGGGCGCTACCATTCCCAAAGGATTTTTATTGCTGGGCTCCCCCGGCACCGGTAAAACTTTGATGGCCAGAGCGGTGGCCGGAGAGGCGGACGTGCCTTACTTTTATATATCCGGCTCCGAATTTGTGGAAATGTTCGTCGGTGTGGGAGCTTCCAGGGTAAGGGATCTGTTTAAGCAGGCCAAGAAAAATACTCCGTGTATTATATTTATTGATGAGATAGACGCTGTCGGCAGAAAAAGAGGTACCGGCATGGGCGGTTCCCATGATGAGAGGGAACAGACCTTGAATCAGATACTCGGGGAGATGGACGGTTTTGATCCGGAGACCAATATTATCGTTATCGCCGCCACCAATCGTCCGGATGTCCTGGATCCGGCTTTACTTAGGCCGGGCAGATTTGACAGGCAAGTTGTTATCGAGGAACCGGATATTAAAGAAAGAGAAGGAATTTTAAAGGTGCATGCTCGTAAAAAACCGTTGGCCGAGACAGTGGACCTGGGTAAAGTGGCGGAAAGAACCCCCGGCTTTAGCGGAGCGGAGCTGTCCAATTTATTGAATGAAGCGGCTATCTTGGCGGCCAGAAAAGATAAGAAAAAGATCGAGACCGAAGATATTTTCGAGGCCATCGAAAAAGTAATGATGGGTCCGGAAAGAAAAAGCCGGGTGATGTCTGAGAAAGAAAAGAAAATTACCGCTTACCATGAAGGAGGCCATGCTTTAGTGGCGCATTTTTTGCCCAATACCGACCCGGTCAGGAAGGTTTCCATTATTGCCAGGGGTAGGGCCGGCGGTTATACTTTAAAGCTTCCCACTCAAGATAAGCGCATGCATCCCAAGTCCGAATTTATAGAAGAATTGGCTGTTCTTTTGGCCGGCTATATGACTGAAAAAGAAGTGTTCGGCGAGGTTACCACCGGCGCCACTTCCGATCTGCGCCGGGCCACCAATTTGGCCAGAAGCCTGATAACCGATTACGGCATGTCTGAAAAATTGGGAGCCAGGACTTTCGGATCCAAGGAAGAAATGGTGTTTTTAGGCAAGGAGATCCATGAACAAAGGGATTACAGCGAAAAAACGGCCGAGATGATAGATGAGGAAGTTACCGCTTTTATCAATAAGGCCGGTGAAAAAGCCAGAGAACTCATAACTTCCAAAAGAGAAGTATTGGATAATATATTTAAGGAATTGATGGAAAAAGAAACCCTGGAGCAAGAGGAATTTGAAAAGATCGTGGGAAAGAAGAATAATTGATATGAGGTGGATATGGATGGATATGAGGTGGATATGAGGTGGATATGAAGTAGATATAGGTAGATTGTTTAAGGTTTGAAGAATGTATCACATTATAGCGTGATACATTCAAATAGAAAAAATGAGGGAGGTCAGTCCTCGAAATACCGACAAAATCAATTAACTATCAACAATAGAACAATGAATTTCCATATAATAACCATTTTTCCGGAAATATTCGAATCTTATTTCAATGAAAGTATTATTAAAAGGGCCGAGGAAAACGGTTTGATCAATATTAGAACCTATGATCTTCGGGATTGGACCGAGGATAAGCATCGAAAGGTTGATGACGCTCCTTTCGGAGGAGGAGCGGGAATGGTAATGAAGGCGAAGCCGATCTATAAAGCTATTCAAGACCTAAAAAAGAAGGTTGATCCTTCCCATAAAGTGGTGCTTTTATCCGCCCGAGGAAAAAAATGGACTCAAAGAAAAGCTCAAAAATACTCAAAATTGCATGACATTATTCTTATTTGCGGCAGATATGAAGAAGTGGATGAACGGGTCCGCTATTTTATTGATGAAGAGATTTCCATCGGAGAGTATGTGCTTACCGGCGGTGAGATCCCGGCCATGGTAGTAGTGGATTCAGTGGCCAGATTGATACCGGGCGTCTTGGGCAATGAAGCGAGTTTAAATGAAGAGTCCCACACCAAGCCGGGGCAAATAGAATACCCTCAATATACACGGCCCCGGGTTTTAAAGGCCGGTAATAAAGAATATGCCGTGCCGGATGTATTATTATCAGGAGATCATAAAGAGATAGAAGAATGGAGGAGAAAAAATTCAAAATTCAAAAAAGATAAATGAAAGATAACAAGGATACAAGGAACAAGTTACAAACAAGATACAATGACCAAATGATCAAGAAACAAACAATAATAGATATAAAATGTTCTATGATTGATAAAATTAGATAATTATATTGTTTGAATTATTGAAATTTTTAATTTGGAATTTGTTTGTATCCTTGTGTCTTGTTTCTTGTATCTTGTGGAGTAATTTTGAAATTTAGCACTCTTTTTTATTTAACTTATATAATTTTCCATCCCTTTTCCGTCTTCTCAATACTTCCTTCTATCATAAAACCGGAGGCTTTGGCATGTCCTCCTCCTCCGAAATAATTGGCCAATTTGGAAACATCCATGGTCGGATCAATAGCTCTTAAGCTTCCTTTTATTTTTCCTTTTTCTTCTTCGCGTAGAAATAATACGGCTTTTAATTCTCCGCCTATATTGCTTAAAAATCCGGCTATAGAATCGAAAGCTTCTCCGTTTTCTTTATATTTTTCAATATCATCTAAAGTAAGAACCGTAAAAGCGATATTGTATCGTTTGTTTATTTTAAGGTTATCCAAGGCGATTCCCCATAATTTCATGGAAGAGATGGTTTTATTCTGCCAAGTACTTTTAGTTATTTTGGGAAAATACGCTCCGGATAGAAGCATCTTGGAAGCGATATTCATGGAATTTTTAGTGGTGGTCGGATGAAGGAAGTTGGCAGTGTCTGTCAATATGCCGGTTAATATGCAATTGGCGATATCTTTATCAATAGTAATATTGTTTTTTTGAAAAAAATAATAAAGCACTTCGGTGGTGGAGGCGGCTTCCGGCTTTCTTATTTCCAGATCTCCTTCATCTTCCACTTTGGGGTGATGGTCAAATTCCAGTAGAAATTGATCTTGATCCTTGTGCCTTATTATCTCTTCTCCCAAGCCGGTTCTGTGAATACTTCCGCAATCCAAGATAATAATGAGGTCAAAATCCGAAAAGTATTTACCGGATTGTTTTTTTCCGCTTTCTTTCCCGAATTCGGGAGGAACGGTGGTAATCTTTTCAATATTGGGTAAAAAATGAAAAGCCGCCGACGGCCGGTCATAACAAAAAGCCGCATAGTTTTTATGCAGTCTATCTAACAGGAGCGTAAAAGCGCACATGGAGGACAGTGCGTCTCCGTCCGGTCTTTGGTGGGTCAGCAGTAATATGTTGTCCGCTTCTTTGATCTTGTTGTATGCAAGCCGGTATTTTTCCATACAGCCCCTTTATGTTTTTTTTGCGTTTATAAATGTTTCACACTGGCCAGTGTGAAACATTCTTTAACCCTTAAACAATTAAATATATATCCACTTATATCAACTTTATATCCACCTCATATCTACCTCATATCCATACCATATCCATCCATATCCACCATATATCCATTTATCAGCAAATTTCCAATTTTCGAGCCACAGGTCGACCACCCGAGGGACGGCGTTTAATCTTTATTTTTCTTTATTTCCTCAAAAACATCATCCAGTTCCTGTGCTTTTCTTTCCGTTTTGTCCACCTCCCAGTCCATGTGGGGGATCCTTCTTATAAAGGGAAGCTTTTTTTTAAGTTGAGATACTATTTCCGGGGTATTTTTTTTGAGTTCACGCAGAGCGCTGCCGGTATAATTTTTCGGCAATACCGAAATTCCGATCTTGGCTTCGCTTAGATCGTGGTCGCAACTTACATAGGTGATAGTAAGCATGTATTTTTCAGCCGATATTTCTTTGGATACGATATCTGCTATTTCTTTACTCAATTGTTTATTGATACTGTCTATGCGCGCCATAAATTATTGAAATTTGTAATTTATAATTTCCGGATAAATACTTGAAAAGTGAAGGCGATTATTTTTGTTAACTTTGCCTACCTACCATACCCGTAGGTTAACAAAAATAATCGCCTTCATTTCCTTCAAAAAAAAAGACAATAACAAACAAATTTAAAAAAATCTTAATCTATTTTTGTAAACAACGCTTGAAAACCTAACATTTTAAGTTACAAGACCTTCTCTTTTTCTTCTTCTTTGTAAAATTGCAGGATATCGCCCTCTTGTATCACCGGTTTTCCTTGATATTGAATTCCGCACTCTTGGTTTTCTTCCACTGTTGACACATCTTCCTTGCCGGACTGCAACCTTGTTAATTCTCCGTGCGCAACGATCTCTTTATCTCTTAATACTTCTATTCGACTGTCTTTTTTTATTTCTCCTTCCAAAACTTTCCCTCCCACTATTTGGTTGTCCTTATCGGTTTTGAAAACCGCCAATACTTTTAATTTTCCCAGATCGGTTCTTTCATATTCCGGAGCCATTATTTTTTTCATTTCTCCTTTCACATAATCTATTAATTCATAGATAATGGAAAAAGTATTTACCGGCACTTCTTTTTCTTTTATAAGATGCTCCACTTGAGCGGGGATTTTAACATTGAATCCGATTATTTGAGCGCCGGAGGCTTCCGCTTTTTTAACATCCCCGTCCATTATATTGCCCAAACCTTTATCTATTATTTTTACCTTTACTTCTTCGGTGTTTATTTTTTCCAAAGATTCTTCCACCGCTTCGGCAGACCCCAAAACATCGCTTTTCAGGATCAAATTAAGGGTAACGATACCTTCTTTTTCCGGCATGGTGGCCACATTTTCTTCTTTCGGCCTCTTTTTAATGATCTTGCTTTCTTTTTTACTCACTTTTTCACCTTCTGACACTTCCATAATATCTCCTATTTCCGGGGCGATTCTTAGTCCCAGTATTTGGGCCGGCGTGGAAGGAAGGGCTTGCTTGATCTCTTCTCCTTTATAGTTGCGCAGCGCTCTTACCTTACCGTACCTTTTACCTTTAATAACGATCGGATCTCCGCTCTTTAAAGTTCCGTTTTGCACTAAGACGGTGGCCACCGGTCCGGCGCTTTTGTTGACATGAGATTCAATTATGGTTCCCATGGCCGTTGCTTCCGGGTTGGCTTTCATCTCTTCTTCTTGAGTGTCGGCGGCAAGAAGGATCATATCCAGAAGTTCTTGAATGTTGGTGCCTTTTATGGCCGATATCGGGGTACAAATGGTTTTACCTCCCCAATCTTCCGGAATTATTCCCAACTGATTGGCCAATTCTTGTTTAACTCTTCCTTCATCAGCTCCTTCTTTATCTATTTTGTTTATAGCCACTACAAAAGGAAGGCCGGCCGATTGAATGATCTTGTATGCTTCAATGGTTTGGGGTTTTACTCCGTCATCGGCGGCCACAATCAAAACCGCTATATCCGCCGCTTTGGCGCCCCGGCTGCGCATGGCGGTAAAGGCTTCATGTCCCGGAGTGTCAATAAAGGTTATGGTCCGATTATTTTTTTCCACTTGATAGGCCCCGATGTGTTGGGTTATTCCTCCGGTTTCTCCTTCGGCGGTATTAACCTTCCTTATTGTGTCCAATAATTTGGTCTTTCCGTGATCAACATGCCCCATGACTACGATAACCGGCGGTCTTTTTGTTAAATTTCCATCCTTTTGTTTATTTAGAACATCTTCCAGTTTCTTTTCTTCTTCGGTTTGTTCACCCATTATATCTTCTTCTTCTTGTTTGACCTCCAAACCCAGATCAGAACCGACTATAGAAGCCGTGTCGGCATCTATCTTTTCGTTAATGGAAGCAAAGATGCTGTTTTTCATTAATTCGGCCAAAACTTTATTTACCGGTATGCCGGCCATATTGGCGAAATCCTTTACTCTGATATAGCGGGGAACCTTTATTACGGTCGAAGCTTCCATTTTAACAGCTTCCGGCTTTGAAGTTTCCGTTTGTTTTTGTTTGTTTATTTCTTCTTTTATTTTCGGCCATTCCTCAATGATCTTGCCGGCCACATTATTGTCTATCTTTATGGCTTTTTTGCCAATATCAAAACCGAATTGCGGAAGCCATTCCCGTAATTCATTGGGGGTCACTTTCAGTCTTCTGGCCAGTTCGGTTACATTCATAAGAATAATAAAAAATTAACCCGGGTTTTAGGTTAAGTGAATTAGATTTATTAAATGTTACTTTAATTTTTTGTTTTAGTCAAACAGTAAGTTGATATATAGTGGATATAAAATAGATATATATAGATATATGGTTGGTACAAAGTAAATATAAGGTTGATTAGATAAAATTGATTCAATGACAATTTATATCCACTTATATCTAAATATCAATTCATATCTATACATATCCATGTATATCTACCATATATCCAAATATTTTTTTATCGGCCCAAAACTTCGCCGATGTATTTCACACGGCCCGTGTTGTTTTAAAGATTCCATATGTTGCTTGGTTCCGTATCCTTTATGCCTGTCAAATCCGTATTCCGGATATTGTTGGTGATATTGTTCCATCATCTCATCCCTGGTTACTTTGGCTACGATCGAGGCGGCGGCTATGGAGAATACTTTGGCGTCGCCGTCTATAACGGTTTTTTGGTCAAAACTGCAACTGGGGATACGGAATTTGCCATCCACCAGTATCATGTCCGGCTTGTCTTTTATGTCGTTAATGGCTTTTTTCATGGCCAAAAAAGAAGCTTGGAGAATATTCATTCTATCAATGGTGTCGTTGGTACAGATGCCGATTCCTATTTGAGGACAATGGTTCTTTATTTCTTTGAATATTCTTTTTCTTTTGGCCGGAGTTATTTTTTTGGAATCTTTTGTTTCTTTTAACGCCTCCAAAGCCTCCGGATCGTCGATGAAGGTTTTATCCAATACAATTATGGCGGCCACCACCGGCCCGGCCAAAGGGCCGCGGCCGGCTTCGTCTATGCCGGCAACAAGGGAGTAACCTTGACCAAAGAGATGGTTTTCGTAGTCAAGAGAGAGTGACACAATGTTCTTGCTAAAATTATTTAATGATTTGGACAAGAATGATTAAATAGATAGGGGATAGATATGAGATGGATATCCGGTAGATATGAATTGATATATCTACTTCATATCTATACATATCAATTTATATCTATTTTATATCATTCTTTTAGATTTTGATCGTTTTGGCACCCTCGCTTTTTTTAACCTTTTTCTTGCAGATATTGGTATGCCGCCAATGCCGCGATAGTTCCTTGCCCGCAAGCGATGGTTATTTGCTTAAAAGGAACGGTGGTCACATCTCCGGCCGCAAACATGCCCGGGGTGGCGGTTTCGCATAGATCATTGACTTTTATTTGGGAAGATTCATTCCTTTCCACAAAATTTCCAACCAGATCGGTTTTGGCTATTCTTCCTATTTCTATAAACACTCCTTGAACTTCGATCTCAGAGTCGGCGCCTTCCTTTTTGTTATGCACTTTTATTTTTTCCACAGTTTCTCCGCCCGCAATGTTTTTAACTTCGCTGTTAAGCACCAATTCTATATTATTTTTATTTTTTACTTCATCTATTAAAGTTTCAAATCCTCGGAATTCTTCTCTTCTATGCACTAAATACACTTTATTGGCTATTTTGGATAAATATTCGGCCGCATCCAAGGCGCTGTTTCCCCCTCCTATTACCGCCACATCTTTGCCTTTGTAAAAAGGGGCGTCGCAGTTGGCGCAGTAAGTAACTCCTTTGCCGGCAAATTCTTTTTCTCCCGGTATTTCCAGCCGGCGGGGAGAGAGTCCCATGGCGATAATGACGGTTTTGCTGTAAAAAATATCGCCGTTAGTAGTGAGTTTAAAATTATTGTTTTCATCTTTTTCTATTTTTTTTACATCTTCATTCTTTATCCTCACACCCAAATCGGTTACGTGGTGTTGCATTTTGCTTATTAGTTCATAGTTTTCAATGGATCTGAATCCCGGGTAATTTTCTATTTCCGAAGCCCACATTATTTGTCCACCCGGTTCTTTACCGATAATTAAAGCGCTCATTTCCCGTCTGGCCGCGTAAATACCGGCGGTCATGCCGGCCGGACCGGAACCGATAATGATAGTGTCATAAAGCTGTTCATTGTTATATTGTTGTGTCATAAAATGTGGTCTTAAATTTAAAAATTATGGATATACAATAAATACTTCCTTATATGGCTTCATATCAATTTCATATCCACTACATATCTTTTTATATCTTATATTTTTTTCTTTTAACAAGCAAATTTTTAACAATAGAGCAATGGAACAATGGAACAATGGAATTTTTGACTTATCATCATTTTTTTTGATAATATACATTTATAATTAAATTACAAAAATAAAAAATTCTTATAAATGAAAAAATTTGTAAGAATTTAATTTTAAAAATTATGAAAAAAACAATTTTACTGGGATTATTACTTTTGGGAGTAGCTATCGGATATGCTTTTTCTTTTATTGCCGGAGACGGCGGAGATGTTATCAGCAAAGCGGAAGCTGAGGAGGCATCGGAAAATTTTATCAATGAGAACTTAATCCCTCCGGACAGTGATCAAAAGGCGGAAGTGGAGAGCGTAACCGAGGAGAATGATCTATATCTTGTTTCCGTTAACTTGGGAGATCAGAACATTAAATCTTACATTACCAAGGACGGAAAAAAGTTTTTCCCCCAAGCCATGAATATGGAAAAACAAGAAGAAGCCGGAAATTCCGACAACGAACAAGACGCTCAACAACAGACCACCGTAAGCGACAAGAAAGAAAAACCGGTCGTGGACCTTTTTACTATGAGCTATTGCCCTTATGGTACGCAAATGCAAAAAGCCATATTGCCGGCGGTGGAAGCATTGGGAGGAAAGATAGATTTTGACCTTCAGTTCGTTGATTATCTTATGCATGGCGAAAAAGAAATGGATGAGAATTTAAATCAATATTGCGTGCAAAAAGAGCATCCGCAAAAACTGTTTTCTTATTTGAATTGTTTCTTGGAAACCGAAGAGTCGGAAAATTGCATGAAACAAGAAGGAATTGACGAGGGCAAAATAACTTCTTGCATAGAATCGGCTGATCAAGAGTATAAAATTTCCGAAAAGTTGAATGATAAAAGTGCTTTCAAAGGGAACTATCCTCCTTTTGATGTTGACAAAGAAGCGAATGAGCAATACGGAGTAAGCGGTTCTCCCACTTTGGTGATAAACGGAGAAAAGATCCAAGCTTCCAGAACCCCCAACGCTTTGTTGGCCACTATCTGTTCCGGATTCGAGGATGAACCTGAGGAATGCGAACAACAATTATCTTCTTCCACTCCGTCTCCCGGATTCGGATCCGACCAAAGCGGTTCAGACACTGATGCCTCTTGTAATTAACTGTTTGATGCTTTGCTTAAGATCAAAGAATTTTTTCGTAAAGTTTTCTTTACAATATTCGGCTTTGATGATAATGTGGTTTTGCGGGACAGGAATCCGTGATCTATAAAATTTTACTGTAAGTATAGCCGAAAAATTAAAGAGATTAAATCTAATCAGCTTTGAAGTTGGGAGCTAAATTAACATATTTTTCATATATTGTTTATCATTAATTAATAATAAATGGAAGTTGTTTAAAGCCGATACATGAACCTTTTGGAGCGTAAAAGGTAAAAAGGCGGAAAAAGCAGGCGTTGTTCCCGACTCAAAGGCCGTTCATTATGACATCATATTTAATATATGCGATAATAGGCGTCTCCGCTTTATTGATCGGAGGCGCGGGAGGATATTGGTTGAGGAAAAAAAGAGTCGCTTCCCAGACTAAAAACGCGGAATCAAAGGCGGAGAGAATATTAAAAGAGGCCAAAGAGAAGCAACAAGATATTTTGCTTAAAGCTCAAAACAAATCAATAAAAATAATAGAAGATGCTAAAAGCGAGGAAAGAAGGCGCAGGCAAGAAACGAATAAGTTGCAAGATAAATTGGAAAAAAGGGAAGAAACCTTTTCCCAAAAATTGATAGAATTGCAGGACAAACAGCAAAAATTGCAAGACAAGGCAACAAAAATAGAAAAAATAAAAGAGCAAACAGAGCGTATTAAAGAAGAGCAGAGTAAAAAATTGGAAGAAGTGGCATCTTTAAGCAAGGAAGAAGCTCAAGAAAAATTAATGAAAAGAACCGAAGAAGAGATAAAAGACGATCTTGTTACCAGAATGAAAAAACTGGAAAGAGAGTCGGATGAAAAATTTGAAGAAAAGGCCAGAGAAATAATCGTAACTTCCATGCAAAGAATAGCTTCTTCTTATACACCCGAGATAAGCACCACTAATGTGGATTTGCCGGGAGATGAGATGAAAGGCAGAGTTATCGGAAGAGAAGGAAGAAATATAAAAGTTATTGAACAATTGGCCGGAGTGGAAATAGTGGTGGATGATACTCCCAATACCATAACTATTTCCGGTTTTTCCCCGATACGAAGACATGTGGCCAAGAGAGCTTTGGATAATCTTATTAAAGACGGAAGAATTCATCCCACCAAAATAGAAGAAGCTCTTGAGAACGCCAAAAAAGAATTGGCGGTGGATATCAGAAAAGCGGGAGAGGAGGCAATGTATGAAATAGGTGTTACCGGTTTGGATCCGAAATTGGTGGAAATATTGGGAAGATTGAAATATAGAACAAGTTATGGCCAAAATGCGTTGAGGCATTCCATGGAAGTTGCCCAATTGGCCTCATTATTAGCGGGAGAGCTGGGGGCCGATGTTACTTTGGCCAAAAAGGGAGGGCTGTTGCATGATATTGGAAAAGCGGTTGACCATGATGTAAAGGGCACGCATCCGGAAATAGGAGAGAATATAGCTAAAAAATTCGGTCTTCCCCAGGAATTGATCAATCCCATAAGAACGCACCACGAAGATCATCCGGCTGATTTGAATTCGGTTATCGTCAAGGTGGCGGATGCCATTTCCGCGGCCAGGCCGGGAGTGAGGAACGATACTTATGAACGTTATTTGCAACGGTTGGAAGAATTGGAAAAAATAACCAATTCTTTCCAAGGAGTGGAAAAATCTTATGCCCTGCAAGCCGGCAGAGAAGTAAGAGTGTTTGTTAACACTGAGGAAATAGATGATCTGGAAGCTTATAATTTGGCCAAGGAATTGTCCAAAAAAATAGAAGAGGAATTGAAGTATCCGGGAGAAATAAAGATAAATGTCATTAGGGAAACAAGGGTAACAGAATATGCGCGATAAAAATCTCGGAATATTGTTGAGCCCTTTCCCGGGAAAACATTTGAAGAAAATAAAATTTTTAGCTATAATTCAACGAGTTATATTTTTAAATATAAGAAATAAAAAACAAGGTATTTAAAAGGATATTCGGAATATCGGCCATTGTTATCGAATGGTCGACCGATCAAACTTTTAATTCTTTGTTTTAAAAAATAAATCTATGAACAAAGTGGGTCTTGTTGAAAAAATAGTTGAGGAAACCGGAGTTTCCAGAAAACAAGCTTCTCAAATGTTGGAAGCAACATTGAGTGCCATTGTGGCTGAGTTAAAGAAAGGGAACCAAGTAAAACTTCCCGGTTTTGGCACTTTTTTAACCAGAACCAGACATGAAAGAGGTGGAGTTAATCCTCAAAATCCGGAAGAAAGGATCAGAATTCCGGAAGTTAAAGTGGCCAAATTTAGAACCGGAAAAACCTTAAAGGATGCCCTTAAAGGAAACGACTAGTTAAAAGTGTTTGACAAAGGTAGGGTTCTTGTTTAATGTGGAAACGATATTAAGAGCGGAATTTGTTGTATTAGAAAGAGATGTAAAATTTATTTTTACCTTTTGTGGTCCGGCCCCTGTTTTTATTCCCTTAGCTCAATTGGATAGCCCCGCCCCCAATGTGTGCCTGCCTCCGTAGCTCAATGGGTAGCCCCGCCCCTATTATGTGCCTGTCTCCTTAGCTCAATTGGATAGCCCCGCCCCCAATGTGTGCCTGCCTCCGTAGCTCAATGGATAGAGCACTTGGCTTCGGACCAAGGTGTTGTGGGTTCGAATCCTGCCGGAGGCACACATTGGGAGCGGGGTCGGACCAGAAGGTTGAGGGTTCGAATCCTTCAGGGAGCACCATCAATAATTTTCAATGATCAATTTTCAATTTTCAAATATCATTGAAAATTGAAAATTGATAAATGAAAATTGCAGTAGGGCTGGGTAGCTCAGGTGGTTAGAGCACGACACTCATAACGTCGGGGTCGTGGGTTCAAGTCCCACCCCAGCCACATTCTCATTTCTGGATTTAAGATTTGAG
>CAZEHL010000021.1:12930-16923 GCA_964512155.1 uncultured Gammaproteobacteria bacterium | reverse complement strand
GCTCTCTTCCTCCGAGGGTTGCTGCCCGTTGCCGCAACCGGTCAAAACCAAGCATCCGGCGCCCAAAAAAAGGGTTAATGTTGGAATGATGATGATTTTTTTCATAAGGGCTTATATTTAAAAATAATAAGTCATTTTTCTTATTATAACCCATCCATTCTATCGTTGACAAGAAAAAATTACCTTTTCCAATCATTTAACGAAGCGGTTTCGATTACTTTCTGAATCATCAGACAGGAAAAAAGCGGAATCCCGGGAATATTCACAAGATCCTGAATCGGGGTTCAGGATGACGTGGTAATACGGCGTCATTTTCGGACCCCGATCCGGAATCTTGTGAATGTTCCTTCTTCTTCTTTTTACTCCGCTTAATGTTTAAAATATGCCTAATGACGCGGTTGGACCGCGTCCCCGCATAAAAAAATGTTTCACACTGGCAGTGTGAAACATTTAAAAACGGCAAAGCATCGATTCGAACAAATCGGCCTTGCCCCTCTTTTCGGAATAAAAACGCGCAAAAATCGTAATTATCTCTTATAAACAAAACCCCGCCGTTGATAAACGGCGGGGTACCCGTGGGGCGGGGTATAAATATTTCAATCCCACACCTTGGTGTTTCGCTTAAAGCGAACCGGTAAGGTATTTGTGGTAGGTGTGGATGGATTGACCGTAAAAAACGTTGTGTAAACGCCATAAATACGAGCAATTAACGCAAATCTTCAACGGTTGTCTTCAAAATGTTTCTTTGCTCTTCTGTTATTAAATATATATTATCACTTTTTGCTTTTTTTGCATAGTATAATCCTTCCTCATCGGCCTCTCCCACCATTAAAGTATTGTTTTCCTCTTCTCCGCTCGCTTCCACTATTATTAAATGCTTGTCCAAGCCGGTACCTTCGAATGTTTGCTCCGGAATGCCGGCGGCGATTAGATCGGTCATAACATTCAACACTTCCTCGACCTTGTCTTGGGAGATATTAGAGCTATAAGGGCTGTCAACGGCTCGCCATCCTTCATCCCGCTTTTCAATGGTAAACTCGCTATCCGGATATTGAAACCTTATATTGGTTATCTTTTCCTTGTCGGTATTGAATATTTCCGGATCTCCCCATTGCTCTCTTTGGACCAGGCCGCTTATCCCGGATCCAACCGAATAAGTTTTCCATTCCTCCGGATAAGAGATATAACTGCTTTCAATGCCCGGCCCGCTATCTCCCACTATGAGCTCTTTTACCTTTTCTTCTCCGGAATATAAAGTTAACTTCACTCCGGAATCATCGGTTCCGAATTCGCCTCTCCTGTTCGGACTTGAGCTTACCTCCTCTACTGAACCTTCCTTTAGATTCCTTAAAGCGTCATTTAATTCCTCGTTGACACCTTCTTTGATGTAAAATTCTTTACTGTCCGCCAATTTCCACCCTTTCTCATCTTTGGCCAAAGATACCGTGGTGGTGGCGTTTTTTTCTATTTCCAATCCATCCAGATCCTCAACAGCCGTACTCGCCAAAACATCCCCTCCTTTATTGTCCCTCCGATCGCTGTAAGGGCCTTGGTAAATATACACCGCTATCAAAAGCAATGCCAAAACCCCCAAAAGAATAGAATTTTTCTTACTCATAAAAGTTATAATTAATTATTAACTATCTTGAGAGGGGGGATGCTTTCTTTTCAAAAAACTCTTTATGCCGGCTGATCTTTTTCTTAAGTAATATCTTAACATACCGACGATAATCACTACAATAGGCACAATCAAAATGTTGGCATATTTTATCAACTGTTTTTCGTCTCCCGACAGATCAGTTAAAGAGCGCTCTGATATTTTTTTGGAACGCATGCTTATTAAATTATCCTCTAAGCTAAGATCGCCTACCACATTTTGGAAAAAAGTTAACCTGTTGGATTTGCCCTCCTCCAAGAATTTTTCTTTGATAAAATCGCTATCCCCGATCAAAACTATTTTTCCTTGATCGGTTTCACCCTCGCCATAAGCGCTTTTTAGGTTTCCGGAAATTTTGACCGCCAGATCCCTTTGTTCAGTATCTGCCGGCGGTTGAAAATCAATATCGGGACTTAATCGGAAAGAAGATTCTTGGCTCCAGCTGTTTTCGCTTGTTTTGGCCAGATAAGATATATCAACATCGGCCGGTTTCTCTTCCAAGGTTTCAATACTGCTAGCCCAAGAAAGCGTCAAACTTTTTAAGTCGGCCGTCGCCGGTTCATCCGGATTAAAATTTTCTTCAACCACTTTCGGCCATAAAGGATATTCTCTTCTAAACGCCATAAACCCGGAAGTGAAGGACACTTGACTGGCATTTTCATCCAAAACCAGGTCATTTTTTAATCTCACCCCGTAATTTTCAAGCAATTCATTCAAGTTGGTTTCATTGGGAGAAGCAAGTAAGCCGTTATCGTTATCAACCACCACTCCGTCAGCCAAAAAGAAGATATTTCCGCCTTTCATTAAATAATTATCCAAAGCCTTTAATTGCTCTTCGGTGAACTCCTTTTCAGGCCCGGGTATTATTAAAGTGGCTATATTGGAGGGAATTTCATCTCTTTGCCCGATATCCACTTTTGTTATTTCATACAATCCCCCTAGCTTTTGATAAGCTGTTTTTATATCTTTTTCCGGTTCAGGTAATCCTTCGTCGACCAAAAAGCCCACTCGAGTCAATTTTTCTTGGGTGGCCTTTTTGATGGCGGTGGTTATTTTATACTCCGGATCCTCTTCTTGCTTGACTACCGGAATCGATTCATTATTAGCCCCGTATTGCACGCTTATCCCCATATATCCCCTGCTAACCTGATAACTTCCTTTCTCCACCACGTTGAATTGAACTTCCGGAATACCCATCGGCGCTAATTTGGACCGGGGATCATCCCACTTTTCTTCCGGATGAATAAACTCAACTCTTATATTCCCGTCTGAATAAGCTTTGTATTCGTCCAAAACATCACTTACTCTTTGGCGGGTATTGATATAATGGGCCGGAAGATCTTTGCTGAAATACACTTTCACATTAACTATGTCATCCAGGTTTTGGGCTGTTTTTTTGCTGGCCTCTGATAGAGAATAGATATTGTTTTCAGTAATGTCCCATCTGGCAAAGATCTGATAAGACAAAAAATTAACCACCGCCAAAATGGCTATTACCAGAATGATCGTTGTCCATACCTCGCTTTTTTGAAAATACTTTTTAACTTTATCTTTTCGGTCCATATTTTATTTAAACGTTATTTCATATTTGGAAACCCGGGGAACTTTTGGGAAGGTTTCCCGGGCTGATTTCCGTTTTAGATGTTGCTTCTATTCTCCAATACTTTCACATTCAACCACAAAAATAAAAATATGAAAGATAAATAATATATTATATCCTTGCTGTCTATAACTCCTTTGGCTATATCATGGAAGTGGGCGCCCAAACCCAAAAACCGCATTACCGGAGCTACGGAAGAAGGAGCACCGGCCAATACAAAATCGGCTCCGATGATAAAAGCCGAAAAGCAGGCCACCAAAGCCAAAACAAAGGCCACTATTTGGTTTTTGGTCAAAGAAGACATAAAAATGCCCAAAGCCAAATAAGCTCCGCCCAAAAACAGCGCTCCCAAATAGCCGGCCACTATGGGGCCGGGATCGGGGTTGCCCAGCAAAGATACGGTTATAGGTAAACCGGCGCTCAACAAAAGAGTGATGAATACAAAGACCAAGCTTCCCAAAAATTTGCCCAAAACAACCTGCCAATTTGTTACCGGCAAAGTCAACAAAAACTCTATGGTGCCGAGTTTTTTCTCTTCAGCCCATAATCTCATGGTAACGGCCGGGGCCAAAAACAAGAACATCCAAGGCAATAACTGAAAATAGCTTCTCATGTCGGCCCGTTCCATTAAAAAAAATCCGTCAAAAAACAACCAATTGCCGACCATCAAAAAAACGGCGATAAAAATATAAGCGATAGGAGAATTAAAATAAGACATTAATTCTTTTTTGAAGAG
>CAZEHL010000021.1:0-12830 GCA_964512155.1 uncultured Gammaproteobacteria bacterium | reverse complement strand
TAAAAATATAAGCGATAGGAGAATTAAAATAAGACATTAATTCTTTTTTGAAGAGGGAAAATATTGTTTTGAATTGCGCCGATATATTCATATAAAATAAATTAAATCCAAATGACAAAATCCAAATGACAAATGAAATTCAAAATCAAAATCAATAAATAAAAAATTAATTTATTTGACATTTAGGCATTTGGGCTTGATTTGACATTTGAGCTTTGTCATTTGAACTTCTAATCTTTAAACTTATTTTGTAAGTTCCCTAAACACTTCCTCCAAACTGGTTTCTTTTTTGCTCAACTCCAAAATACTCCACCCCCAATGAGGGACTGCTCTCATCAAATGTTCTCTTAGATCTATATTAATATCTTTTTCCGGTCTTATTTCGTAGCCATAAGTCCTTTCTCCTTCTTGGTCTTTAACATTTACCTCGGCCACGCCCTTCATCTCTTTTAGTTTATTCAACACTTGCTCTTTATAGCCTTTAATCTTTATATAAATAACCTCTTTCGCTCCCGAGCGGTTTACCAGCTCTTCCGGAGTCCCTTCGGCCACTATTCGCCCCCTGTTAATGATCAATATACGGTCGCAAGCGGCCCCGGCCTCTCCCAGGATATGTGTGGAAAAAATAACCGTCTTTTCTTTGCCTATCTCTTTGATAAGGCTTCTTATTTCCACTATTTGGTTGGGGTCCAAGCCGGTGGTGGGCTCGTCCAATATCAAAACCTCCGGATCATGCAATATGGCTTGAGCTATGCCCACTCTTTGCCTATATCCTTTGGATAATTCGTCTATGGATTTATTCAAAACCTCTTTTATACCGCAAGAAGAGGATACTTCCTTAATTCTCTGTTTTATCCGCTCTTTGTCCAAACCTCTTACTTCTCCTACGAACTTAAGATACTCCCTTACTTTCATATCGTCATATAAAGGAACCATCTCGGGTAAATACCCGGTCTTTCTTCTTGTCTCCATGGAGTATTCGGCAATGTCCTTATCATCTATTTTTACGCTTCCTTCATCCGAGGGCCAAAAAGAAGTTATCACCTTTAAGGTGGTGGTTTTGCCGGCTCCGTTGGGCCCCAAAAATCCCAACACTTCTCCTTTTTTGACAGTAAAACTTATATCATCCAAAATTTTGTCTTTTCCGATTTTTTTGGAAACATTCCGCAGTTCTATCATATCCGGAAGTATGTTTATGTAGCTTATTAACAAATAAATAATTATTCCATAATATAAAATTCCCAAATCCTTGTAAAGGCTTACTCGGCTTTGAATTTATCCAGCTCCGCTTCTCTGATAAATATTTTGCCCTCTCTTTGTATCTTCATGCCGATCCTGTCTCCGGGTTTATAATTTTGGATAACAGAACGCAGGTCATTATCGTCCTTTATTTTAATGGCGTTTATCTCGAATATTACATCTCCGGCCACCAGTCCGGCTTGTTCGGCCGGAGAATCATCAGCCACGGCCGGGCCTTCTTCGCCTTCAATTACCAGCGCTCCCCACTCTCTTTCCACCTCTTTTTCTTGGGCTATTTGGGGGTCTAACATTGCATATTGCACGCCCAGCCGGGGCCTGACAATGATCCCTGATTCCCTGATACTGTCTATAATGGGTTTCACGTCGTCTATGGGGATGGCAAAACCGATATCGCTTCCCCGTTGATCTACCGCCACATTCACTCCTACTACATTGCCTTCCAGATCTATTAAAGGGCCGCCGGAATTACCCAAATTGATCTCAGCATCGGTTTGGATAATATTGCTCAAAAATTCGGTAGCTCCGTTTCCACTGGCCTGCAAACTCCTGCCCAAACCGCTTACTATGCCTTTGGTCACGGTATTCTGATATTCTCCCAAAGCGTTGCCGATAGCCATCACCGTGGCGCCCACTTTTAAATTTTTACTATTGCCGATATCCACGGAAGGCAATTCCTTGTCATATATTTTCAACACCGCCAGATCATTAAGCGGATCCTTATCTATCAATTGGGCGTAATATTTCTTGCCGGAACTAAAAATAACCCTATATTGGGTATTTTCCGGATCATCGGTCCTGATAACATGTTTGTTGGTGATGATATAACCGTCCGAAGACATTATAAAACCGGTTCCGGAGCCCTTTTCCACCATTTTCTCTTCCATGGTTTTTTCTCCGCTCGGCATTTCAATATTGGCCACTTCCTCGGCTTGCTGGACGGTTATATTGACCACGGCCGGCATGGTTTTTTCTATGGCCCGAATAGTTGATTCTTGTTCATTGAATTCGGTCGCCTCGGCAGACCCTTTCGGGACAATATCCGTATCCGTGAAAAAGAAAATTCCCGTTCCGGCC
Organism: uncultured Gammaproteobacteria bacterium; assembly: GCA_964512155.1. Classification (GTDB taxonomy): domain Bacteria; phylum Patescibacteriota; class Patescibacteriia; order Patescibacteriales; family JAGXOH01; genus JAGXOH01. The sequence continues at coordinate 10,496 of CAZEHL010000021.1, read as the reverse complement.
GCCAATACCAACATTGTAAAAATGAAAAATTTAAAATAAGACATAAAAAATAAATTAAAATTATAGATTATAAAGAATTATTTGCCTATCAACTTTTTTTATTATAAGATACTATATACTTATTTAAAAATTTTATCAATTATAAATTATGTCTTATTTTACCATCAACGGAGGGAAAAAGTTAAGCGGTTCTATTGAAGTTAAATCCGCCAAAAATTCGGCGGTTGCCATATTATGCGCCTGTTGCATGGTGCCGGGCAAAACCGTTCTTACCCATGTGCCGGTAATTGAAGAAGTAAAGAGAATAATCGAGGTCTTAACCTCGATAGGATTAAAGATCAGATGGATCGGAAGTAATGAATTGGAAGTAATAAATGATCAAGAAATAAATTTGGATGATCTGAACCAAGATTCTTTTGCCAAAACCCGCTCCGGCCTGCTTCTTTTGGGAGCTCTGTCTTCTGTTAAAAAAGAATTCTCTTTGCCCAAAACCGGCGGATGCAAACTGGGGAAAAGAACCGCCAATCCTCATATTATGGCCTTGGAACACTTGGGCTTTCATATTAAAGAAACTCCGGATGCACATACCATAACTCGCCAAACCCCCCAAGGGAAAGAATTTGTTATGTATGAATCCGGAGATACGGCCACCGAAAACGCGGTAATGGCCGCCTGTTTAGTGCCGGGCGATACCACCATCCACTTCGCTTCAGCCAATTATATGGTTCGGGACTTATGCCATTTTCTAAATAAGGCCGGCGCCAAAATAAACGGCTTGGAATCATTTAAATTCTCCATTCAAGGAGTGGATAAATTGGAATCGGTGGAAGAATACGCCATTATGCCGGATCCGATCGAGGCCATGACCCTTATTTCTATCGCCATTACCACCGGTTCTCAAATGACCGTCAAAGGTTGTCCTATTGATTATTTAAGGTTGGAATTGGAAAAATTAAAAGTGATGGGGCAAAAAATGAATATAAGCGAACCTTACTCTTCAGAAGAAGGTGTTTTTGATTTGGTGGATATTGAGATCATCCCTTCCAAACTGACCGCCTTGTCCGACAAGGTCTATGGCCGGCCGTTTCCGGGGCTGAATATCGACAATCTTCCTTTATTCCTGCCCATACTCACCCAAGCCCACGGAGAAACCCTGGTGCATGATTGGCCTTATGAAAACCGGGCCATTTATTATACCGAACTTAACCGCTTGGGGGCAGATACCATGCTTCATGACCCCCATCGAATAACCATCACCGGACCGACCAAACTCCAACCGGCGGAAATAATTTGCCCTCCGGCGCTTCGACCGGCGGTGAATATGGCCATATGCATGCTGGCGGCGGACGGAACTTCCATTCTGCGCAACGGTTACTCTATTGAAAGAGGATATGAAAATTTGGTGGATAGGTTGAATGAACTGGGGGCGGAAATTGAGAGAAATGATAATTAGTTAATTTGAATATTTGTTAATTGGGAATATTGAATATTTCAATATTGCAAAGTTTCCCGGGGATTTTCCCATTCTTGTCTTTCCCCAAATTAACCAATTAACTAATCAACAAATAACAAATTCTATATATTCAATTGTTTCAATTTCTCCTTCTTGTCTTTGGACAATCCGGTCGGAGTTTTCACTTTGACCGTTACCAAATGATCTCCCTTTCCTCTGCCGTTCAAATGGGGAACTCCTTTGCCTTTTAACTTAAAAACCGTGCCGGACTGGGTTCCTTCCGGTATTTTTAATTTGACTTTTCCGTAAACGGTCTCTATATCCACTTTATCCCCCAAAACGGCCTGGGTAACACCGATCTCTTTTTCCGAATAAATATCATAACCTTCCCGCTTGAATTCGGAATGCGGTTTTACCCTGACCTTTATATACAGATCTCCGGCCGGGCCGCCTTTTTCTCCGGCTTGTCCGTAACCTGTAAAGCGGATGGTTTCTCCGGTATTGATGCCGGCCGGAATATTTATTTTAAGAGAGGTATCTTTTTCATAAACGCCCTTTCCTCCGCATTGGCTGCATTTTTGAGCATACTTTTTACCTTCTCCTCCGCAATCAGGGCACGGAGTTTGGACTTTCATTTGCCCGAAAATGGTTCTTTGAACCTGATACACTCGACCGGTTCCTTTGCAAGTGGGGCAAGTTTCTATTTTAGTGCCCGGTTCGGCTCCGTTTCCTTTGCATTTTTCACACATTTCTTTCTTTTTTAACTTTACCTCTTTCTCCGCTCCGAATACCGCCTCTTCAAATTCCACATCCAAAACAGCTTCTATATCCGCCCCCCGAGCTCTGCCTCCCCGGGAACTTCTCTTTTTTCCTCCGAAACCGAAAATATCGCCGAAATCGCCGAAGATGTCTCCCAGGTCATCCATATCAAAATGCATGCCCCCGGCTCCGTTAAATCCGCCGAAACCGCCAAAACCTTGCCCGCCGTTTTGGCCGGCCTGTTGCTGTTGATTAAAATCGGCTCCGAATTGATCGTATTGCTTTTTCTTTTTCTCATCTCCCAAAACATTATAAGCCTCGTTTATCTCTTTAAACTTGGCTTCATCCCCGTCTTTTTTATCCGGATGATACTTATGGGCCAGCTTCTTAAAAGCTTTTTTGATCTCTTCTTGATCGGCATTCTTATCGATACCGAGTATATTGTAATAATCTTTTTGGGACATAAATTATAATTAAATTCAATATCAAAAAAACACAATTTTCAATTTTCAATTCACAATTTACGAATGAATTTTCAATTATTTAATTTTCATTTTAAACAATATGTTGAGAATATTACATTGAAAATTGTTTGAAAATTGAAAATTGTGAATTGAAAATTCACTCTTTAAACCCTATCTCCTTATTCATCGGCCCTTCGGCTTCTTCTATCTTGCCGTATTGGGATTCGTATTTTTCCAAATTCTCTTGCATGGCGGCGACCATTCTCTTAAAATGTGAAGGATTGGTGATAATCTTTCCGGCAACTTTACCGGCAGTTCCCATGATACTCAAAAAATACATATGAAATTCTCCCTTGTTATGGTTGATCTGGGCGGCATTGGCATATTCGCCTCCGGCAATACTATCTGATATTCTTATCTCTTTTTTACCGCTTGGTTGTTGCGGCTGTTGATCGCTGGACATAAAATTTATATATAACCGGTAAACGGGTAATACGACCCACCCGCATTACCCGTTTTTACCGACTATCGTTTATTATTGCTGTTTATTTTGATCTTGGCCGCCTTGATCTTGGCCTTGATCGCTTCCTTCTTCATATTCACCTTCCACCGGACCCTGTTGAGTATTTTGATCAGATCCCTGTTCTTCTTGTCCTTCTTGTCCTTCTTGCCCGGCTTGTTGGCTTTGCTGTTGATACATTTTTTGACCGATATTCTGAGCTATTTGGTTAAGCTCTTCCATCTTGCTCTTTATATCATCGGTACTCTCTCCGTCTTTTACTTGTTTCAAGGCATCCAGTTTTTCCTGCAATTGCTTTTTATCCTCTTCTTCCATCTTATCTCCGGACTCGCTTAACAATTTTTCGGTTTGAAAGACGGTTGATTCGGCCTGGTTCCTGATCTCGGCCGCCTCTTTCTTTTTCTTGTCCTCTTCCGAGTGTTGCTCGGCATCTTTTTTCATTTTTTCAATATCCTCTTCACTTAATCCGGAAGTGCCGGTAATGGTTATGTTTTGCTTTTTGCCGGTGCCTTTATCTTGAGCGCTGACATTCAAAATACCGTTGGCATCAATATCGAAAGTAACCTCGATCTGGGGCGTACCCCTGGGCGCCGGCGGAATGCCGTCCAAAATAAATCTGCCCAAACTTTTATTATCGGCCGCCATCGGTCTTTCTCCTTGCACAACATGGATCTCTACGCTGGATTGATTGTCAGCGGCGGTGGAGAAAGTTTGAGAAGCCGAGGTCGGGATTCTGGAATTGCGCTGTATCAACGGAGTGGCCACTCCTCCCAAAGTCTCAATTCCCAAAGTCAAAGGAGTAACATCCAACAAAAGAACGTCCTTAACATCTCCTTGAAGCACTCCGGCTTGCACCGCCGCGCCGGCGGCCACCACTTCGTCCGGATTGACTCCCATGTGCGGATCCTTGCCGAATATCTCTTTCACCTTTTTTTGCACCAAAGGCATTCTGGTTTGGCCTCCGACCATGATCACTTCCTCAATATCTTTGGCTTCCAAACCGGCATCTTTCAATGCATTTTGGCAAGGCTTAACGGTTTTCTCGATCAGATCGCCGACCAACTCTTCCAATTTGGACCTGGTCAGCTTCATATTCAAATGCTTAGGCCCTTCTTGGTCGGAAGTAATAAAGGGTTGATTGATCTCGGTTTCGGCTACGCTGGATAGCTCGATCTTGGCTTTCTCGGCCGCTTCCTTTACTCTTTGCAAAGCCAAAGGATCCTTGGAAAGATCGATGCCTTGTTCCTTCTTGAATTCTTCCAAGATCCAGTCGATCACTTTTTGATCCAGATCTTCGCCTCCCAAATGGGTATCTCCGGTAGTGGATTTAACTTCCACCGTATCTTCGGAAACCTCCAAAATAGAAATATCAAAAGTGCCTCCACCAAAATCATAAACCGCTATTTGCTCTCCTTTCTTTTTATCAAATCCGTAAGCCAAAGCGGCGGCGGTAGGCTCATTTATAATTCTTTTTACTTCCAATCCGGCTATCTTGCCGGCATCTTTGGTGGCCTGGCGTTGATTGTCATCAAAATAAGCCGGCACGGTTATTACCGCTTCTTTGATCTCTTCTCCGATTCTTTCTTCGGCGTCATTTTTTAATTTGGTCAATATCATGGCCGAAACCTCTTCCGGAGAATGCTCTTTTTCTCCCATCTTTACTTTCACGCCTTGTCCGGATTTAACTATCTCATAAGGAGCGCCTTTAATGTCCCGTTGTACCTCTTCATCTTCATATTTTCTGCCAATCAAACGTTTGACCGCATAAACGGTATTAGCCGGATTGGTTACCGCCTGCCTTTTGGCAGATTGGCCCACCAACCTTTCCCCGTTTTTGGAAATGGCCACAATAGAAGGAGTGGTTCTATTTCCTTCCGCATTTTCCAAGATCTTGGGTTGCCCGCCTTCTATAATAGCCATGGCGCTATTGGTGGTACCCAGATCGATTCCCAGTATTTTTCCCATAAGTTATTTTATAGATAACAAACAACTCTTTTATTCTTATTTATTCGATGCTTGCTATCTATGGTTAAAAGTCTTTATTTATATTGTTAATTCGTTAATTCGTTAATTAGTTAATTCGTTAATTTATTTGAAAAAAATGAAAATACTCCAATTAACAAATATACAAATTAACTAATTAACTAATTAACCTAAAGAGGATAACACCCCCGCCCGCGGTTCACACCACCGGCGGGGGTGCTTCGCTTCCTCTCGCTTTTATTTATTCTTACTCTTATCCTCGATCTCGATCTTTTTGGATCTTTTCTCCTCGGTCTTCGGAATTCTCACTTTCAAAACTCCGTCTTCGGCCTCGGCTTTGGCTTCTTCGCCTCGAACAGTGGCCGGTAACGGAATATTTCGATAGAAACTTCCTTTAACGATCTCTTTGCGATAATAATCCTTTTCATCCACTTCATTCTTTTTCTCGCTTTTGCCTTTTAAGGTCAAAACATCGTTTTCAATGGAAACATCCACATCCTTCGGATCAACACCGGCCAATTGGGCTTCCACTATAACGTTATCGCCTTCCTCATACATATCAACGGCCGGCATAAAAGTAAGTTCCCTGCTATCCCTGTCTCTGCCCCTTCTTAAAGCGGGCAAAAATTCGGAAAACATTCTGTCCATGTCCTCAAAAGGTTCCATGAAAGGATTCCATCTGGTTAGATTTGTCATATATTTTGTTTGTTCTATTTACTATTCCCGCGCTTCAAAGCGGAAAGAGGTAAATAGAACGGTTAATATTAATGTTAATTTGTATATTTGTTAATTTGTTAATTGGTTAATTGGTTAATTGGGATACATTACAATGCAGAATTAACAAATTAACCAATAACCGCTTTATTCGGCTTCTTCTTTCCTTTCAACATTCTTATTCTCCTCTTTTTCCGTCTCGTTCTCTTCTTCCACGATCACTTTGGCCGGTATGATAACTTTATTATTCAGCATATATCCCGGTTTTACTTCTTTTTTGACTTTATTGCCCCTTCCTTCCAGAGCTTCCATTTTTTCATGATCGAATTCTTCTCCTTCCGCTTTTATCTCTTCCACTCCGTTGCTCTCCAACACTTCCCGGAATTGCTTGACCACATATTCCACCCCTTTTACCCACGGACTATCCTTTTCTTCTTCACCGACATGCCGGAGAGATATCTTTAAATTATCAAATACCGGCAATAATTCTTGTAATAAATTTTCATTGGAATATTTAACAAACTCCTTCTTTTCCTCTTCTTTTCTTTTTTGCAAATTATGATAATCGGCCAATGCCCGGTCACATCTTCCGGCCAATTCTTGATTTTCTTTTTCCAATTTTTCTATTTTGGTTTTTAATTTTTGTTTGTCTTTTTTGGATCCGGATCCGGATTCCTTTTCTTTTTCTTGTTCTTTGTTTTGTTCTTTTTCCTTACCCATAGTCTATGTTCTTATGGCCAAAAGCCATTTATTTATAATTTCCCGGCGTTTAAATGGGACATTACGTAAGTTACCAAGGCGTGATCTTTTTTGTAATCCATTCTCAGCGGTCCCAATATGCCGAACAATCCTTGTCTTTTATTTATTTTATATTTGGAAAGAACCGTTCCGCAAAAAGCTCCAAACGGATTTTCTTCTCCTATCATTATTTGCGGGCCTTCCGAAAAATTCTCAAAATTCTCATTTATTATGTCATCCATACTGTCTATGATCGCGGAAATATCGAATATCAGATCTCTTTCGGCAAACTCCGGCTGGCTCAACAGATTGGAGATGCCGGTGTAATACATGTTGTACTGATAAAAAGCCCAAAACACCGCTACATCCGAAGCTCCGGCCAATATTTTGGCCACTTTTTTCAATTTCAGCTCCCACCTGTCTTGCCCGGCAAAAACTTCATCTATCGCCCGCTTCTCGGATGCTTTCAATCTTTTTTCTATTTTCTTTAAAGGCGCGTCTTCCAACTTGTCCGCATATTCTCGATATGCCCCGGCGGTGGGAATTCTACCGGCTGAAGTATAAGGTTGAGTAATGTATCCGTCTTCTTCCAGGGAAGCCATAATGTTTCTAACCGTAGCCGAAGAAACTCCCAATTTATACTTTTCCACTATGGCTGAAGAACCCACCGGAGCCCTGGTTGCTATGTGTTCTTTGATGATGGCGTTTAATACTTTTTCCTTTCTGGTGGTCATAGAGCTTGGAGCTTATAACTTATAACTTATACTTTTTCTCCTTGATTTTCCTTATTTTCCTTAATATTTTTCTATTTTTGTTTTCTATAACAAATATATCAAAATTAGCACTCAGCTGTCAAGAGTGCTAACACTCAAAATATTTTATTGCCAAACAGGCGCAAACGGACGAACATATCCCCCGGCACCCCGGGGAACCTTCGGAAGGTTCCCCGGAGGTTCCCCGGAAATATAAGATGGACAAAAAATAAAAACGGCCCGATTTGTTCGGGCCGCCCGGGTAATAACTAAATATTCAAAAATTATTCGATTGAAATAGCATCCACCGGACAACTATCCGCCGCTTGCTTGGCGCACTCCATATTCTCTTCACTTTTTACTTGAGCTTTCCCTTCCGCATTCATTTCAAAAACATCCGGACAAATAGAAGCGCAAACTCCGCATCCGATGCATTTTTCCCCGTCCACTTTTACAGACATAGATTGGATAATAGAATAAAAGATCATCCTTGAACGAATAACGATCTTTAATCCTATAATAAATTAAGATTTTTTAAATAATTATACTGCGCGTCATTATACCTATTATTTCAATTCACCAAGAGCAACAACATATTTCTTTAATACCTCCACCATCTTCTCCAAAGAAGAAAGGCTGACCCATTCGCTTTCCGAATGATGATCGCCTCCTTCCGGATATTGCAACCACACCGGAATACCCAATCGGTTAAAGAACCTGGCATCACTGGCTCCATGCTCCACTCCGGTCTCTATGGATTCGCCGGTTACCTCTTCGGCCAATTCCTTGTATTTTTGGATGTAAGGATGGGACGGCTCGGAAGCCAAAATATCCCCGGAATTCAAAACTTCCGCAAACTCGGCTTTGCCGGCGATAGCTTCCTTTACTTGCTTTTCCAATTTATCAAAATCATATTCTTCTGTAAAACGAATATCAATATCCAAAACAGCTTCATCCGGTACTTGGTTGATGGCTTTGCCGGCGGATATCCGGCCGATATTGACGGTAGGATGCCAATGGTTCGGATCATCCGTTTTTTCGCCTTCAATCATTTTTTTTACCTTCTCATAAGCCCGGAAACCGTTCTCAATGGCGTTTTCTCCCAGCCAAGGACGGGATCCGTGGCAACTCTTGCCTAGCCCTTTTATCCGAATCTGATAAACGCCTTTTTCCTTGCACACTATCAAATTTTTATCACCTCCATCCGGTACGAAAAGAGCGGAAACATTGTCAAATTCGCCGGTGGAGATTAACCGGCCGGCGCCTTCCATGCCCCCGACTTCTTCATCAGTGGTAAAGACCGCTTTTATATTAACGCCTTGGAAACCGTCATTTACCGCTTCTTTTAAAAGCATCATAGCCACGGCGGCCGGCCCCTTATTGTCGATAACTCCTCGTCCGCGAAGAATATCGCCGTCCGCTTTTACCTCAAAAAGCTCTTCCGAAGCCGGAACCACATCCAAATGGGCCATGATCAATAAGGTTTTGTCGCTTCCCTTGTCCACTTCGGCTATAAGAGAAGGAGCTGTTTCACTCGGATAACGTTTAGTTGTTACCCCGTTTTCCTCCAGCCAATTATCCACCCAATCCAAAACCTCGACTCTGGCGCCGAGATTGTCGGAAACGGAAGGAAAGGAAACCAATTTTTTGATAATGTCGGTTAATTGTTCTTTCATAAAATATAGAGGTTAATTTAAAATCTTGAAATAAATCTTATAATAAATATCCGTTTTTTTCAAATATCAAACTCTTTAGGCAAAATATAAAATTTGTTACACCCCCTCCAATCATTGACTTAACCTTATTTTCGTGTTAAATATTTGATGATATTCAATTTTATCCGACAGAAATTTTGGATTATTTCGATCAAAATTTGAATATCAAAATGTTCTTTGACAACCAAAAGAACAAACGGTTAAATATTGTTAAACCTAAAAGCCAACAGGAGGCCGAAAATGGGATGTGGCAATGAAGTGACCAATGAAGATTTCAGAAAGATCGAGGAAGCGATGCAAGGTAAACACGGCGGGTTATCTCCCGAGATTGAAAAAGAAATGCGGGAGATGCAAAATCACAAAATAGAAACAGTGGATAAAACCGTTGAAGAAACGATTAAAAAAGGAGAGAGAATTAGTTATAATAAAGAAGCGATCAACAAAATTAAATTGGCCACCGGCAGTATGACAAGCTCACTGGCGAAAATGGTGGAAAAGAATACTCGCATTTCCGCGGCACCGGTAAATAAAGAAGGACTGACTCGGGAACAAGTGGAAGAATACAAAGGAATTTGGCGCGACCTCCCCGATGATGCTATTATACATAGGGAACACAATGATTTTCTGAGTTCTTCTGTCAAAGGCAAAGGAACGGACAAGAACTATCCGGACAATCTACCGGAAACGGTAGTGTTCGATGCTCCTCTTCTATCTAAAGGCAATTTAAAGGCAATGGCTCAAAAAATAATTGGCACTAAAGGTTATACTCAAGCACCTGAAGGGGTTGACGGTAGACCTATGGAGCAGCATCATTGGCGAAGGCAAAAAAACGGTCCGTTTTTATGGATGAATCGTGAAACCCATAGAAATCATTTTGGAGAACTGCATAACTTCGAACCATCAGAGCAACAGCAGGTGGATCATGGCGGCACATTCGCTCAGCAAAAAGATCAATTATATGAGTTTGCGTTAAGGCAACATTTGGGCGATTGGACAGAGGACTTTATTGAATCAGTTAAGGAAGAAAAGGAAGAAAATAATCAATCTTAAAAGGAGAACGATTATGAATCAAAAAATCAAACAAAAAATGAACGCTTGGACCCGGGAATTGAATCTGGATTTCGGGGAACCAATGACCGAGGACGAAATTCAGGAAATAGAGAAAAAGTTGAATCTGAAAGTTCCGGAGGAGTATCGGGAATTCTTACTCAATTATGGATGTATTCCTTCTATGGATTTATTGGGTAGTTTAGCACCGGATAGAAGTAAAACTCAATTAGAGACCGGTGAATATATATGGTCCGCTTTGGGGATGACATTAGATACAAGAGATGGCCTAGGATTACCCGATGACCTTATAATAGTAAATCTGGATGGCATGGGCGGATATTACTGTGT
>CAZEHL010000020.1:14235-18118 GCA_964512155.1 uncultured Gammaproteobacteria bacterium | reverse complement strand
GGGCGTTTTTTTGTACAATGATTTTACGAATTTCATAATAATATTTTAAAATATCGATCAACCCGATCAATTCAAGATCATGCGGAAAAAATTCAGAAAAGCCAAACCGAAAAAAGATGAAAGCAAAAAATTCCCGTCCAATAGGCAAATACGGGCGGAGAGAGTTTTTTTGATTGATGAAAACGAGGAAAAGGCCGGAGAGATGCCCATCTCCGAGGCTTTGGCCAGGGCGCAAGAGGTAGGTCTGGATCTGGTAGAGGTAAACCCCAAGGCCGACCCGCCGGTGGCCAAAATATTGGATCTCGGGCGCTGGAAATATGAAATGGAAAAAAAGGCCCATAAACAAAAACAGCAACAGAAGAAAATAGAGACCAAAGGCATCCGTTTATCAGTCAGGATCAGCAAACACGATTTTGATGTTCGGGTGGTCCAAGCCGTGAAATTCTTAAAAAAAGGACACAAGCTTAAAGTGGAGCTAACCTTAAAAGGAAGAGAGAAACAACATCCGGCCAAAGCCAAAGAAGTTATAGATAGTTTTGTGGCCGAGGTGGAAAAAGATCCGGAAATTGAAACAAGAGAAGAACAACCCTTGACAAGACAAGGAGGAAAGTATATAATTGTATTGATAAATAAATAAAGTTTTTATTTTGGCCAGGTAAAATGACATGACCTGCTTTTTTATTTAGTTTATAAAGTTTACATATTATGCCTAAAATCAAGACACACAAAGCAACCTCCAAAAGGTTTAGACCGCTTAAAGGCAATAAATTTTTAAAAAGAAAAAACGGCCAGGATCATTTTAAAGCCAGGGAAACGGGCGAGTTGACCAGAAGAAGGCGTGGAGACATTGTTTTGGATAATCTGCAGGACTGCAAAAACTTAAAAAAATTCATACCATACAAGAAATAAAAACACATCCAAACTTCTTGAAGTTAACTGGATATAATTGATATATTTTATGCCGAGAGTAAAAAGAGGGGCGACTCATGTTAAAAAAAGAAGAAAGCTTTACAAAGAGGCCAAAGGATATAAGTGGGGAAGAAAAAAACTGCTTCGTTTGGCCAAGACCGCTGTTACCAAGGCGGGCGCGCATGCTTATGCGCATCGAAAGCAAAAAAAGAGGGGTGCGCGAGGATTGTGGCAGATCAGAATAAATGCTTTTGTTCGAAAGTATGGCTTGTCATATTCGGTTTTTATTAGTAAATTAAAAAAGGAAGGCATTGAATTGGATAGAAAAGTTTTAGCTGATTTGGCCGCCAATAATCCCGAAGTAATGGAAGGATTATTAAAAGAAGCGGGCGGTTTTTCTTCGGTTGAAGAAACTCCTCAAACATCCGAAGAAACGGTCGCTTAAAAGAAAAAATAAAACTTTAAATTCTTATTATATGTTTTGGCTCAAAGTAATCCAATTAATATTGGCCATACTGTTGATAGCTTCCATTTTGTTGCAAAACAGAGGCAGCGGCCTTTCGGCCACTTTCGGTGGCGGCGGCAGTGTTCACATGGCCAGAAGAGGAGTGGATAGAATGCTTTATTGGGTTACCATAGTTTTAGCGGTGTCTTTTTTCGGTATTTCTTTATTCGCGGTCCTTATTTAAACTCTTGCAATATAAGTATCAAAAGCGGTTTACTCAATAAAATCGAAACCTTTGTTTAACATTCTAATGAGATTTATATTTTTGTGAACTCTCTAAAGAAAAAAATATTACCCAAATATAACAAAGCCAAAAGAAAATTGGTCTATTCCGGCTATTATTTAAAGAATAAATTTTTAAGAAACAAAAAGCATTCCGACCTTTCAGACGATTTGGATCAAAAATTGGTTTACTCTTTTTCTTCATCCAAGCTTCCCGGTTTAAGACAATTAAAACATTTAAAAAAAGTGTTAAGCAATCGGGATCTATGGCTGATTCGTTTGTTCTTATTATTTATTCTGTTGAATGTTGTTTGGCTGGGCTATGATTTTTGGAATAAACATTTGGAAAAAGTGCCGGTAGCCGGCGGAGAATACACCGAAGGAATTATAGGTTCCCCCAGATATATCAATCCTTTGTATAATTCCATCAATGAGGTGGATAAGGATATCAGCGGATTGATATATTCTTCTTTGTATAAATATAATAACAACGGAGAGTTGGTGGAAGATGTTGTGGCCGAAGCGGAGAAGAACAAAGAGGCCACCGAATACGTATTTCATTTAAAAGAAGATATTGAGTGGCACAATGGCGGGAATTTAACCGCGGATGATGTTGTCTTTACTTTCAACGCCATAAAGGATCCCGCTTATAATTCGCCGATCAGGACTTCTTTTTCCGGGGTGGAAGCGGAAAAAGTGGGTGAATACTCGGTAAAATTTAAACTATCCAGCCCCTATGCTCCTTTTAAAGAGCTTTTAACATTCGGAATATTGCCTCGAAACTCATGGGAGCAGATACCCCCTTCTTCCGCCAATTTGGCTGAGTTGAATTTAAAGCCGATCGGCTCCGGACCTTTTGAATTCGATACTTTGGTAAAAGATAAGTTGGGAAATATCATATCATATGAGTTGACCGCGAATGATTCTTATTATGGCGGCAATTCTTATGTTGAAGAGATAAAATTCGATTTTTTTGTTAATTATATTGAAGCGATCAACGCTTTAAACCGGAATGAGATCGACGGTGTTAGCGGCCTTCCTCCTTCACTTAAAGACGAATTGGCTTCCCGTGATTCTTTACGGTTTCATGACTTGAAAACAGCCAAAATAAACTCGATATTTTTTGATCAAGAAAAGAATCCGGCCTTAAAGAATAAAAACGTAAGAGAGGCTTTGGCTTATGCCGTAAATAGAAAGGAAATTATAAATGAAGTTTTTGGCGGTTATGCCGAACCCGCTTATTCCCCTATTCCGAGTTCAAGCCCTTTCCATGAAACTGAAGTGTCCGAATATGAATATGATCTGAATAAAGCAAAAGAGTTATTAAAAGAAGCCGAATGGGAAGAGTTTGAAGTATCCCAACAAGAAATATCCGAATTGGAAGAAAAAAGGGAAAAAATAAAGAAACAAACAGAAGCAAAGGAGAATGAGGAGCCGGAGGGAGAAGAAGAGGAAGAGGCTGAAGAAGAAGAGGTTGAAGAGTTAACAGATCGAGAAAAGGCCAAGTTGGGATTGGGGGCCGGTTCTTGGTTGCAAAAGGAAGAAGATAAATATTTATCCTTGGAATTAAGTGTGGCGGATGAAGATCAAAACAGGAAAGCGGCGGAAAAGATCAAGGAAGCCTGGGAGGGCATCGGGGTCAAGGTGGCCCTAAAAGTTATTTCTTCAAATGACGTTAACAATGTTATTGTTAATTCAAGGGATTTTGAAGCCGTATTCCATGCCCAAACAGTTAATGATGAATCAGATATTTACGCTTTTTGGCACTCCTCTCAAGCCGGTAATAACGGTCTTAATATTTCAAATTATGAAAATGAAGAAGTTGACGAGTTATTAAAAAATTCCAGAGTCGAGCCTGACAAGAAGAAAAGAGAACAAAACTATAAACAATTCCAAAAAATTATAACTCAAGAAGTTCCGGCTATATTTGTTTATTCTCCCGATCATCTTTATGTACAAAGCAGTAAAGTGAACGGATATAATGTGGCAAATATCGGGGCTTCCCGGCATAGATTTTCCAATATTTCCGATTGGTATATCAAAACCGGAGAAAAGCTGGTTTGGTGATCAGGGTAAATTCCCAATTCTAATTGCTCTAATTCCTAAAACCCAAGTCTAATTAGCTAATTAGAAATTAGACATTAGAAATTTATCATTGCCGGGGGTGCGATAGAAAAAGCAATTCCTAATTACTAATTGCTCTAATTCCTAAAACCCAAGTCTAATTAGCTAATTAGAAATTAGACA
>CAZEHL010000020.1:10649-14135 GCA_964512155.1 uncultured Gammaproteobacteria bacterium | reverse complement strand
GGGGGTGTGGCGGAACTGGTAGACGCGCTAGCTTCAGGAGCTAGTGGCATTCGTGTCGTGAGGGTTCAAATCCCTCCGCCCCCACATAAAAGAAATTTGAAATTCGAATTTTAAAATTCGAACTAAAATTCTCATTTTATTTAATAATTAAGAATTTGGATCTCTGATCTATTTTCAATTTGCGCCTCTAAAATGCACTCTCTTTCAGAGGCCAACACAAGAAAAAAGCCGAATATTATCATATATTAAGTTTTAATATTTTGGCTATATTTTTAGGTATTGAATGATCAGTGATCAAAAAGAAAGAACATGAATTTGATAACAAATTATCAACCAAACAAGTACAGAAAACAAAAAAAGGATGACGGCAAAAAAGATTTTGCCGATCGCTCCGAAGCCGGCAAAAATTCTTCCGCACCTCAACAGGTTAAGCGGAAGAGCGGAAGCTATCAAAGAAAGAATAGTTTTTCCAAAAGCGGTAAACAAGGAGTGGTAAAAAAATACTTCGGTTCCAAAGACAGCAATAACTTAAAGGTTATTGTTTTGGGAGGACTGGAAGAAGTGGGCCGCAATATGACTCTTTTGGAGTGCAATAAAGAGATCATAATAATTGATATGGGATTGCAATTTCCGGAAGAGAATATGCCGGGCATTGATTGCGTTATTCCCAATATCAGTTATTTAAGGGGCAAGGAGGATTGGATCAAAGGAGTAATAATTACCCACGGCCACTATGATCATACCGGCGCCATTCCCTATTTGATCAATGAGTTGGGCAATCCTCCCATTTTCGGAGGAGGTCTTGCCACTAACATGATAAAAAGAAAGTGCCGGGAATATAAACAATGCCCGGAGCTTCATTTGCAGAGCATAAATGAAGAGTCGGTTATTAGACTGGGAAATTCTTTTAGAGTGGAGTTTTTGAAAATGAACCACTCCATCCCCGATTGTTACGCCCCTATTGTGGACACTCCTTTCGGCAGGGTTATGCACACCGGTGATTATAAGATCGATTATGCGCCGGTGAATGACAAGCCGACCGACTTGAATAGAATAGCTCAAGTGGGAGCCAAAGGGATAAAATTATTGATGAGCGACTCCACTGACGCCGTTGATCCGGGACATCAAGTTTCCGAGTCGGTTATCGGGGACGAGCTGGGTGAAATATTTGAAAAAGTGGATGGGCGGGTTATTTTGGGCACTTTTGCTTCCCAGTTAAGCCGTATCCAAAAAATATTTGATCTGGCGGCCATACACGGCCGAAAAATATATCTGCAAGGCAGAAGCATGAATGACAATGTCCAGCTGGCCAAGGAGATCGGATATTTAAAATTCAATCCCAAGCTATTGGTGGAGGATAAAGAGTTTAAGCGTTTACCGGATGACAAAGTGATAGTTGTCGGCACCGGCGTTCAAGGGGAAAGCAACGCCTTTTTGACCAAAGTGGTAAACAGGGAGCATAGAACGGTTAGCTTAAAACAAGGAGATACGGTAATTTTTTCCTCCTCGGTTATTCCGGGAAACGAAAGAAGCATTCAGAACTTAAAGGATATAATCACCAGGCAAGGAGCTCATATCATTCATTATGAAATGATGGATGTTCATGCCGGCGGACACGCCAAACAAGAGGATATCAAATTGATGCTGAGATTGTTGCAACCGGAATATTTGATGCCGATCGAAGGGAATCATTATTTGTTGAAAGCTCAAGCCGAGTTGGCTAAAAATGTGGGCATAGAGGCCAAAAAAGTATTTGTGGCCGATAACGGACAAGTGGTCGAATTCTCTAAAAACGACCAAGGCGAATCTGTCGGCGTTTTAACCGATAAAAGAGTTCCTTCCGACTATGTAATGGTGGACGGCCTGGGAGTGGGGGATGTTTCCCATATCGTATTGCGCGACAGGCAAGTTATGGCGGCGGACGGGATGATAGTTATTATCGCCACCATCAATTCCAGGACCGGTAACTCCATCGGTAATCCGGATATTATTTCCCGCGGTTTTGTTTATATGAAAGAAAGCCGGGAATTGATTGAAAGTACCAGGATGAAAGTAAAGAAATTGGTTCAAGACAATAATTCTTCCACTCCGGCTGATGTGGATCATATTAAGAACAAAATAAGGGATGAGATCGGCCAATATTTGTACGACAAAAGCAACCGCAGACCCATGGTTTTGCCGGTGGTCATCAAAGTGTAGAACGAAAAAGGAAGAGCCCCCCTTCTTCTATTGGTTTAAATGTATCACACTATAGTGTGATACATTTTTTTATTAAAAACAGTAAATTTGTTTCATTCAAAAAAAATATGTAAAATGAATTGTATTTATATGCGTAATATTATATAGAACTGATATTCCAAATGAATTTTTATTTAATGATTTATATATTAATTATAATTTCTTAAACTTATGGAAAAAGAAAACAATCCTCAAGACAAAAATCAAGAAAAAGGAATGCCTCTCTTGGGGGATAAATTTCCCTCTATGACAGTGACTACAACCAGGGGAGAAGTAGAGTTGCCCGGTTATTTTGCCGGTAAGTGGTTCGTTCTTTTCAGTCATCCGGCTGATTTTACTCCGGTGTGTACCACTGAATTCGTGGCTTTTCAGAATAAGTATGAAGAATTTAAGCAATTGAATTGTGGTCTCATCGGTATGAGCGTGGACCAGATATTTTCTCATATTAAATGGGAAGAATGGATAAAAGAAAACTTGGGAACAGAGATCCAATTTCCCATTATAGCCGACAACGGTTCAGTGGCTGAGAAATTGGGTATAATCCATCCCGGTAAAGGAAGTAATACCGTTCGGGCGGTATTCGTAGTTGATGGAGAGGCCAATATCAGAACTATTTTATATTACCCTCAAGAGCTGGGCAGGAATATGGATGAAATAGTCAGGATAGTCAAAGCTATGCAGATATCGGACAAGAACAAGGTGGCTATGCCCGCTGATTGGCCGAATAATGGAATTATTAAGGGTAATGTTATAATACCTCCTCCCAAGGATGTTGATTCCGCTCGCGAAAGAATGGCTCAAGCCGGTCAAGGTGAATATGAATGCATGGATTGGTGGTTATGCCATAAAAAATTAAGTGAATAAATTTTTGCGACTTAAGCGGTATAAAAAAGAAGGAGAAAACTCCTTCTTTTTTGTTGATCTAAATGTATCACACTGTAGTGTGATACATTTAAACCGATCCATATCGCAAGAATGCGGAATATAATTAACATCCTTTATTGATAAATAAGTAACAATGCTTTATTGTCTTATTGTTCAATATTTTTGGGAGATGCTTTCTTGTATCGAGGGCCACATTTCCATTAACCTATCTTCAATGAATTCGATGTTGTCATCTTCGGTTATTTCTCCTTTTACTTTGTAATATTCAACACTTTCTTCCACCAAGCTTTTGTAAGCATCCCGATCATAGGCGCCTTGTTCTTGCATTTTCTTTTTTACCAAAGTAATTATTCTTTGAATTAT
>CAZEHL010000020.1:0-10549 GCA_964512155.1 uncultured Gammaproteobacteria bacterium | reverse complement strand
AGGCGCCTTGTTCTTGCATTTTCTTTTTTACCAAAGTAATTATTCTTTGAATTATATCCTCCATAGTATATTTAATTATTGATAATATTTGTGTCTTGACGAATGCAGGGGTTTGTTTTAATATGTTCTATTGTTTTTTAAATTCATTTTATTTCTTTAGGATAATATAAAACTTGATTTATTTCATTCCTTACACGGTCATTATAGAGGAAAGAAAATATAATATCAATAGAGAATAAATTAAAAATAAATATGACGCAAGAAGAGTTTTTACGCCAAAACGGCAATAAGCCGACGGGTTCGAATAAAGGCAAAAAAAATACGTATAAAGCGATAATTTTTTTAGCAATCCTGCTTTTGGGAGGATTTTTTTATGCCGGAGCCGAATATTTCGGTATAGTGGATCTTTATCAAAGTCCTGTTGAAAACGGCGCCCCTGAAGAAGATAACATCGATAATGACCAAAATATTCCACAGGTGGAAGTGAGCGAAGTTTCCGCGGACAAGCAAGCAACCGAAGCTGTAAGCGTTATGGGGAAGATGATCGCCGATGTCGAAACCGGAGTGACAAGTTTGGTTTCCGGCACTGTTCAAAAAGTTAATTTTAAAGAAGGAGATCCTGTCTCCAAGGGAGATGTTTTGATCGAGCTGTCCAACGAGGATATTCAATTGGAGTATGAAAATACTTTAATGGAAAAAGAAAATCGTGCCAAAGATTTGAACGAAACCAAAGAATCGGCTCGATTGGCCATAGAAGAGGCTGAAAGCGGGGTGGGTGAAGCCGAGCAATCAATGGAATCGGCCCGATCAGGAGTGGAAAGCGCCCAAGTGGAATTAGATAATACCGAGACAGAATTGGCCAACACCAAGGAAACCCAAGAAAAAAAGATAAGCGATGCCAAGCAAAGCGCTGTTTTATCCTTTGGCCGACATATCGGGTTTATTAAAAAAGTATTGGATGATGTAAATTATATCTTAAATGTTGATCAAGGACCCCGATTGGAAGGATTGAAACCGTATTTATTATCAGCCAAGAGCTCTCAGGTTCTCAGGGAAACAGAGAATTTGTATGAAGACCTAAAAAAGGAAAAGAATGAATTGGAAGAGGCGGAGGTAGATGAAAAGAATATAGAAAAGAGATTGGAAGAGTTGATAGATGTTTTGCAAGCAAGCGAGGAGCTGGCCGATAAGATGATGGAAGTATTGGAAAAGACCATAACCGATGACTCTTTTACAGAACAAATGTTAAATGAACAAAAGAGTGCATTCAACTCTCTTCACTCCCAAGTGGTGGAAACAAAAGGGACGGTTGATTCGCGGTTGAATGAACTGGAGAATGTACAAACCGAAAAAGAAAACAGATTGGATTCTTTGGAAGGATCTGTTCGGTCCGCTCAAAAGAGAGTGGAAGATGCCGAAAATAAACTTGCTTCTTCCCGGCTTTCTTATGAAAACGCCAAGGTTTCTTTAAGGAGCAACAAACAACAACAAAGACAGCAGATAGTATCAGCTGAAAATCAAATAGATACTATAGAAGGGAATTTGCGAAAAATCCAAAAACAACTCAGGGATTTAACTATTGAAGCGCCGATCTCCGGACAGGTAAAGGAAAAAGAAGTGGAAGAAGGCGATCGAGTGGGGCCGGAACAGACCTTAGCCCGTTTGACAGGAGCTGATCAAATAAAAGCGGAAGCCTATTTAAGCCCCTTGGATGCCATGTATGTAAACATCGGAGACGAGGTTGTTATCAACGGCGATATTGCCGGCAAGATAACCGCTATTAACCCGACAGTTGACTCTGAAGTCCGGAAAGTAAAGATAAAAATGGATATATCTGAAGAAGAAATGGGCGATTCTTTAATTCCGGGAACAACGGTGGAAATAGATATTCCTTTAACCGGAAAAGAAAAAGAACAAGCCGTTTTTCTTGTTCCCTTGAAAGCGGTCATGATCGATCAGCAAGAAAGTTTCGTTTTTGTGGTCCGTGAACGTGATGGCCGTCAAGCGGCCAAAAAGGTGGCAGTGGAAACCGGGGATACCCGAGACTCTTCCATTGAAGTAACACAAGGGTTAAAGGCCGGTGATTTGGTGGTAACCGAAGGAGCGAAATTAATAGAAGATGGAGAAGAGATCAAGATATTGGATTGATTTTTATATTTTTAAGTGCTTTGTTTTCTTATTTATTTTTGTTCGCCTTTTGATATTTAGTTTAAATTAGCCGTTTAAAAAAATTATCTGTTTGAGCGGTAGCGAGTTATAATTTTTTAGGCTAATTTAAACGTGCCGCGAGGCAAATATCAATCAGCGAACAAAAATAAATAAGGAAAAATAGGTAGCTTGAAAGCGTTTAATGATTTTTTGTTTTTAGTCTTATGGACTTTAAGGAATTTCTCAAAAATAAATTCGACAAAGCGGTCAAAAAGGAAGAGTCCGGGTTGGCCGGCTTTTTTATCCGCAAATACCGTTTTACTTACCTTATTATAATCGCGGTTATAGTCTTGGGGTCTTTTTCTTTAATGACCCTTCCCAGGGAGGCGGAGCCGGAAGTAACCATTCCTTACGCCACTGTCACCACCGCTTTTTCCGGTTCCAGTCCGTCAGACACTGAAGAGTTGGTAACGAATGAAATAGAGAGTGAAATAGAGAATGTAGATAATGTAAAACAGTACCAATCCACTTCCCGGGAAGGCTTGTCCAGCATTTTTGTGGAATTTGAAGCCTCGGCCGATCTGGATCAAAGCATGAATGACCTTAGGCGGGCGGTGGATGAAGCCGAGTCTTTTTTGCCGGAAGACGCCGAAACTCCGAGGGTTACCGAGATCAGTATCAATGAAATTCCGATCTTGACCTATTCTTTATCCGGAGATTATTCGGATAGACAATTAAAAAAATACGCCGACGACTTAAAGGATGAATTGGATAATATTTCCGGTGTTTCCAAGGTGGAGGTGGTTGGCGGCAGGGATAGAGAATTCCAAGTGTTGGCGGATCCGGTGAAAATGGAGCATTTCAACATCACTCTTAATGAAGCGGTTACCGCCATTCAAGAGAGTAACATAGGGTTGCCGGTGGGAGATGTTGAAATGGACGGTTTTAATTATAATATTCGAGTCGCCGGCCGGTATGAAAAAGCCGAACAGTTGGGCGATGTGGTGGTGGCTTCTTACAAGGATTCTCCGGTTTATTTAAAAGAGGTGGCCGAGATCAAGGATGTATTAAAAGAGAAGCAAAGCGAGTCCCATGTCGGTTATCCGGGGACAGATCCTCAAAATGCCATTTCACTCCAAGTATTTAAAAAGACTGGCGCCAACATCGTGGATATAACCGATGAGGCCAATTCTTTGGTGGAGAAGAACGAATCCGGCCGAGGAGAGTTGCCTTTGGATCTGACCATCCAAAAGACCACGGATGAGTCAAAGACTGTGCGCGACAGCTTGTCCACCTTGGGGATGAGCGGTCTGCAGACCTTTGTCCTTATAGCCATAATCCTTTTGGTTATCTTAAGTTTTCGAGGGGCTTTGATCACCGCCATTTCCATTCCTTTGGCCTTTTTAATAACTTTCGCCGTTCTCAAAAGTATGGGAATGACTTTGAATAATATGGTCTTGTATGCCTTGGTTTTGGGCCTGGGGCTGATGGTGGACAATTCCATTATTATCATTGAAGGGATCAATGAATATGTATCCCGGCACGGGCGGAATCTTTACCAGGCCGCCCTGCTTTCTGTTTGGACTTTTAAATGGCCCATTATCGCCGGCACCCTAACCACCGTTTCCGCTTTTGTGCCCATGCTTTTGGTTTCCGGTATCTTGGGAGAATATTTATCCATCATTCCCAAGACCGTTTCCACCGCCCTGCTCTCTTCTTTGTTTATGGCTATTATCGTGATCCCCACCTTGGCTCATAGATTCATTAAAACCAAACAAGGTAATGGCAAAGGCCAAAGGAACAAAAGGAGGCATGTTTTTGTCGGAAAACAGATGAACAAATTGTATGTAATATATAGAAAGCATTTAAATAAAATATTGCCTTTTCGGAAAAGAAGAATAGCTTTGATATCTTTTTTATGGATCTTGTTTTTCGGAGCTGTGGCCGTGCCGGTGTCCGGCTTGATGAAAACCCAATTGTTTCCGGCAGTGGATGTGGGTTATTTTGCCGTTAACATCGAGTTGCCCCCCGGAACTACTTTGGATAAAACCAGACAAGTGACCGAGAAAATAGAAGAAAAAGCGGCCCGTATTCCGGAGTTGGATAATTATGTTACCAATTTGGGGCAATCAATTTCCCTGGGAGTCGGAGGCGGAGGGTCGGCCGGCGAGCATTTGGCCGGCATTCGGGTCAACCTGGTGGATGAGGACGATCGGGACAGGCTCAGCTACGAAGTGGCTTCCGATTTTCGGGAAAAAGTTAAGAATATTTCCGAGGCCGAGGTAACAGTAGAGGAGTTAAGCGCCGGACCGCCCACCGGATCGCCGGTGGAAGTGCGTGTTTTCGGGGATGATATTCAAGAATTGACCCGTATAGGGGAGTTTATAACCGATTATTTTAAAAACAGAGAAGACGTTGTTAATGTTGATAACAACATACAAGAGGCAACCGGCGAAATAGTGTTCACGGTTGATAAAGAAAGGGCCGGTATATATGGTTTGGATACTCGAACAGTGGCCCAAACTTTAAGAAGCGCTATTTACGGGGTCGGAGCCGGAGATATTAATGTCTCCGGAGAAGAAGAGGATGTTGATATTACGGTTAAATATCAACAAGGAGAATTATCCGATATCAATGATCTGAAAGAATTGGATATAGCCACTCCGGCCGGCAATACCATTGATGTTTCCCAAGTGGCGTCTTTAAATATTGAACCGTCTTTGTTGTCCATCGCTCATCGAGACGGCAGCCGGATAGTTACCGTTACCGCCGACACCGCAACCGGCGCCGACTTGCAAAATATTGTTCAAGAGTTTAACCAAGAAAAAGAAAATATTGCCAAACCGGATAATTTCAGTATAGAAGTGGGAGGCGAAACCGAGGATATAACCGCTTCTTTCCAAGAATTGTTTTACTCCATGATCGTGGCGGTTATTTTGATCGCCGCCATTTTGATTTTGCAATTCAATTCTTTTCGGCAACCGTTCATTATTTTGTTTACCCTACCTTTGGCTATTATCGGAGTGGTTTTCGGTTTGTTCATAATGGGCCAGCCTTTTTCTTTTCCGGTATTTATCGGACTGGTGGCCTTGTCCGGTATTGTGGTCAATGACGCCATTGTATTGGTGGATAAAATAAACCGAAACATTGATGACGGCCTGGAGTTCTATGAAGCTATTGTGGACGGCGGCATATCCAGAATGCAGCCCATTTTTTTAACCACTCTCACCACTATAGCCGGCGTATTCCCTTTGATATTCGCCAATGAGATGTGGGTGGGGATGAGCTTGGCCATCATCTTTGGCCTGCTGTTCGCCACTTTGTTGAATTTGATAGTCCTGCCCGCTTTTTATGTAAGTTTATGTCGGAAAGAGAAAAAATAATTTAAGAAAAGGGGATGGTAATAAAAAATAAAAATTGATATATTGTTAATATTATTTATTTGATTTTTGCATTTTGACTTTTGACTTTTGTATATTATGTCTTTATCCATCGGAATAGTCGGTTTGCCGAATGTGGGCAAGTCCACTTTATTCAACATTCTAACCAAAAAACAGATCGAAGCCTCCAACTACCCTTTCTGTACTATCGATCCCAACGTGGGAGTGGTTAAAGTTCCGGATGAACGTTTGGACAAGTTGGCGGAGATATCCAAACCGGCCGCCATCACCCCCACTACCATCGAATTTGTGGATATAGCCGGTTTAGTTAAAGGAGCCAATCAAGGCGAAGGATTGGGCAATCAATTCCTGGCCAATATCAGAGAGTGCGATGCTATTTGCGAAGTGGTCCGGGACTTTAAGGATGCCAATGTGTTCCACGTGGATAACAAGATAGACCCGGAAGGAGATAAAGAGACCATTGATACTGAATTGATGCTCGCCGACTTGGCCACTGTAGAGAAAAGGTTGGCCAAAGCCGGCAAGGATACTAAAAGCGGAGACAAAGAGGCGATACGATTGAAAGAATTACTGGAAAAGATCAAAAATAATTTGGAGGCCGGCACTCCTGTTCGAGAAATGGGCTTGGAAGAAGATGATCAAAAAACCATCAAAGAATTAAATTTATTGACAGCCAAACCCATGCTTTATGTATTGAATGTCGATGATGCGCATCGAAGCGATGATGTCGGAGGATGGGCGGAAAATATTTTAAAATTGAATATTAAAATGGAAGAAGAGTTGGCCGGATTGCCGGAAGAAGAACAGGCCGAATACATTCAAGAGCTGGGCTTGGACAGAAGCGGGGTGGATAAATTGATACGAGCTTCTTATGATTTGCTGGGTTTAATAACCTTTTTTACCTCCGGCCCCCAAGAAACGCGCGCTTGGACGGTTAAAAAGGGAGCGACCGCTCCGGAAGCGGCCGGCGAGATCCATACCGATATCAGGCAAGGGTTTATTCGGGCGGAAGTGATAAATTGGAAGGATTTTGTGGAGAACGGCGGGGAGCAACCGGCTAAAGAGAAAGGATTGATAAGACTGGAAGGCAAAGAATACGTTGTTCAAGACGGAGATGTTTGCCACTTTTTGCATAATAAATAACCGTTCGGTTTTGCTTTGTTGTTTAGGAGAAGATAATGGTTTTATTGCCGTTCACAAATACCCGGTCTTCGGTAACCAATTGAATGGCCTTCATTAGGGTTAATGTTTCCATGTCTCGGCCGGCTCGTTTTATATCGTTTACTTCATAGGTGTGATCTATATTCTTAGTATCTTGGACGATAATAGGGCCCTGATCCAATTCGGAGGTAACAAAGTGGGCGGTGGCTCCGATGATCTTTACCCCCCGTTGATAGGCTTGATGGTAGGGGTTAGCTCCGGCAAAAGCCGGCAAAAAGGAGTGGTGGATGTTGATGATCTTTTCCGCCAGGTCTTGTACGAATTCCGGCGAGAGTATCCTCATGTATTTGGCCAAGATCAAGTAATCAAATTCATAGCCGGTTAATATCCGGTTTATTTCTTGTTCGTGTTCTTTTTTGGTTTTTCCTTCATGAGAGAGAAAGTGATAGGGGATATGGAATTTATTAACAAAATCCTCCAGTTTATTATGGTTGCTTATCACCGCCTGAATGTTGATGTTAAGGTCGGAGTAGAAATTCCTGATCAATAGTTCGGCCAAGCAATGGTGCTCTTTGGTGGCCAGGACGACCACTTTTTTCTTTTTGTTGTCCGGGAGTTTAACATTGGCGTCCGAAGGAAGGTTTTCTTTTATTCCTTTTAAAAAAGATCTTTTATCCCGGATAATGCCGGTAAATTCCGTTCTCATATAAAAGCGGTTCTTTTCCGAGTCCACGAATTCCCGATTACTTATAATATTTAAGTCATTCTCATATAGCACGCGGCTAATGTGGCTGATCAATCCTTTCCGGTCCCGGCAACTAATAAGCAACACTTGAGCATTGGAAAGCGAGGCAGAATAATGATCCATAACGGCGGTAGTTAAAAGTATTTTCTTATCTTATAATATTTTTCTATATTTAAAAAGAGGCGACCGCAGTCGCCTCTTGATTTTTTAGAAATGCATTTTTTTCTCCCGTTTTTGTTTTCCTTTTAGCAAGTAATCAGTGATGTAGATACCGAAGTTGTAAAAAAGATCCTTGATTTTTTGAGACATACCCCTCCCTCTTTTTAAAAGTTTCTTGATCAGAGAACTATAAAAAAATCATACGCCTGTAGAGTTTAATAGTCAATAGATTATTTTTATTTTAATATTAGAAATAATTTTAATATCCACAAGAGTAGATTTATTTTTTCAATATTATAATTTCCCGCCACACCTTTTGATTAGCTCGTCCGTAGACAATAGATCTCCTTTCGGGCGATTGCGTGTTGCTTTCTATCTTTAATTCGGAAGGAAGAGGAGGAATTATTTTCAATTCGGAAATATCCGGATTAAGGAAAGTTCTTTTATCCGGATTCTCCGGATAGAATATGGGCCAGGCCATCACTATTCTCCCTTTCTTTTTTAATATTTTGGCCAGCTCGGCCAGGCATTTGGAATAAAGGGATGATAGCTGGGGAGCCGTTTTTTGAACATTTATTCTCCCTCTGGACGGGCCCAGGTAGGTTTCGGTCACTATCAGATCCGGGTAATCTTTTTCAATGAACTCGGATGCCTCGGAAGCGTCTCGGTTGAAAAGGGAAAGATTATAATCCGGGATATTGTATTTTTCCGTCGTCCATTTTAAATTTTGGGCGGTATCTTTAACGGCTTTGGAGCTTATATCATTACCCAAAATATCCCTGTACCCCATAAGAAGAGCTTCGGAGAGAACGGTACCGGATCCGCAGAAAGGGTCGAAAATGCGCTTGTTGCCCCGGCCTCCCAGGTTGATCATGATCTGGGCCAGCTTGGGAGGCAACATCCCGGAATAGTCGTCTCGAGCCGGCCGGCCGTAATCCCGCCGGGACAGCTCTTTAAAGGGTTGCACGGCCAGGGTTTCTCCGATCAGTATTTCGCCATCTTTTTTCATTAAAACTACCTCTACCCCCCTGCCTATTAATTTGTTTTGCTCCACTATTACGCTGGATAGATTCTTGTCCCGGCCGGTTACCATTCTGGAGCTTATGTTCCTGTCCTTGAGAGTGTTTTTTATTTCCATGCCGACCTTCCCGGGGTCGATCATCCTTTTTTTGCCGTATTGGGAAATTCCGAACTTGAATTTGCCTTCGAAATTTTCGCCTTTGGAAAGAATAATATCGGTTATCTTATCTTCTGCTTCTTTCTTGTTTTCAATATCGCTTTTTTCTTTAACTATTCCTATTTTAATTGTTCCGCCCAACCGTTGTATGGTCTCATCGGCGTTTATTCGCTCTTTGCTTTCCAAAAAAGCGGCATCACCGCCGTTATATTTTAGATTTTGATAACCAAAAACAGAGCATAATTCGGCCAAAGACAATTCCTTGTTCTTTCCCAGTATAAAAAAATATTTCATAAAAGACTTTTTATGGTTTGGGAACCGTAATTTCTTATACGCAATTTTCTCTCAGTTTTAGCTAAAATTTTTTGCATAGTAAGAATGTTTTTTCTATAATATAAATAATTAATTATACCTTATCATTGATACGGATAACCATCAAACAATTGTTATTTATCCGTAAAATGTTCGCATAATAACGAGTTATCGGAAATAGCGATTTGTATTATAGTATTTTAAAAATTTGTGTAAATAAAAAAGAACGGTGATATTCCGTCCGTAAAATTGTATAGTTCGTCGCTACATCCGATAACACTGTATATCTGGCTCCGTAAAAGAAAAAAATAAATAATCTTCAATTTTTCAAAATAATACCCCGAGCGATAATTTAACTCGGGGTATGTTACCGGATGATTAGATTAAATTGTCTTGAGAAAGTCCTCGGTCTTTTTTTCATATTCAGCCAGCTTGTCCTGGGCGTCCTCGAGTGCTCTGGTCTTTTCGGTCACAGCATCCTCAAGGCCACGCTTGCGTTTTTTGAAGTAGTCCTTCACTTCGTCCAGTGTGCATAGTCTCATTTCCGAAGTTCGGACATCCTTGTCCAAATCTATCTCTTTAAAGTCATCAAGGCTACGCACTCTGAACCATTCATCTTCAACTTCTGTAACAATGGCAGGACAAGACCATGCATTCATGTAACGCTCGGCTGACCACCATACCAGCAATCCTGGCTTCATATCTTCTTTGTTTATCATTGCTACCTCCTTGGTTAAGGTTCGGATTTATCAGTATTTTTAAGTTCCTAAGCAA
Organism: uncultured Gammaproteobacteria bacterium; assembly: GCA_964512155.1. GTDB lineage: Bacteria > Patescibacteriota > Patescibacteriia > Patescibacteriales > JAGXOH01 > JAGXOH01. Next base: position 672 of record CAZEHL010000020.1, on the reverse strand, counting down.
ATAGTATAGCAGTTTTTCTGCTCCTGTCAATGTCGACGATTCGTCGCGGCAGAGTCTCTCGGATGAGGACTCTGCCGGTAACAGATTGTGTAATATACAGAAGCGCTTTTCTTTTACCTACAGAGATTTCTCCGGAGGCATGCTCTATAGATGTCTTTATTTAAGGTTGATTCAATACAAGCCGAATGGTAGTATTTAAGTAATGATAGCATTTTCGACAGAGTCCCTAACGGAGATTCTGTCGCGACGAAAAAATAAAAAGGAGGATCTCATTATTCGAGAACCTCCCAGGACTTATTCGATGATCGTTGTTACAGTTACTCTTTTGGTTTTTCTGATGGCCACAGCATCGCACCTGCGGCATTTCATTTCGGTTTTTGGCGTAAATCCGTAATTATCATCGCTTTCCAGTTTCTTGCCTTCTTCCGAAAAATGCCGTGTTATTTCACACGTGCCATCTTGATAAAAAGTTGTGCCCTTACAACCGTTTGAGCAAATAAAGAACGGGGTTTCCTTTGTGTCAACACTCATTTCTCTCCTCCTTTTTTCGGTTTTTATTGATTCATTAATATAGCAAAAAATAGGAAATTTGTCAAGGCAAATTTCAAAAAAGGACTTTCGTCGCGGCAGAGTCTCTCGGATGAGGACTCTGCCGGTAACAGATTATGTAAT
>CAZEHL010000019.1:0-18441 GCA_964512155.1 uncultured Gammaproteobacteria bacterium | reverse complement strand
TAAACAGTCTGGGTCGGGAAGGCCATTTCTATTTTTTCTTGTTCAAATTTTTCCACTATTCCCAAATTGATCCGTTCTTGAATGTCCATATATTCTATATAATCGGCCGTTTGCACATAATAGACGGCTTCGAAAACAAGACTGTAATCTCCAAAAGATTTAAAATGAACCCTTTCCACCTCGATATTCTGTTCTCTATTTATCACCTCTTTGATCATGTCCGGTATTTTTTTCAATTTCTCTTTCTCGGTTCCGTAAACCACGCCCACGGTAAAGGGTATTCTTCTATACTCCATTACTCCGAAATTCTTTACTTCCGAAGATGTTAGTTGGGAGTTGGATACTATCAGCTCTTCTCCTTGCAAAGTTTCTATGCGGGTGGTTTTGATGCCCACATGTTTTACAGTTCCGTAATTGCTTCCCACATTAATGAAATCTCCGGGTCGGAAAGGCTTATCCAAATAAATGGATAAAGAACTGAACAGGTCTCCCAACAGATTCTGCACCGCCAAAGCGATGGCGATACCGCCGATCCCCAAACCGGCCACCAAGGAAGTGATATCATATCCCATGTTGGCCAAAAGCAGGGCGATGGCTCCGGCCCACAGAGCTACTTTGGCCAAAGTGGCCATCAACTTCACAATTCCGGCTTGTTCCGGAACTTCACCTTCTTTTCCTTCCTCCAGATCCTCTTGTTCGGTTTTTGTGATCTTGTTAATGCTCCAATCAATGAATTTTTCCAAAGATCTTACCGCATAATAAACTATCGCTATCAGTAATGCATAATACGATATTTTATATATTATTTCCGGAACGCTTATGAATTTAATTCCGATAAAAAAGGACGCCAAAATATAAAAAGGCCAATGGACGACTTTTATGCTTTCTATGATCAAGTCGTCAACATCGGTATTCGTTTTTTCCGCCAACTTGTGAAGCCGATATAAAATTAACCATTTAAACACATACAGGACCAATAAAACAACGCCGAAAACACCGGCTCCGATAAGCCACTCCCAAACGGTGTTACCGATAAATGATAATTGTAATATTTCTTCCATGTCTTTATTGTTCCATTGCTACATTGCTAAATCATTTAGCAGCTTCACAATGTAAATAAATATAAATATTTTTAAATAGAACCAAACAATCTTATATCTACCATATATCCACCGTATATCAACTGTATATCTATCGTATATCCAAATATATCAACCCAAATTTTCCAACTGGCTTTTAAGGTTACTTAATTCGGTATTTATTTCTTCTAACTTTTCTTTCTCTTTATTAACCACCTGTTCGGGCGCTTTGTTGACAAACTCTTTATTATTCAATCTTTGTTCAATGTTTTCTTTCCACTTTTCCAGTTCGGTTACTTCCTTATTCATCCTTTCCCGTTCCTTGTCTTTGTCAACCGCTCCGAGTAAATAGATCTCCATCTCTCCGGCGGCAACATACACGGCGTCGGATTGCTTCTCCACTTCTTTCTCTATTTGCAACTCCTTAACACCGGTGCGCATATTTTCTATAAGGATTCGGTTGTCTTGAAGGACATTGATGTGTTCGCCGGCGCCGATCACCACATCCAATTTTTTACCCGGTTCGATATTATTCTCCGCCCGGATATTTCGAATAGCTCCGATAACACTGCGTACCGCTTCAAATTCTTCCGCTTGCTCCTCATCTTCTTTGTTTAATATTATAGCACTTTCCGCCCAATTTTCCGATATCAATAAACTGTCATTGTATTTTTGCCAAATAGTCTCGGTAACAAACGGAATGAACGGATGCCACATCTTTAATAAATTGTTCAAAATATATAAAAGTATCTCATTTTTAGGTCCTTTATTTTCAAATTTGGTTATTTCCAAATACCAATCGGCCAACTCTTCCCAGGTGTAATGCTTAATTTTTTCTCCGGCTTGAGAGAATTTATATTGTTTTATATCCCGAGCCGCTTCTTCGGTCAATTCATTGAATTTCTTTAATATCCATTTATCAGCCAAAGTAAGATCGGAGGAGGAAAAATTTTCCAAGTCGCCGGTTGTATCCGGATCCGCTTTGCTTAATATGAACCGGCTGATATTCCATAATTTATTCACGAATTTTTGGAATCCGGCCACTTTTTCATCTCCCAAACACAGATCTTGCCCCGGAGTGGAACCTATTAACAAAGACAGTCTTACGGCATCGGCTCCGTGTTTTTGAATAACCTCTAAGGGGTCGAGCACGTTGCCTTTGGATTTACTCATCTTTTTTCCTTGGCCATCCCTGATCAATCCTTGCAAATAAACATCATAAAAAGGTATGTCTTCCATCGCATAAGTGGTCATAATGATCATTCTGGCCACCCAGAAAAAAAGGATGTCATAACCGGTTTCCAATACACCGGTGGGATGGAAATGCTTAAAATCCTCATTGTCTATAACGATCTTACCATCCTCGAACTTAACATCTTCCGGCCGGGAAGCCATAGTGGAAAAAGTCCATAATCCGGAAGAAAACCAAGTGTCCAAAGTGTCTTTATCCTGCTCCCAGCCATCTTCCAACGGCTCTTCCACTCCCGCATATTTTTCTTCGCCCCTGTACCAGACCGGCACTCGATGCCCGTACCAGATCTGCCGGCTGATACACCAATCACGCAAATTATCTATCCAATGGAAATAATGTTTTTCAAATCTCTCTGGAATGATCCTTATCTTGTCGCGCCCGAAAACTCCTTTTTTGACCGCTTCTTGGCACAATTCTTTAATGGAACGGCCCAGCTTGGGAATCTGTCGATTGACTCCGAGAAACCATTGCACGCTGGGTATCGGTTCTATCGGAGTGTCACACCTGTAACAAGCGGAAATATTATTTTCCAGATCTTCTTCTTTCTTTAACAAGCCAAGACTCTTAAGCTTTTCGGCGATAGCTTTTTTCGCTTCCTCGGTTGTTAATCCGGAAAACTCGCCGAATCCCTCCCGGATACGACCATCCTTATCGATCACTCTTGTCATTTCCAGGCCGTGTTTTTCGGCCAGCTCCCAATCCGCTTGCGAATGGGCCGGAGTAACTCCCAAAGCGCCGGTTCCGAAATCGCTATCAATGGTCTTATCCGCGATCACTTTAATATTTAAAGGCACTCCCAAAAACTCGACTTTAAAAGTCTGTCCGATATAATCTTTATACCTTTCATCATCCGGATGAACCGCCACGGCGGTATCTCCCAATTTGGTCTCCGGCCTGGTAGTGGCTATTTCTATGGGGAAATCATGACTATATTTAAAAGTATATAACTTGGCTTGCCGGGGGTGATATTCCACTTCATCATCCGAAAGCGTGGAATGGCACCTGGGACACCAATTAACTATCCTTTCTCCTTGATAAATAAGGCCGTCCTCATACATGGCCTTAAAAATCAAGCGAACCGTTTTGGTCCTGATCTCGTCCAAAGTGTAAGCTTCCCGGCTCCAATCGCAAGAACTGCCCATTTTTCTGATCTGGTTGACAATATTATCATGAGAATCGGAGGCGAATTGTTCCACTCTTTGCAAAAACTTCTCTCTTCCCAGGTCATGCCTGGTCAAGCCCTCTTCTTCCAATATCTTTTTTTCCACTTTGGCTTGAGTGGCTATGGCGGCATGATCGGTTCCGGGTATCCAAACCGTCCGGTAGCCCCGCATTCGATAAAACCTGATCAAATTGTCTTGATAAGCCAACATGCTGGCATGCCCCATATGAAGATGGCCGGTCACGTTCGGCGGGGGCATGACAATGGAATAGCCGGGAGCGTCTTTTGGTAAATTCAAATTATCCGGATTAAAATAACCGGAATTCTCCCATTTATTATAAATATGATCCTCATATTTCGCCGGATCATAATTTTTTTCCATTTCCGTTTTCATAATAGGCAGGTTAACAAAAAAATGTTTTAAAATCAACCTTGACACCGTTGTTAACTTTGGATATATTAATAAACTGTTGCTTATTGCCGTTGCTATTGTCTTTATTTTCCCCGCAAATACCAAGTTATTACCGCCGAAGGCAACTTTGAAAAACGGAACTTTAATTATACTACACTCTTCTTATAAATCATCTTGAAAATAAAGTACTTATGTTAAACAACCGCCAGCAATTTTGGGAGCAGATCAAAAAAGCGAAGAATATTCTTATAACTTTCCCGGCTGAGAAGAACGGAGAAGCCATTGCCGGGGCTTTGGCTTTAAAGAACATTTTTTCCGGAATGGGGAAAGAAAACGAGATAGTAACGCAACCGGGAGAAAATAAAACATTTACTCAAAAAACTTTTAAAACATTCTCTTTTCTTCCGGGTTTTGAAAGAATAAACACTTCTTCGTCCTCTCTAAAAAGATTTATAATCTCTTTAGATCTATCCAACACTTCAGTTAGGCATGTTAAATATAAAATGGAGAAAAATTCTTTAAAATTTTTAATAACCCCCAAAGAGGGCGCTTTTGCCTCCGAGGACATAACCTCTGAGTCGGCAAATATTAATTATGACCTTATAATCACTTTAAACACTCCTGATCCGGAATCATTGGGAAAAATATATGAAGAAAACGCGGAACTTTTTTATAATACTCCTATTGTCAATATTGATAACGATTCGGCCAATGAAGAATTTGGAGAAATAAATCTGGTGGAATTGACCGCCGCCTCTACGGCGGAGATCATTTTTGACCTCTTCAAGGAAGAACAAGAAAACCTGATCGGAGAAGAAGCGGCCACTTGTTTGTTGGCGGCCATCATTCATAAAACCAAAAATTTTAAAACAGCCGATATAACTCCCAATGTTTTAAAGATCACCTCGGAATTAATATCATTGGGAGGAAAAAGGGAGGAAATATTGAATGAGCTTTATCGTTCCAGAGGACTCAATACATTGAAATTGTGGGGCAGAGTATTGGCCAGACTATCGGGAACCAAGGATAATAAAATAATATGGTCCGGATTATTGCAACAAGATTTTATAAAGACCGGATCCGTCGGGGAAGAGTTGCCGGATATCATAGACGAGCTTATAACCAATATACCGGGAGCTGAAATAACCGCCATTTTTTATGAAGACCCGAGCAAAAGAGACGAAGCTCAAGAAGAGAGGGACATTTTCACTTCCGTTATTGTTTATTCCGCTAAAAATATCGACTTAACAAAAGAGTTCAAGGATTATTCTCCGGAAAGGAACAATAAACTGACAAGATTAAAAATAAATGCCCCGATACAAGAAGCGAAAAAAGAAATTATAGACTTGCTGCAAAGAAAAATAAAAGAACTTTCCTTGTGATTCGCATTACTTGAAAAAAAGAAAAAAGAATGGTATATTATCGCCAGTTGAATACGGGGCATGTAGCTCAGGCGGTTAGAGCGCCGCTCTTATAAAGCGGAGGTCGGTGGTTCAAGCCCACCCATGCCCACATTCTCATTTGTGATTTATGACTTATGATTGAAGATTTGAATTTATTCATTAACTTTAAATCATAAATCTCAGATCTCAGATCATAAATGAGCAGGGGTCTGTAGCTCAGTTGGTTAGAGCGCCACGTTGACATCGTGGAGGTCAGCCGTTCGAGTCGGCTCAGACCCACACCCCACCCGAAAAACGCCCTTAAGGGCGTTTTTTAAATAGGCAAATACTTTTCTTTTCATTTTTCCTCTATTTATTTTTTATCGCTGATTGATATTTGCCTCGCGGCACGTTTAAATTAGCCTAAAAAATTATAACTCGCTATCGCTCAAACAGATAATTTTTTTAAACGGCTAATTTAAACTAAATATCAAAAGGCGAAAAAAATAAACAGAGGAAAAATCAATATATTCAAAATATATTCAAAAATACAAAATATAAAACCATCCCAAATCTTGCTAATTATTTACTAAAATTGTATAATTAAAAAAGATCCTCAAGATCCTTGATTGCAATAATTATTCATAAACAATAAAAAGCCATGCGTATATTAAAAAAATTCAAGAAAAAAAATAAAGAAGAGATTGAAGTGGATTCTTCTGAAAACAAAGAACAGGAAGAGAAAAATTTTACCACCCCGGAGGAGGAGAGTGAAGAAGAATCCTGGATAAGTGAAGAGGGCCAATTGGCTATAGATATTTATGAAACCCCGAAAAAAATAGTAATAAAATCCACCATAGCCGGAGCCAAGCCGGAAGACCTGGATATTTCATTAAATAATGATATGTTGACCATAAGAGGAAAAAGGGAACGGGATGAAAAAGTAAAAGAGGAAAATTACCTCTATCAAGAATGCTATTGGGGCTATTTTTCCCGCTCCATTATCCTGCCCGCCGAAGTGGACGGCAAAAATATAGACGCCACCCTGGAAAACGGAATTCTTACCATAAAATTGACCAAAATCAAACACGAAAAAAATATTCCCGTTAAAGTAAAATAGGTCTTTACAATCGTCTAAAAAACAATTAATGTAATGTTAATAAAAAGCTTTAATTTTATCTCTTCTCGGCCATTGCGCCGATTCAAGCCGAAACCGCCCGCCATTCAAGGCGAGCCGAATTGCCGTATTCGAATATGAAAAAAGAATTCAAAGTAAGATCAATAGACAAAGAAAAAGTTATATTAGAAAGTAAAGAGGCGGGCAAAAACTTGGCTTGGCCGGTTGATGAATTCCCAAAAAATATCAAAAAAGGGGATGATGTTATTTTAACCATAAACCGGGCGTCCCAAGAAGAAAAGGAGGAGAAAATATTGGCCAAGAATATATTAAATGAAATTCTTGATATTCAAGAATAATTTTAACAGCTCTTTATTTTAAAAAATAAGATCCATTTATATTTTATACAAAACCGAGCACGCTTCGCGCTTTTAAACAAAGATTGATGAAAGTAAAATTTTTACAAAAACTAAAAAATACCAAAGGGGCGATCAAATGGCTGCTTGTGCCGGCGGCTGTTTTTTTTATTTTGGTCGGCGCGGCCTCGGCCACTCTTTTATACGCTCAAGATAAATATCAAGATAAAATATATCCCGGAGTTAAAATAAGCAATATAGATGTAAGCGGAAAAACAAAAGATGAAGCATCCTCCATATTGAACAAAAAAATTACCGAGCTGGGGAAACAAGGCATAAAATTTAAATATCAAGACACCGAACTTTCAGTTGAACCAAGCGTCTCCTCTTTCGGGCCGGATGTTGCTTACACCGTTTATTCATACGAGGTCAAAGATACAATTGAAAAAGCTTACAAGACCGGAAGAAATAATGATTGGCAAACAAACCTGATCACCAAGATCAAAACTTGGCGTAACGGAAAGAATATTCCGGTTGATTACAATATAGAGAAGAAAAAAATAAAAGAATTACTTGAAGAAAAATTTTCCCGATATATCAAGCCGGCTAAAAACGCCTCTTTAAAAGCGGAAAAAACCACAACCGGCAACCAAGATATATTTGAATTCCAAATAGAAGAAGGCAACACCGGCCGTGTCCTTGACTATGATGAAGCGTTGCGGAAAATGGAATCCAGGTTGGCCGGAATGGAAGCCGGAGAAGAAATAAAACTAAATTCGATCAAACAGAATCCTGAAATACTTAAAGAAGATTGCGCCGGGGTGGTGGCCGAGGCGGAGAATTTAATGAAAAACTCGCCTTGGAAACTGAATTATCCAAAAGAAGCAACAACAACCGCAAGCTCTTCGGAAGAAGAAATGATCGACAGCTGGGAAATAACCAAAGATCAAATGGCCTCTTGGCTGACCATTCAAAAAAAGGATGGGAATATAAGACCGACTTTGGACAAGGAAAAGATCTCTTCCTACCTGGAAGAAAGCATCTCACCCCAAACGGACAAAGAGCCCGAAAATGCCAAATTCGAAATAGAAGAAGAAAAGGTGGTTGAATTCCGACAATCAAAGCCCGGCAAAAAGCTAAACATAGAAAAGACTGTTTCCGATATGCTCGAATCATTTATAAAAGCAAAAAGCAAAAAAGCAAATATATTTGTGGAAAAAGTGGAAAGTGAATATACCAATGAAAACATTAATGACCTGGGAGTGGAAGAAACTTTGGGCACCGGCCACTCCAACTTTGCCGGCTCTCCGGCCAACAGGGTGCACAATATCTATGTAGGCGCCGAATCAATGAACGGCTTATTGATAAAACCGGGCGAGGAATTCTCCACCATGCAAGCGTTGGGAGAAGTAAATAAAAATACCGGCTATAAACCGGAATTGGTTATTAAAGAAAATGAAACGACACCGGAATATGGCGGAGGTCTTTGCCAGATCGGAACCACTATGTTCAGAGCGGCTCTTGAAGCCGGATTGGAAATAACCGAAAGACGGAATCATTCCTATCGAGTGTCATATTATGAACCGCCGGTGGGAATGGACGCCACTCTTTACGATCCTTCTCCTGATCTTAAATTTAAAAACGATACCGAAGATCATATTTTAATACAATCGCGCATAGAAGGGACCAACATATATTTTGATCTATGGGGAACCGATGACGGCCGGACAGTGGAAATAAGCGAACCGGTCGTATACAATATCACCGAGCCTAAACCGCCTGAAATAATAGAAACCACCGAATTGGAACCGGGAGTGGAAAAATGTACCGAAAGCGCCCACAACGGAGCCAACGCCGAATTCACCTATAAAGTTGATTATCAAGATGAAGACAAAGAAAATAAAGAAAGGGTGTTTTATTCCCGTTATCAGCCTTGGCAAAAAAAATGCTTGATAGGGGCTGAAGAAGAAGATGAAGAAAAAGATGATGAAGAAGAAAGTAATGAAGATAAAAAAGACCCAACAAACACGGAAGAAGAAGAGGGAGAAGAAGGCGAAGGAGGAGGAGATGAAACCGAAGAAGAAGAGAATTAATATAAGTTAAAAGGCAACAAAAAAAGAGCCCGCCTCAAGCGGGCAGGCAAAGAATTTTCCCCTAGGCATACTCGAGCCTAATTTTATAAAAATTAAGCCCGAAGAACCCTAAAAAGAAAATCCCCATGCTTGTCGTGCCTAGCCCGCTTGAAGCGACCTCTTTAAAAAGATCTTTTATGGTCTTTACGGCTTTATTTAATTGATCGTAAAATAACCCTTTTAAATACAACTTTGTATTCTAACACAACTTATAATTGTTGTCAAGAGATTCTTTAAAAATAGACATATTTAACCTTCTATTAATAAATACGCTTGCTGATAAAATTATCTTTTACCCAAATTCATGCCCAAAGAAAAATTGCAAAAATACAGGCAAAAAAGGGACTTTGGCAAAACTCCGGAGCCGTCTCCGACCGATAAACCGAAAAACGGCAATGTTTTTGTGGTCCAAGAGCATCATGCCAGCCACCTGCATTATGATTTTCGACTGGAAGTGGACGGGGTCTTAAAATCCTGGGCCGTCCCCAAAGGCCCCTCTCTTGATCCGGCTGACAAAAGATTGGCTATCCCGACCGAAGACCATCCCTTGGAATACGCCGATTTTGAAGGCGAAATTCCGGCCGGGGAATACGGCGGAGGACAAGTTTACATTTGGGATAGAGGAACTTACAAGAATTTAAAAAAAGATGATATAATGGAATGCTATAAACAGGGAAAGATTGAAATAGAATTATTTGGTTCCAAATTAAAAGGAAATTTCGTTCTTATGAAAATGAAAGGTAAAGAAATGTGGTTGCTTATAAAAATGAAGAACTAAAACAATTGGAAAAACCAAAAAACCTTCACACGTTAAGCTGTGAAGGTTTTTTGATGTGAGAATTCCGTTATCCGTAAACTATGCCACTTGGACATTGACGGCATTCGGTCCTTTTTGAGTATCAACTACATCGAAAGTTACGGCATCCCCTTCTTTCAATTCTTCGAAAGTGGTTCCTTCCACTCCGGTGGAATGAAAGAAAAGGTCCTTGTCTTCTCCTTCCGCGTTGATAAAGCCGAATCCTCGATCAGTGATCTTTTTGATTGTACCTTTCATCAATTTTTTGAATCAAATTTAATTAATCAAGATATTTTATTCCCTTTTTAAGGGAAAACTGTGGGCCGGAATTCGACCACCTTCCTCCATCAGTTTTTCATCTTGTTCGCTAATAATACTATACAGAAACAAAATATAGATGTCAATAATTTTATTACATCTTCTTGTTCTCTTTGATCTCCTTGCTCTCAACCGGTTGTCCGAGCATTTTTTTCATTCCTCTGGCAATACTTACATTATCAACCACCAATTCACCCAAAACGGCAAAAGGAATGGTTATCAAAATTATTATACCGATAACACTCCATGTTATCGGTTCTCCGGAGATCAATTTCACGGCTATGGCGTCTTCTATCACTCCCAAAACAATTCCGAAGATCAAAAACTCCAACATTACTTCCAATCTTTTTAATTTCATATTTTTAAAAAATAATTTAATCTTTATTTTAGACCACTATCATTAAACCCAGGTAACACAAGCTACATTATCATTTCCCCCTTTCATTCTCATCAATCTAACGCCTTGCGTATCCCGGCTGGTCTCACTTACCGAAGTAAAAGGCAATCTTATAACATGCCCCTTCTCCGAGATTACGACCAGATCTTTTTCTTTCATCTTTTCGGCGTTTATAACATAGGCATTGACCAATTTGCCGGTTTTATCTGTTACCTTGGCTGTTTTAATTCCGGACCCGCCTCTGGCTTGCACTTTGTATAAACTTAGGTTGGTTCTTTTGCCGAATCCTTTCTCGGATATACTTAAAACTTGATATTTTTTCTTCTTTTCTTTATCGGTCTTGATCACTCCCATACCGACCACCACATCATCCTTTTTTAATCTTATACCGGTTACCCCGCCGGCATTTCTGCCCATGCGCCTAACATCCTCTTCTTTAAAACGTATCGCTTGCCCGTTGGCGGTCATCAATTGAATATGATCATCCCCGCTTGTGGGTTTGGCCCAGATCAACCTGTCGCCGTTACGCAGTTTTATCGCTATCAAGCCCGACCTTCTGACATTGGAAAACTCTTTTAGATCCACTTTTTTAACCATGCCTTGTTCAGTGGTAAAAAACAGATAATCGGCCTTGGATAATTTATCCAACGGCAAAACGGATGTTATTTGCTCGCCGTTTAAAAGTTGTAGAAAATTAACTATAGGCGTGCCTTTGGCGGTCCTGGATGCTTGGGGGATCTCATATCCTTTTAATTGGAAAACCCTTCCTTTGGTGGTAAAGAACAAAAGGTCGCTATGAGTCAAACAAATAAACATGAATTCCACCGAATCTTGTTCTTTGGTGGATAGTCCGGTCACTCCCTTGCCCCCTCTGGCTTGCACTTTAAAAGTGGTCGGAGGCATTCTTTTTATGTATCCGTCCCTGGTCATCATTACCACCGTGTCTTCATTGGGCACCAGATCTTCAACCGAGAAATCTCCGACCGCCCTTGCCACCACTTGGGTTTTCCTTTCATCTCCGTATTTTTCAATCAACTCTTGGACTTCTTCTTTGATCAACCCTCTGATTTTTTCCTTGGAATTTAAAATAGCTTCCAACTCTTTTATCAATCTTTTCTTTTCTTTTAATTCGTCTTCTATTTTCTTTCTTTCCAGATTGGCCAAATTCTGCAATTTCATTTCCAAAATGGCGATCGCTTGCCTTTCGGTTAATTTGAACTGTTTTATTAAATTATTTTTGGCCGTTTCCCTGTCTCTGGAGGATTTAATGGTCTTAATAACCGCATCAATATTCTGCAGGGCAACCATTAATCCTTCCAAAATATGAGCCCTGGCCTTGGCTTTATTCAGATCATACAAGGTTCTTCTCCTGATCACTTCTTCCCGGTGTTTAATATACTCTTCCAATATCATCTTTAAGCTCAACACCCGGGGTTGAATGCCGTCCACCAAAGCGAGCATATTCACATGAAAGGTGATCTGCAATTGGGTTTGTTTATATAAACTGTTCAATATTTTCTTCGGATAAGTATCTTTTTTCAACTCCACCACCACCCGGACGCCTTCTCTATCTGATTCATCCCGCAGATCCTTGATTCCGTCTATTTTTTTATCTTTGACCAGATCGGCTATTTTTTCCACTAAAGAAGCTTTGTTGACTTGATAGGGAATTTCGTAGATGACGATCCGATGCTTTCCGCCCGTCATCTCCTCTATCTCCGCCTTGCCTCGAACCACTATCCCTCCTTTGCCGGTGGCATAGGCTTGAAGAATGTCATCCTTGTTGTAAATAATTCCGCCGGTGGGGAAATCCGGGCCTTGAACCAATTTGGCCATTTCTTCGGTACTGATCTCCGGATCGTCGATCAAGCTGACAATGGCGTTGCACAACTCTTTTAAATTATGAGGGGGAATATTAGTGGCCATGCCGACCGCTATTCCCATCATTCCGTTCAAAAGCAAATTGGGCAATTTGGCCGGCAAAACCGCCGGCTCTTGCTGGGAGCCGTCAAAATTGGGAACAAAATCAACCGTTTCCTTTTCGATATTGTACAATAATTCTTCCGATATGGCGGAAAGCTTGGCCTCGGTGTATCTCATGGCGGCCGCACTGTCCCCGTCCATGGAACCGAAGTTTCCTTGGCCGTTGACCAATCTGTATCTCATGGAAAAATCTTGGGCCAGCCTTACCATTGATTCATAAACGGCCGAATCTCCATGAGGGTGGTATTTACCCAAAACTTCACCGACCACTGTGGCCGATTTCTTGAATTTGGAATTGGATCTTATTCCCACGCTCCACATGGCGTATAATATCCGGCGATGCACCGGTTTTAAACCGTCCCGCACATCCGGCAACGCTCTTTGCACGATAACGCTCATAGCATAATCCAGATAAGACCTGCTCATCTCTTCCACCAATGATTGGGATCTGACCATTCCATATTCGGTCTTTTCTTGTCCGTTTACCTTGTGATGGGGTTTATTTTGGTCTTTGCGGCCCTGTTCATCACCACCGTTTTCTTCTTGATTGTTTTTTTGATCTTTGTTCATATTTATATTTTATATTTTGATCTGCAATATCTATTAAGGTTATTTACAATTCCAGTTCTAAAACGGAAAGCGGCACATAGCCGAAGAAACAATAAAAACGATCCTGCCCGCCGGATCTTGAAAAAATAATATATCAAATTTTCTTGCGTTGCTTATAAGATCAATTTAATTGTCTTCCAACTCTTCGGCCATTCCGCGCAACAAAACCTCCTCTTCCGTCTTTTCCTCGGATCTTTCTTTTGTGGTAGTGTTTATATTAATATTTTTCAACTCTTTTAGCACCTGAAAATGTCCGGATATTTCTTCCATGGTATCGCCCACTTCCGCTCCGCTTTCCAAGCTGTCCGCCAAACCGGGATTGCTTTTATTTATGCCGACAAATACTTTATAAAAATTAAAACTCCACAAGGAGGTGATCAAAACCATAAAAAAAACAATTCCCGACCACAATAGGAATTTTTTTTCCTTTTCTTCCGGGTCTTGATGTTTTTTTTGATCATTATCTTTTTGCATGTTTGAATAGTAAAAAAATATCCTTATCCCTCGAGGCAAATAACACTTTATTGGTTTTGAGCATTTAAAATGACCAACTCCATATCCTCTTGAGGCAAATCTTTCTTGTTTATCTTTAACTTCTCTTCATAAGTCGGCTTCAAGCCGAGCTCTTTAACAAAGCCGTCCACTCCTTCAATGTCCACAGTTAAGTTGGGCAAACTGTAATGCATCGGAATGACTATTCTGGGTTGGATCTGAGATATCACTTCAGTGGCTTTTTTGGCATTGATGGTATATTTACCTCCGACCGGTATCAAAAGAATATCGGTGCCGGCCAAAACTTCCAATTGCTTATTTTCCAAAATATGGCCCAAATCACCCAAATGAGTAACACTGATATTGTCCATATCTATTCTATAAATAATATTCTTGCCTCTTTCCGAACCTTGGCTTTCATCATGATAAGAATCCACGCCTTGCACCATCACTCCGCGAAAATCATATTCTCCGGCCGACTTTACAACAAAAGGATCACCTTTTAAAGCGGAAACATTATTATGATCAAAATGATCATGGCTGACCGTTACTATATCCGTCTCGAAATTGGGTTGCTTTAAGCCGACTGACTTATCAAACGGATCGGTCGCCAAAGTTACGCCTTCGGAACCGATCTTATCTTGAATCCTGAAGCAGGATTGTCCAAACCAAGTAATTATCATAAAAACTATGTTAAGTTTATAATATTTATCAATCTTAATGCTTAATTAGAGAATTAACTTTTTTGCTTATATCCGGTTCCATTTTATCATATACATATCCGGTGTCAATTTCAGAATAATTGTTTTTTTCTATTGTTGGCCAAAATAAAACCTTCCGATAAAGCCATGTCCTGCAGTGGCCTTTTTTGTTTTTACCACCTTTTATTTGGCAAAGTACATTCCGTCTTCTTCATCTTCCTCTTCATCTTCCTCTTCATCTTCATCTCCTTGTTTTTCCCGGCCTTCTTCTTCGCCTGAGGACCTTCCGAAGGTGCTCACGTCCTCTTCCTCTTCTTTGTTTTTATTTTCGTTTTCTTCTTTATTTTCTCCTGTTTCCGGCTCCGGGAAAGAACTTTCCTCCGGTTCCGATTCCTGAGAAGGGTCGGGAGCCAAGTAATTGCCCGGGGCTTCGCTCTCTTCTCTATTATGTAAAGATGTTCCGCTGGTCGGTTGATTTTGAGTAGATTCATATTCTTCCTTGTTAACAAAGATCTCTCTCGGCTTGGAACCGTTGGCCGGTCCGACAATTCCTTCTTCTTCCAATTCATCGATCAATCTGGCGGCCCGGGCATAACCGACGCTGAGTCGTCTTTGCAAAAAAGAGGCCGAAGCTTTTCCGCTTTGAATCACCAATTCCTTGGCTTGGTCGAACATGACATCTTCGCTCCCGCTCTGGTCATCCATGCCGCCGGCGGCGGCTCCTTCCACTTTTTGTTTCTCGGTTATTTCATTCACGTATTCAAAATGTCCGGATTGCTCTTTGATATGATTGATAACCCTTTTAATTTCAGTGTCTCCGATAAATACCCCCTGTATCCTCTTGGGCCTGGAGAACTCGGCGGTGGTAAAGAGCATATCTCCTTGTCCTATCAACTTTTCCGCTCCGGTAGTATCCAAAATGGTTTTGGAATCCACTCCGGAAGCGACCGAAAAGGCGATACGAGCCGGCACATTGGCCTTGATCAAACCGGTTATAACATCCACGCTGGGCCTTTGAGTGGCCAATATTATATGAATACCCACCGCTCTGGCCATTTGAGTCAATCTAATAATACTGGCTTCGATCTCCTTGGCCGCCACTATCATCAGATCGGCCAATTCATCCACTATAAAAACCAAATGAGGCATTTTTTCTTTGGCCGCTTCGTTATAAGATTGGATATCCCGCTTCTTGTATTGGGAAAGCATCTCGAACCTTCTGTCCATTTCATTCAAACACCATTTAAGAGCATTAACGGTTTTGGTGACATCGGTTATCACCGGAGTTAGAAGGTGCGGGATACCGTTGTAAATGGGCAACTCCACTCTTTTGGGATCTACCATAATAAACCGCAGATCACTCGGATTATTATGATAAAGCAAGCTGACTATTATGGAATTGATACAGACCGATTTACCGGAGTTGGTGGCGCCGGCTATCAGTAAATGGGGCATTTTGGTAATATCATAACTCCAAGTCTTGCCGGTTACATCCCTGCCCAAAGCCACTTTTAAATATCCTTTGCTCATTTGGTGTTCTTTACTGGATAGTATCTCTCTTAAACTGACAACCGCCTTGGCCTTGTTGGGAACCTCTATACCCACCAAAGATCTTCCCGGGATCGGAGCTTCAATACGGATGGGATGGGCGGCCAGGGCCAGGGCCAAATCATTACTTAAAGCCGTTACTCTGGAAAGTTTAATGCCTTCGGCCGGTTTAAAAGTATATCTGGTAATAGTGGGTCCCACGCTGGCTTCTCCCATTTCCACCGGAATACCGAAATTCTCCATGGTCCGTTGAATGACTAAAGAATTATTCCTGGTATTTCCGCTTATCGGTTTACCTTTCTTATTATCCAACAGAGTTAAGGGAAAATCTATTTTTATATCATTGGTGCTATAACCGAAGCCTCCTTCTTCGATCATTTCTTCTTGCGCAAATCCTTTTTGCTTGTCCTTTTCGGTTGTTTCGGCATTTTCCTCCGCCATTTCTTCTTGTTCTTCTTTTATACCCTTTCTTTTAAAAGAAAAACCCGTTTCCACTTCTCCTCTGTAGCGGGAAGGTTCGATCTCTTCGGCTTGAAGTGGTTCGTCTTCGATTTCTTCTTCATCATCTTCTTCGTCTTTGTATCGGCGGTCCGAGAAGATCTTGCCGGCCATCCATCTAAACGGATAAAAAAGTTTGGCGATAATACTTTCTTCTCCCACCACCTTGATCAAAGAAGTGTTAAATATTAAAAGAACGGAAATCAATAATAAGCACAGGATAATAAGCAAACCTCCCCAGAAACCCAAAATATTTTGAAAAAAAGAGGCTAAATGCAATCCGGTATATCCGCCTCCTCTGCCGTCTTGAACGGCTTGAGACGCTTCCTCACTGTTGTAAAAAAAATGCAAAAACGGCTGGAAAGAAATAATAAAAAGAAACAGTCCCAAATAATTGGCTCCCCGGAAAAAATTACTTGCCCCTTTATACAAAAAAACGCCCCATAAAACAAGCAGTACGGGAATGAACCATTTACCCCAGCCAAAACCGAACTGAAGGGCGTTCTTTAAATATTCACCCAATAAACCGGCGGAATCGATAAGGCTTAAAAAGCATAATAAACCAAAGCCCAATATCAAGACTATATAAATGCTTTTTTTGGTATCAGGAGAAAGGTCCAGTTCCGGCATTTTTATGTAATCCAACGGATCCTTGTCTTTATTTTTTCCTCCTCTCCCGCCTTCTCGCTCTTTTTTATTGTTCTTTTTTTTCTTTTTTCTTGCCATAGGAAAAATAATAAATTACCGCAATTATTGCGATCCTTTGATTTTATTATACCATATGAAAAACATAAAAAAAACCCGCTTTCTTCTTAGAAAACGGGTCGGCCAGGGTTTTAAACTTACACTTCTTGAGCTTGCAGATCAAGCTCCTCAAGGATTTCGGGAATAGTTTTATTTTTTGAGAAAACATCTTCATTGTCAAAAACTTCCTTTATGTCCTCCTTTGATAACCAAAGACCACTGATTTGCAGGGAGCACTCCAAACTCTCTAATAAGAGAGCGCCCATTTCCCTATGTCTGTTTTCACACATCTTCCGCCTCCTTTTTTTGACTTTTTAAATTGATGTTTATTTTACTGAAAAAATACGCATTTGTCAACCAAAAGCGCCAAAAGAAAGATGTAAATGTTTCACACTGATCAGTGTGAAACATTTATGAAGCGGTTAAAACAATAAAAAAGTCCGAACACGCCGAGAGGCGCGTTCGGACGATTGTCTTTTAAGCTGTTGTTAAAGCTTCCAATTTCTGTAAGACGCTCCCGACAGTGGTAAGCTCCATGGCCTCTTCATCCGATATCTCAATATCGAATGCCTCTTCAAAGGCCATGATCATTTCGGTCAAATCCAGGGAATCCGCTCCCAGGTCGTTTTGGAAATGGGAGCTTTCCTTGATTTCTTGCTCATCAACCTCCAGTTGATCAGCGATAATGGCTATGGCTTTTTCTTTAACACTGCTCATTTTTGCCTCCTTGTTGTAAAGATCGGTTTTGTTTTATATCATAATGCGATTGAACGCTATTATTTTTATCAAAATAAAATCTTTTTCTAACAAAATTGCCTTCCAACATTTCAAGTAACCAATACCGGTCATCATCCCACATCCGGCTCAAAGGCAATTCTTCTTTTTTGAACCACTTTAACTCTCCTTCTCCTTTGTCTTCCGGCTCTCCTTGAAAATCGCGGGCCACAAAAACATAACAATAAAAGTTATCCTCCGGCTTGTGAGGAAAAATAAACTCCAATTCTCCTCTTGATTCCACCTTTAAAACCTCTATGCCGGTTTCTTCTTTCACTTCCCTTTGAACGCATTCTTTCGGAGTTTCTCCTTTTTCTATCTTTCCTCCCGGACCGTTCCATTTTCCTTTCCCGAATCCCTTACTCTTTTTTTGCAGCAATAGCCTTCCCTCCGAATCTATCAAATAACAAATTGTGGCCTTATTGGGAAAATGCATGAAATGTATTATATAGAGAAATATTTAAAGGCAAGGGCGATCATTTTTGTTAACTTCGCCTACCTACCATGCCCGTAGGTTAACAAAAATGATCGCCCCCGCCTCTCTTAAATGATTTTTTTAAACAACACTTAAAAATAAAGTTGAAAATTGAAAATTGATCATTGAAAATTTATGTCAGTGTCCCCGAGAGGAATCGAACCTCTATCTGAGGCTTAGGAGGCCTCCGTTCTATCCGTTGAACTACAGGGAC
>CAZEHL010000018.1:15550-19473 GCA_964512155.1 uncultured Gammaproteobacteria bacterium | reverse complement strand
GCCAGAGAAGAGATAAGAGAAAAAATGTCGAACAAGTAGCCGGCCGGCCCTCTATTGACACTTATAAAAATAGTTGTTAATATATCAACACTATACAATTTGCCCGCGCATTGAATAATGGCATGTATCGGTTCAAATTCAACGGCCGGGAAAAGATAAGCGACGCATTTTAAGCTTAAAACAACAATTTTTAAATTTTAATCCGTAAAAACAGTGAAAAAAGGAAAGAGAATATTTCCTAATAAATAGTGCTGTTTTATTTTTGTATTTAGAAAGAGTTCCGCTTTTTATTTTTAATTTTTTTAAAAATAGAGTGTTAATGTTAATGTAATTATCCAATTTTTCCACATATACTCAAGCCGAATTCGGGGTTGAGATTTTTTGTTGTTTGATGAGTTTCATAGTCAATTTTTTGAAAAGAGCCTTCAAAATTTCAATACAAACCTTCAATGATCCAATTTTAACATAATTTTATATCTCTTTAAATTTTTAATTTTTTCCATATGTCCACCGCCCGAAAAAAAGAAAAAACCATCAATTCAGAAAGAACCTTTTTTACCGATTTTGTCGAGGCCATGCCGATGCCCGACTTGGTGGAGGTACAAAAGGATTCTTACGATTGGTTTATCAAACAAGGCCTTTCCGAATTGTTCGAAGAAATATCCCCCATTTCCGATTTTATAGGCAGGGATCTGGAGCTTTATTTGGAAGACCATTACTTGGATGAGCCCAAATTTGACGAAGCCGAAAGCAAGGCCAAAAACATAACTTATGAAGCGCCTTTAAGAGTGAAAACCCGTTTGGCCAACAAAAGAACCGAGGAATCCATTGAGCAAGAAATATTTTTGGGGGATTTCCCGCTTATGACCAAAAACGGAACTTTCATTATAAACGGAATCGAAAGAGTGGTGGTGTCCCAGCTGGTAAGAAGCGCCGGAGTCATTTTTACCGCCAATTACATAAAAGGAAAGAAATATTACGGAGGTAAAATAATTCCGAACAGAGGAGCTTGGTTGGAATTGGAAACCGATGTGAACAAAGTTATTTGGATAAGGGTTGATAGAAAGAGGAAAATAGCCGTTACTTCCTTGCTCAGGGCGTTCGGTTATGAGACTGACGAAGAAATAAAAAAACTTTTTAAGGATGTTGATGTGGTTAAGGATGAAAACGAGACTTCTTATATAGACGCCACTTTGGCAAGAGACGGGACCACCAATGAAGCGGAAGGATTGCAAGAGGTCTACAAAAGAATACGTCCGGGTGATATGGCCGCCACCGATAACGCCCGCCAACTTATCCATTCCATGTTTTTCAGGTTCGATCGTTATGATCTGGGACAAGTGGGAAGATATAAAATGAACAGAAGGTTTGGCGAGGAAGTTCCGAACAACAAAGAGAACAGAATACTGCGGAGACAGGATCTTTTGAATTTTGTAAAGGAAGTGATCAGGTTGAGCGTTACCGGAGGACAAGAAGATGATGTCGATCATTTGGGTAACCGCCGTATTAGGGCTATCGGGGAATTGGTGCAGAACAGATTTCGAGTGGGATTGTCCAGAATGGAGAGAATAATCAAGGACAGGATGAGTACGGCGGACATCAATTCTTTAACTCCAAACAAATTGATCAATGCCAGGCCGGTCATCAGCGTGGCCAAAGAGTTTTTTATGTCCTCTCAGCTGTCCCAATTCATGGATCAAACCAATCCCTTGGCCGAATTGGAACACAAGAGAAGATTGTCGGCCATGGGTCCGGGCGGTTTAAGCAGAGAAAGGGCCGGTTTTGAGGTTCGCGATGTGCACACCACTCACTACGGCCGAATTTGCCCCATTGCCACACCGGAAGGGCCCAATATCGGCTTGGTCAGCCATTTATCCAGTTTTGCCAAATTGAATTCTTACGGATTTATAGAAACTCCTTACAGAAAAGTCCTTCATGACCTGCCGATCGATGATGCGAACTTGGTTGGCAAGATATTAAGAGAAGATGTTTGCGAAGTTAAAAAAACGGAAAAAGAGGATCATATTTTATTCAGTGAGTTGCCGGAAGAAAACAAAGGAAAAGTGATCTTTAAGGCCGGAACCAAGATGGATAAAACCAAGATTGGAACCTTGGCCAAAAAATTGAGCTCCAATATTTTAATACCCATAAAACCGGTGGTAACAAATGAAATAGAATATGTGGACGCTTTTAAGGAAGAAAAGAGCGTCACTACCGCGGCCACCACGGCCATAGATAATAACGGTTATTTTTTAAAGGATAGGGTGGAAGTGAGAAAATACGGCCAACCCACCACCGCCGATGTTTCGATCATTGATTACGTGGGAGTGGCCGGCAACCAGATCATTTCAGTGGCCACCTCTCTTATTCCTTTCATGGAACACAATGACGGCCAAAGAGCTTTGATGGGAACCAACATGCAACGCCAGGCCGTCCCTCTTTTGACCAACGATTCTCCGGTAGTGGGGACCGGCGTCGAGAAAAGGGCTGCCAAGGATTCCGGCCATGTGGTATTGGCCGAGGAAGGCGGAGTGGTAACCAAAGTGGATGCTTCCTGTATTGAAGTTAAAAACAAAAAAGGAGAAACCAAAAGATATGATCTGACCAAATTTTTGCGCTCCAATTCTTCCACTTGCATAAATCAGCATCCGACAGTCGATGTCGGACAAAAGGTCGCCAAAGGCGAAGTTATGAGTGATGGGCCGACCATAGACAAGGGAGAATTGGCGTTGGGCAAGAATGTTACCGTGGCTTACATGACATGGGAAGGGTTCAATTATGAAGATGCCATTATTGTATCTGAAAAACTGGTCAGAAACGATGTTTATTCATCCATTCACATCGAGAATTATTCAGTGGATGTCAGGGATACCAAGCTCGGCTCGGAAGTGATCACCAATGATATTCCCAATATCAGCGAAGAAAAATTAAAGAATCTGGACAAAGAAGGAATAATCAGAATCGGCGCGGAAGTTTCTTCGGGCGATATTCTGGTGGGTAAAATAACTCCGAAAGGAGAGACCGAACTATCGGCCGAAGAAAAATTGCTTAGGGCCATATTCGGAGAAAAAGCCAAAGATGTCCGTGATTCCTCTCTGTACCTTGAACATGGAGAGCATGGCAAGGTGGTGGATATAAAGATATTTTCCAGAGAAGAAGGCGACAGGCTTCCGGCCGGAGTATTAAAATCGGTGCAGGTTTCGGTGGCCAATTTAAGAAAAATACAAGTGGGAGACAAAATGGCCAACAGGCACGGAAACAAAGGTGTTATTTCCAAAATAGTGCCGGTGGAAGATATGCCCTATATGGAAGACGGCACTCCGGTTGATATTATCTTATCTCCTCTGGGAGTTATTTCTCGTATGAACCTTGGGCAGACCTTGGAGCTCCATACCGGCCTGGCCGCCCAAAAATTGGGACATAAAGTGGCCACTCCGGCTTTGAACGGGATAACCGAAGAACAAATAAGGGCGGAGCTGAAAAAAGCCGGATACCCGGAAGACGGTAAAATTCCGTTGTATGACGGAAAAACCGGAGAGAAATACGAAAACAGAGTGGCGGTCGGATGTAAATATATGTTGAAATTGAACCATATGGTGGAAGATAAGATGCATCAAAGATCCATAGGTCCTTATTCCTTGATCACCCAGCAACCTTTGGGCGGAAAAGCCCAATTCGGAGGCCAACGCTTCGGAGAAATGGAAGTATGGGCCTTGGAAGGATACGGCGCCGCCCATACTTTGCAGGAAGTTTTAACCATTAAGTCGGACGATGTGCCCGGGAGAAGCAAGGCGTATGAATCGATCATCAAGGGTGAAACCATTGAAAAACAAAATGTTCCCGAATCCTTTAATGTTTTGGTAAGAGAGCTAAAGGGACTGGGTCTTGATGTGGAACTTTTGGGCGAAGAACAGGAACATAAA
>CAZEHL010000018.1:0-15450 GCA_964512155.1 uncultured Gammaproteobacteria bacterium | reverse complement strand
GCTAAAGGGACTGGGTCTTGATGTGGAACTTTTGGGCGAAGAACAGGAACATAAAGAGAAGAAAGCGGAAGACAAGGAGGATAAGGAAGAAAAAAAAGAAGAGGAAGAAAATTTTTAAGCTCAAATGTCAAAGCTCAAATGTCAAATGAAATCCAAAATCCAAATGTTAAATTGATATTTAATCATTTGAACTTAATTTGGCATTAGGATTTTGTAATTTGTCATTCACCCTCATCAAAAATAGATAAAATTATTTATTGACTGTTTAATTTTGGGAGTTAAATAAATATTTAGAATAAAATTATAATATATGTCCAATCCAACCAAAACCACGGATTTTGATGCCATCCGGCTTAAATTGGCCTCACCGGCCGAGATCCTTTCCTGGTCCTATGGAGAGATATTAAGGCCGGAAACCATCAATTACAGAACTCAAAAACCGGAAAAGGACGGCCTTTTCTGTGAAAAAATATTCGGTCCCACCAAGGACTGGGAATGTTATTGCGGAAAATATAAAAAAATAAGGTATAAAGGAATAATTTGCGACAAATGCGGAGTGGAAGTTACACGCAGCGTTGTAAGAAGGGAAAGAATGGGGCACATAGAACTCCAGACCCCTTGCTCCCATATTTGGTTTTTGCGCGGAATTTCTTCCAAATTAAGCTTGATCTTGGATCTTAGCATGCATCTTTTGGAAAGGGTGGTTTATTTCGCCAGTTTTATTGTTACTTATGTGGACGAAGAACTAAAAGAGTCCACCTTGGAACAGATCAAGCAAGAATATAAGTCCTCTAAAAGATCCATTATCAATGAATATAATAAATATGTTAAAGAAACAAAAGAAAAGAGGGAGGAGATGGTAAAACAGGGTAAAGAGGAAAAAGAGATCGAAGATGAAATAACCCGCGAATTGGATAATTTGGAAAAAAACAAGAATGATAAATTGGAAGAACTGAATAAAAATTATACCGAATCCCAAAAAGAGTTAAAAGAGTTAAAGCCGTTGGCGGTCATCTCGGAAAGTTCTTATCAGGATCTGAGTATGAAATACGGGCATATTTTCGAGGCCGGAATAGGAGCGGAAGCCATTAGATATATTTTGGAGCAAGTGGATCTAAAGGCCAAGATAGACGAGCTGGAAGAACAATCCAAGGAGGTTGTGGAAACAAAAAAGGTTAAGATGATCAAACGGTTAAAGGTGTTCAAAAGCATGTATAACAATAACCTTCGGCCGGAATGGATGATCATGACCCATATTCCGGTTATTCCGCCGGACTTGAGGCCGATGGTCGCTTTGGACGGAGGCAGGTTCGCCGCCAGTGATCTGAATGATCTTTATCGAAGGGTTATCAATAGAAACAATCGCTTAAAACAACTTATTGAACTTAACGCCCCGGAGGTTATCTGCCGGAATGAAAAGAGAATGCTTCAGGAGGCCGTGGACGCCTTGTTCGATAATTCATCCAGGCAAAGCAAGACAGTGGTGGCCTCAACCGGCCAAAAAAGGCAATTAAAATCTTTGGCCGATTCCTTGAAAGGAAAACAAGGAAGATTCCGCCAGAATTTGCTTGGAAAGAGGGCCGATTATTCCGGCAGAAGCGTTATCGTGGTCAATCCCAAATTAAAGTTGTATCAATGCGGTATTCCCAAGGCGATGGCTTTGGAGCTTTTTAAACCGTTCGTGATAAGCAAATTGATCCAACAAGAAATTGTCCACAATGTCAGGAATGCTTCCAGATTTATCGAGAGCGGTCCGGATGTGGTTTGGGATATATTGGAAGAAGTTGTCGGCAATTCTTATGTTATGCTTAACCGGGCCCCCACTTTGCATAGATTGGGTATTCAAGCTTTTCAACCCACTTTAATAGAAGGTAAATCGATACAGATACATCCTTTGGTGTGTCCGGCCTTTAATGCCGATTTTGACGGCGATCAAATGGCGGTACATGTGCCTTTGACCAAAGAAGCCAATCAAGAGGCTGGAGAGATCATGTTATCTTCCCGCAACTTGTTAAAGCCGGCTACCGGCGAACCGGTGGTCGCTCCCAATCAGGATATTGTGTGGGGAGCCTATTATATCACCAGGCTTGAGCGAGAGCTGGAAAAGAAAGAAGATAAAGAATTGAAGCATTTTAATAATGAACAAGCGGTCCTTTTGGCTTACGACAACAAGGCCTTGAGCCTGCATGACCCGGTAAAGGTCTATATCAAAGAGGAGAACGGACTGGTTAGAACAACGGTGGGAAGAATAATATTCAATCAAATATTGCCGGATAAATTGCGCTTCCAAAACACCATAGTGGACAAAGGCGTTTTAAAGAAATTGGTCAGAGAGTGCCTGCATATATATGAAGCGGAAGAGACCGTTAAGTTTTTGGATGAATTAAAGGACAGGACCTTTGAGATCATCACCAAAAGCGGATTGTCTTGGGGGTTGTCCGATCTTCCGGATTTTAATGAAAGAGAAGAGATGATAGAGGAAGCCAATAACAAGGTGGAGGAAATTTGGCAACAATTCAATGACGGATTATTGACCGATAGTGAACGGTCCAGTCAAATAGTGGAAATTTGGAGTAATGTTAAAGAAGAAATAACCGATGTTTGTAAGGCGAAATTAAGCCCGGAAAACCCGGTATATTCCATGATCGATTCCGGAGCCAGAGGTAGCTGGGCCCAGTTGACTCAGGTATTGGGTATGAAAGGATTGGTAACTTCTCCCACCGGCGGCATTATCGAATTGCCGGTTAAAGGTAATTTCAAAAAAGGTTTCGGGGTGTTGGAGTATTTTATTTCTTCCCACGGTGTGCGTAAAGGTCTTTCAGATACCGCTTTGCGTACCGCCAATGCCGGTTATTTAACCAGGAGATTGGTGGATGTTTCCCAAGATGTGATAGTAACTCAAGAGGATTGCGGAGACGACAAGGGCTTTGCCGTCACAAAGGAAGAGAGCGAAGAGATGGGAGGAGATATATTCAAGAGAATAACCGGCAGATATTTGGCCAAGGATCTTAAAAACAAAAAAGGAAAAGTGTTGGTGGGCGCCGGAGAATTGGTTACAGAGCAAATCATAAAAGAAATAAAAGATGAAGAGATTGAGGTTGCCCACATTAGAACTGTTTTGGATTGCAAGATATCCAGAGGCGTATGTTCAAAATGCTATGGTTATGACCTGGGATATAATAAGGCGGTTAAAGTGGGCACCCCGGTGGGCATTATTGCCGCTCAATCCATTGGAGAACCCGGCACTCAGCTTACCATGAGAACCTTTCACACCGGCGGAGTTGCCGGACAAGAAGACATAACCCAAGGCTTGCCCAGAGTGGAAGAAATATTCGAGGCCAGACCTCCCAAGAAAAAGGCTATCCTTTCCGAAGTCGACGGAACAGTAAACATAGAATCCGAACAAAGGGTTATCGTGGATGAAAACGGCAAGGAAGTATCGGTGGATAATCCTCAAGTGAAAATATTAAAAATAAAATATAGCGGAGAAGAGGTGTCAAAATATTATTATGCCGAAGCCGTTAATAAGTTTAAATTGGAAAATGAAAATAAAAAACAGGATGATCCGAAGATCAAAGTATTGGTTAAAAACGGCGACAAAGTGAACAAGGGGAGCGGTTTGTTTACGATCGGAGGCAAAGAGACGGTAAAAGCCGAAGAAGGCGGAATTGCGGAAGTGGGAGAAAAGAATGTGAAGATAACAAGGAAAAAGGAGAAAGTTCAGGAAATGACCGTTCCCAAAGGAACCGATGTTCTGGTGGAAAACGGAGAAAAAGTGGAAAAAGGCCGGCAATTAACAGAAGGCAGTCTTGATTTAAGCCAATTGTATAAATTGACAGACAAGGAAACCACCCAAAGGTATATTATAAAAGAGATCCAATATGTGTATTCTTCCCAAGGGCAACCTTTGAATGACAAGCATATCGAGATCATTGCCAGGCAAATGTTTTCCAGGTTGTTGATAAAAGAGTCCGGAGAGACCGGCCTGCTGCCGGGCGAGGTTGTGGAAGAAAGCGTCCTTCAAAGAGAGAATCAAAAGATCAAAAAAGAGGAGGCCAAGGCTGAAAGATTGTTGAGCGGCATTACCAGGGCGTCTTTAACAACCGATAGTTTCCTTTCTTCCGCTTCTTTTCAAGAGACCGCCAGAGTATTGATAGATGCCGCGGTGAGCGGAAAAATAGACTATCTGGAAGGATTAAAAGAAAACGTGATCATCGGTTGCCTTATACCTTGCGGAACCGGATATAAAGGAGAGAAGAAGAGGGTGAAATATGATTGATATACATAGATATAAAGTTGATATGAGGTTGATATGAGGTTGATATGAGGTGGAATAAAACATCCGGCTGATTTGAGTCGGATGTTTTTGTTTATTCCCGGCGGAATTGGTATAATTATTATTATGGATATGCATTGATATACGGTAGATATACGGTTGATATATCCACTGTATATCAATATATATCAATATATATCTAGTAGATTATGAAACATATTCGAATTTTTTTATGGGGGTGTTTAACGGTAGTTACCATTATTCTCCTTTGGCTTAAATTTGTCCCGACCGGAGAAATAACTTATACCCACAACTTTCAAAACAAAAACGGATTTTTAAGCGATCTAACTCCGCTCGAAAGGACGGAAAAAGAAGACGGCCGAGTAAAGATACTCGGTGATCCGGCCTATTTTACCCTGAGAACCCCCAGGGCATTTGAAGAAGCCGAAATAACTTTTGTTTATGAAACCGGGGAAAATGAACACCCTCTTATTGAAGCCGGAATATTGATGAGTGAGAATGATTGGAGATACAAAATGAAGCCGGTCCAAAACAGAGTGATAGATCAATTGTCTTCGGTATGGAACGTTTTAAGGGAGGATAACCTGATCTTGTTGCAAAAAGAAAAAGAATTCGACAGCATAGAAGATTTCCGCCAAAATCTTCCTTTGTCCCGGGAATTCGCTTTGTATAATTATAGTTTAAAACAAGATTACAGTTTGGTTGATTATCAGCCGGCGGTCGAAGGCCAAAAACTGGACATTCCTTTGCGGGGAGGTTATGAGTTTATTACTTATGTTAAGGACGAAAAAATGGAATTTGAGTTTGAATTGTTTGATATAAACCGCAACAAAGAAAAGGATGATGTTTATTTGGATCTATATTACAACGGCGAATTACTTCGATCCAAACATATAAAAGGAGACGGGATATCTTCTGACACTAAAGAGATAAACAAACTGGAAAAAGCGGATATAGCCCTGCAAGACATGCCCGAGGGAGTGTATAAGATAGAAATAAGAGCCACCGATGACATTATTACCAAAAGCATTGAGACAAAGCAAAAAAAGTTATCTTTTATCAATCGATTGCAATTGGCAAAACCGTCTGTTTTGGGGGAGAACAAAGAAGACAGCTATCCCTTATCTATGTATTTTTCAGGTTCCGGGATAAATGCCAAAACAATTTATCCCGATAATTTGGGAGCCATAAAATTGGAAAACGGAAAGATCGATGATCTGGTATTGGAAGATACTTATAAGAAATTTTCCCGGAATATTCCGGTTGAAAATTTAAGGGAAACCACCTCCACCGAAATTTTATTGGAAAAAGGCGGGATGATTTTAAGCGGAGACGGAAATTTTTCTTTTTCCGCCGATTCACTGTTGGATCCCGGTTACAATAGGTTAAGGTCTTCGGCGGATGTTACCGATGATTTCAAGTTTATTTTGGCCGATTATACTCCTCCGGAAGAAGAGGGCGGCCGCAAAAAGAAAACGGTGAAATTCGATCTTGATTCCGCATATTCGAAAAAAGGAGAGTTTCCCCGTTTTTTTCAAAAATATAGATTTATGATATCGATCCCGGGATTGAAGCAAGAAGATGATATTAACGACCATATAATAATAAATGAAATACGGGTGAAGTTGAAAGGAAAAAGTTTATGGGAGAAATATTAAATGTTCACAAAAACCGCAAGTTATAAGTTATCAGTTTGCGTATGACAAAATATTTTTTTCAAGAATTATTCTATGTATTATTGGCCGCTCTTGTTATCTTCGGCGTTTTGGAATCGCTTTGGCCCCGTTTGGTTTTGGCCTATATTAATATCAATTGGCTGTTGATTGGCTGGGTGGTTAGTGGTATAGTGGTAATAATTGTAGATAATAATGCGTCTTGAATAAAGAATTAAATTTTTTGGCTGTTTAGAAAATTTTACGTGCGGTTAATATTTTAGAATATCTGAAAAATAATCGTTATCCGGGTAAAAGGAACGTCATCCCGAATTAAAGAACGTCATCCCGGGTAAAAGGAACGTCATCCCGGGTAAAAGAACGTCATCCCGGGCTTGACCCGGGATCTCGTGAAAATTTTCGAGATCCCGCCCCGCTCCTCGCGAAGGGCGGGGCGGAATGACGCGCAGCATTCCCGAATTTTTTATTTAATCTATCTATAATCTTTTTGAGTAACCAAAATTAAATTGTTTTTTATATGTCTCTCTTCCGGCTACTAAATCCCGCAAGTATCGCCGTTATCGGCGCTTCCTCCAATAAAAAGAAATTGGGCAATCAGATCCTGAATAATTTGATAGACGGCGGTTACAAAGGCAAGATCTATCCTGTTAACAAAAAAGAAGGAACAATAGAAGGAAAAAAAGCATATAAAAGCGTTAAGGATATCACCGGAAAACCGGACATGGCTTTGCTGGTGATCCCGGCCCAAGCGGTGCCGGAAGTTTTGCGCGAATGCGGAGAAAAAGGAGTGAAAAATACCATAATAATAAGCGCCGGTTTTTCGGAGAGAAACGATGAGGGCAAGAAAAAAGAGGAGGAAATAAAAGATATCGCCGAACAATATGAGATGAACATTTTAGGACCCAATTGTTTGGGGCTTATTAATGCCGGAAAAAATATGAACGCCACTTTTGCCGCCGGCAGCAAGAGGAGCGCGCCCTTAAAGAGTGCCGGTTTTAAAATGGCTGTTATTTCGCAATCCGGAGCCATCGGAAGCGCTGTTTTGGATTGGATACAAGATAAACCGCTTGAATTATCCTATTTTGTCAGTTTGGGCAATAAAGCGGGAGTGGATGAAAACGATCTTTTGGAATTTTTCGCTTCTGATAAAGATACGGACGCCATAGCATTGTATTTGGAGGAGATATCGGATGGAGGAAGATTTATGGAAGTAGTCTCTCGATTCAGCTTCAAAAAGCCGGTTATAGTGTTAAAAGCCGGTTTAACCGAGGCCGGAAGCCGGGCCGGGCTCTCGCATACCGGCAGTATGACCGGCTCCGGCCGGGCGACGACCACCGGACTGAAAAGAGCCGGAGCTTTGCAAGTTCGATCATTGGGGGAATTTATGGACATTTTGGAATTATTCGGCAAAAAGGGGAAGATAAACCCGGGGAAGGCATATATAGTTTCCAATGCCGGCGGACCGTTGGTGGTCATGGCGGACGAACTTGAAAGAAACGGTATAGAGATGGGAGAATTCACTCCCCGCATCGAAAAAAATTTATCCGGAAAAATGCCCTCGAGTGTCGCTTTAAAGAATCCTTTGGATATAATAGGGGATGCGGATGCTTCCAGATACCAAAAGGCCTTGGAAGCAATTCTGCCGGACAATAAAATAAAAAATATTTTAATCCTCTTAACTCCGCAGACCTCGACCGAGCCGGAGAAAACCGCTGAAAAGATAGCTGAAATAAGCAAAAAGCATAAGGATAAATTGATATTGGCTTCTTTTATCGGAGGCCCTTCCTTAAACAGCGCCAAAGACATTTTAAGAAAGAGTGCCGTTGTTCATTTTGAGCAGCCGGAGCGGGCGGTTCGATCGTTGAAGAATTTAAATAATTTTTACAGTCTTCAAAAAGGATCAAAACCTTATAAATACCGGAATACGCCCCAATTCAAAAAAAAGAACATTCAAAAAGATTACATTGATTCTTTGCGCTTATTGGAACAATTCAATATTCCGATCGTTAATACCTCGGTGGTGGAGAACAAGAAAGATCTTGCCGGCCTTTCTTACCCCATAGCGCTCAAAGGAGCGGGCCCTAATATAATCCACAAAACAGATAAAGAATTGATCGCATTAAATATACCTAATAAAAAAGAAGCTGAAAGAATATGGAAGAATTTCCAAAGATCTTTAGAAAAAGACGATTATTGCGTGGCTCAACCCATGATATCATCCGGAGTGGAGATTTTGCTGGGTTTTAAACGGGATGAGAAATTCGGCCCCTTATTAACGGTCGGGGCCGGCGGTATTTATGCCGAGATCATGAAAGACGTGCAATTGGAGGTCGATGATGTGGATATGTCCAGAGCCAAAGAAATGATCAAAAAATTGCGTATATATCCGTTGCTTCAAGGCGCCAGAGGCGGAGAAAAGGGAGATATAAAAGAATTGGCAAAAACAATAGTAAAAATAGCCAAATTGGCCCGCCGGCATCCGGAGATATTCGAGCTGGATATTAACCCCCTGTTCGTTACGAAAAAAGGAGTAAAGGCGGGGGATGTGAGGGTTATTTGTTAATTGGTTATTGGTTAATTGGTTAATTTGTTATTGGTTAATTAGTTAATTGGTTAATTGCTTTCGCTTTCCAGGTAGTTACTACATTTTGTAAATAACGCTATTATATTTTACAGTTAGTTGGTTATTGGTTAATTAATATTATAGAGATAGTTTATCGCCGATCATGAGTTTTTTTAAAAAAATATTTACCAAAAAAATAAACAGTATTACAGTGGCGGCCACTTTGGTGGCTTTTTCTTCTTTGATCAGCCGTTTTCTGGGAATCTTCCGGGATCGGATCTTGGCCGGACAATTCGGGGCCGGGGATACTTTGGACATATATTATGCCGCTTTTCGAGTGCCGGATCTGATATTTAATCTGTTGGTTTTGGGAGCTTTATCCGCCGGTTTTATCCCGATCTTGACCGGACTGGTAAAGGATTTTCAATGCGAAGGCTGCACGGATTATGAAGATTCTCCCAACAAAAAAGCCTGGGAGCTGGTCAGCAATATTTTGAACGTCCTGATAGCCGGGCTGGCGGTAATTACGGTTTTGGGGATCATATTCGCCCCTTATTTAATGAAGATGGTAGCTCCCGGTTTTTCTCCGGAGAAACAAATGGTAACCGCCAATATCACCAGAATAATGTTTTTGTCCCCCTTATTTTTGGGAATATCCAGTGTTTTGGGCGGAATTTTGCAATCCTTTCGGCGGTTTTTTGTTTATTCTTTGGCGCCCATTTTATATAATTTGGGCATTATTGCCGGCGCTTTGTTATTTGCTCCCTTTTGGGGGGTGTATGGTTTGGCTTGGGGGGTGGTAATGGGAGCTTTCCTGCACATGTTTATCCAAGTTCCTTTGGCATTTAAATTGGGATTCAGATATCGGCCGATATTCAATTTGGCTGATAAAAATCTCAAAAAAATAGGAAGAATGATGGTGCCCAGAACCATGACCTTGGGTATAAGCCAATTGAATTTATTGGTAATGACCATTATAGCTTCCGGGCTGACAGCCGGCTCCTTGACCGTATTCAATTTCGCCAATAACCTGCATTCTTTTCCGGCCGGCATATTCGGTATTTCTTTTGCTATCGCAGCTTTTCCGACCATGTCCGCCGTGGCTTTTAACAAGAAAAAATTGATCGCCAATTTTTCCTACACTGTCAGGCAGATACTTTTTTTTATAGTGCCGGCTACCGTTCTTCTGTTGACCTTAAGAGCGCAAATAGTAAGGGTGGTATTCGGAGCCGGCAGGTTTGATTGGCAGGATACGGTTTTAACCATAGACACTTTAAGTTATTTTGCCATCGGTTTATTTGCCCAAGCCTTGATCCCGTTGCTGATAAGGGTTTTCTATGCCCGCCATAATTCCAAAACTCCCTTTTTTATCGGACTTGTTTCAGCCGGGGTAAATTTGATCTCGGCCATATGGCTTTCTAATTTTTGGGGGGTGGCCGGCTTGGGGCTGGCTTTTTCCTTGGCCGGTATAGTTAATTTTGTTCTTTTATGGCTGGCTCTTTATATCGAATTCAAGGGCATGGACGAGATAAGGATACTTATTTCCACTGTAAAATTCTCGGCCGCCGGAGTTATGTGCGGCATTGTTGTCCAGGCAACCAAATCGGCCGTGTGGCCTTTTATCGATATGTCCCGGTTTTGGGGAATATTTACCCAGGGGGCGGTAGCCGGCATTTGCGGAATTGTCGTTTATCTGTTAATCTGTTATATTCTGAAAAGCGAAGAATTGTTTACCCTGTGGTCCTTGATCAAAAAGAAAACGCCTTGGAAGAAAGCCAGGACCGGGGATCAAGGAGAGGCGAGGGGGATATGATGGATATATATAGATATGAAATTGATATGAGGTGAGAATCGAGCAGAACCACAACATATCCACTTCATATCTATCTCATATCAATTTTATTTATATCTTATATATTTCTTTTATGGAGAGTAAGATAAGAAATTTTAGTATAATCGCCCATATTGACCACCCCGCCCCTTTCAAGGAGCGGGGCGAGACTCGTGGAAGTAACCTTTTTCTTTTATGGATAGCAAGATAAGAAATTTCAGTATAATTGCCCACATCGACCACGGAAAATCCACTCTTTCCGATCGGATCTTGGAGTTGACCAAAACGGTGGAAGACAGGAAGATGAAAGATCAGATCTTGGACAAAATGGATCTGGAAAGAGAACGGGGAATAACCATTAAAATGCAGCCGGTAACCGTGCATTACAAAGGTTATGCTCTTGATCTGATCGATACTCCCGGGCATGTGGATTTTTCTTATGAGGTTTCCCGCAGTTTGGCGGCCGTGGAAGCGGCCGTGCTTTTGGTGGACGCAACTCAAGGGATTCAAGCCCAAACATTGGCCAATTTATATTTGGCTATGGAACAGAACTTGGTTATTATTCCGGTTTTGAATAAAATAGATCTGCCGGCCGCGGATGTGGAAGGGACCAAAAAGGAGGTTAGCCAACTGCTGGGTTGCCCGGAAGAAGAAATATTATGCGCTTCCGGCAAGACCGGCGAGGGAGTGGAAGGAGTACTGGACGCCATCATAGAACGCACCCCGCCTCCCCATATCGGCAACGGAGCGGAAGATAATTTGCGTTCCCTGATCTTTGATTCCAATTATGATGAATACAGGGGTGTGGTGGCCTATGTCCGGATAATGGACGGGGAATTAAAAACAAAGGATAAAGTGAAATTGTTGGCCACCGGCGCCGAGACCGAGGCCTTGGACGTGGGAGTGTTCAGTCCGGATTATAAATCCACCGGAAAATTGCGGGCCGGAGAAGTGGGGTATGTGGTAACCAACTTAAAAGAAGTGGCCGAGTGCAAGATCGGCGACACTTTGACCTTGGTAAAACAATTCAAGGAAGTGGAACAACTGCGGGGATATGAAGATGTTAAACCCATGGTGTTCGCCGGCATCTTTCCCAGAAGAGGAGACGATCTTAATACTTTGCGGGACGCCATGGAAAGATTGAAATTAAACGATGCCTCCTTGATGTATGAGCCGGAATATTCCCAAAGTTTGGGATTCGGATTCAGGTGCGGATTTTTGGGGGTGCTGCATTTGGAAATTATTATCGAGAGATTGAAAAGAGAATATGATCTGGAGCTTTTGGTTACCATTCCCAGTGTCGCTTACCGGGTCTATAAAAGAAACGCCGAAGAGCCGATATGGGTCCGCACTCCTCAACAATTGCCTGATCCCAATGAATTGGAAAGAATAGAAGAACCGTGGGTAAAGTTGGAGATAATTGTCCCCCAATCTTACATGGGAGGAATAATGGAGTTGGTGCAAAGCAAAAGAGGGATATACAAAAATACCGAGTATATTTTTACCTATATAAGCGAAAACGCCGACCCCAGAGTGATCCTGCATTATCATATGCCCATGGCCACCATTTTGACCGATTTTTATGAAAAAGTGAAAAGTATCAGCTCCGGATATGCTTCCATCAATTATGATTTTTCCGAATATAAGCAGGCCGATGTAGTGAAATTGGATATATTGGTGGCGGAAGAAAAAGTGGAAGCATTGTCCACCATTGTTTATAAAGATGAAGCATTTCAAGAAGGTAAAAAAATTGTTAAAATACTGAAAGAGACATTGGACAGGCAGATGTTTGAATTGAAGTTGCAGGCCGCCTTGGGAGGGAAGGTAATAGCGGCCGAGAGATTGCCGGCTCTGCGCAAAGATGTGACCGCTAAATTGTACGGAGGGGATGTGAGCCGGAAAAGGAAACTCTTGGAGAAGCAAAAGGAAGGGAAGAAGAAGATGATGCAATCCGGCCGGGGCAAAGTGGATATTCCTCCGGAGGCGTTTGTGAAGATATTGAAGAGGTGATTGGTTAATTGGTTAATTGGTTAATTGGTTAATTTGGTAATTGGTTAATTGGTTAATTTGAAAGAATAATTATATGAAAAAGAAAACCAGGCAAAGAATATTGTGGGCCGTTATCGGCGGGATAGTTATCTTCTCCATGGTGGCTTGGACCGCCGGCATAGCTTTTATGGTGTAGTTGCCCAAAAGAGAGTAGAATAAATGTTTCACACTGACCAGTGTGAAACATTTATTTCTTTTTAGAATATCTAAAAAATAATCGTTATTTGGGCAAAAGAACGTTATTCTGAACAAAAGAGCCTCATCTGGGAACTTGATTCAGGATCTCGTGAAATTTTCAGCGTCATCCCTGCGAAAGCAGGGATCTCGTGAACATCCCCGAGATTCCGGAACAGAGTCCGGAATGACGCCGTACCACCGCGTCATCCCGGGCTTGACCCGGGATCTCGTGAAAATTCCCAAGATTCCGGATCGGGGTCCGGAATGACGTACAGTGTTCCCGAGATTCCGCCCCGCCCAACGCGTTGGGCGGGGCGGAATGACGAACAATATTTCCGTTTTTTATTTAATTTACCCATAAAATTTTTTAAAGAAATCGCAAAATTAAGTTATTAATTACATATTATGCAAAAGTTTTGGAGTATCTTTCCTTCGGCTCCGGCTGATTTTTTTGAAAAATATCCCGATCATGATCGGACGGTTTTGCAATTGCTGTATAATCGAGGCATAACCGAAAAAAAGGAAATAGAGGATTTTCTGGATCCGGACTTGGAAAAAATATACGACCCCTTTGTTTTGAAAGATATGAGCCAAAGCGTGGAGAAGATCATCGATCAGATCAAAAAAGGAGGCAAGATCTTGATTTACGGAGATTATGACGCCGACGGCATTACTTCCTCTTCTTTGCTTTTCAGTGTATTGAGTAAATTAAAAGCGGAAGTGTCGGTATATATTCCGGACAGGGTTACCGAAGGGTATGGCTTGAACAAGGAGGCGATAGACACGTTCGCGGAAAGGGGAGTGGATCTGATAATCACAGTGGATACCGGCATTAGAAACAGAGAAGAAATTAAATATGCCGGCGATAAAGGCATAGAAGTTATTGTTACCGATCACCATATTCCGGCCGAAGACGATCTGCCTGATTGTTTGATGATCAACCCTCATTTATCCCGGGAAGAATATAAATGCAAATTTTTGGCCGGAGTGGGAGTAGCTTTCAAATTGACACAAGCTTTAATAATCAGCTCCACTTTACCGGAGAAGGATAAAAATGCTTTGATAAAAATATGTCTGGATCTGGTGGCGGTCGGAACAGTGGCCGATTGCGTTCCTTTGTTGGATGAGAACCGAGTGCTGGTCAAACAAGGGTTGAATATGTTGAATCAAACCAATCGAGCCGGACTTTTGGCCTTGATCGAGGTAGCCGGCCTGTCCAAAAATAAAAAGAAGTTGCAGGCTTGGAATATCGGTTTCCAGATCGCTCCCAGATTGAACGCTTCCGGCCGGATCGGTGAAGTGGCGGATGCCGTTAATCTTCTTTTGTCCAAAGAAACAAAAGAAGCGAACGATATTGCGGTTAAATTGGATCGAGAGAACGCTAAAAGGCAAGAGATAACCGAAGATATAGTGTCTTCTATTGAGGAAAAAATAGAGTCGGGTGAAACCGGTCGGGGGCGGATCATTGTGGCTGTTAATTCGGTTGATTCGGCCTGGAACGAGGGAGTGATAGGATTGGCAGCCGGCCGTATTTGCGAAAAGTACTATAAACCGACTTTGGTTATAACCCGCGCCAACGGCGAATATAAAGGATCCGGAAGAAGCATTGAAGAGTTCAATATGATCGAAGCGGTTTCCGAATGCGCCGATGTGTTGGATAAATACGGAGGCCATGCCAAAGCTTGCGGATTCAGTTTATCAGGAGAAAATTTGGAAAAATTTGATCAAAAAATAAACAAGATAGCGGAAACAAAATTGAAAGGAATGGAATTGCAACCCAAGCTGGCAATCGATGCCGAATTAGATATAAATGAGGTGGATGACGGCCTGGTGGAAAGGGTGGAGACCTTATCTCCCTTTGGAGAAGAGAATCCTTTGCCGGTATTTATCAGCAGGAATGTTTGCATTAAGAACATAACAACCATGGGAGCCGACGGCCGGCATATAAAGTTCCGGTTCAACGGCTATTGGGCCTTGGCCTTTGGAAAGGCCGAATCTTGGAACGGTTTTAAGATAGGGGATAGGGTGGATATTGTGTATTCGGTGGAATTCAATAATTTTAACGGAAATACCCAGGTGCAGTTGAAATTGTGGGATATAAGTTGAAAAATCCTAATGTCAAAATCCAAATGTCAAATGAAGTTCAAATGACCAAATATCAATTTGTCATTTGGATTTTGGATTTGATTTGACATTTGGGCTTTGTCATTTGAGCTTTAAATTATAATATATGTCTAAAAAAACAAATGAAACTTTAATAATTTATACAGATGGCGGGGCCAGAGGTAATCCCGGCCCGGCCGGTATCGGAGCTGTTGCCTATGACAAGGAAGGCAATGTTGTTTTTGAGATTTCCGAATACATCGGAGAAACAACTAACAATCAGGCCGAATACAAAGCGGCGGTTCGGGCACTGGAAGAGGCGAAGAAGTATAAAGCAAAAGAATTGTTTTTTTATTTGGACAGCGAACTCATAGTTAAACAATTGAACGGAGAATATAAAGTAAAGAACAAGGGATTGCAACCCTTGTTCGTAAAGATCTATAACGGATGTTTGGATTTTAAAAAAGTGGAATTTAAACACGTAAGACGGGAGAATAATAAAGAGGCGGATAAATTGGTTAATAGTGCGATTGATCAATTCTTTAACCGTAATAAATCCAAATGACAAAATCCAAATGTCAAATGAAGCTCAAATGATTAAATATCAATTTGTCATTTAGATTTTGGATTTCATTTGACATTTGAGCTTTGGCATTTGTAATTTTTGAATAAATTTTTTATAATCCCAATTTTTTAATGTTTTCATCCGCAATCTGTTGAATGTATTTTATCTGTTCCTTTCCTTTTTTATTTTGGA
>CAZEHL010000017.1:17937-20210 GCA_964512155.1 uncultured Gammaproteobacteria bacterium | reverse complement strand
TGTTGGAAATATTTCAATTGAAAAAGGTAGCCAATAAAAAATTCCAGGCTTATTCTAAAGGAATGAAACGGAAATTAACTATTGCAGCCGCCTTTCGTCGCGGCAGAGTCTCTCGGACGAGGACTCTGCCGGTAACAGATTATTTAAACCAAAGGAGGGGTTATGGCCATTTTCAGAGAAAGAGAGGTGGTTTGTCCGGATTGCGGCCACGTTAGAAAGGTTAAGGCCAATCTTGACGACAAGGAAATAAAAACAAAGTATTATTGGAAGGAAAATGAGTGTCAAGTAGTTTCTTATTTAATTTGCACTCAATGCAAAGAAAAAAGAGAAGAAGATGAGGAAGATGAGTTTGCGCAAAGATTTATCCAACAGCACAAAACAAACCCGGAAGAGGCGATTGAAATGTTGGCCCGAGAAGTGTATCAATTAAGAAAGACCTTGAAAGGCCACCTTAAGGATCATCCGCAAAGGGAAGTAAGATTTGGCTCTTAAAAAAGGAGGTTTATTAAAACAGCAAAGGGGTCGGCCGGAAAGCCGTCCCTTTTTTAATAAGGTCCCGGTTCAAGCTTGCCCCGGACTTCGATTCGGGGGGCGGGATAACTTCTGTTTTTCCTATTGGTACGGAGCTCTCTAAATGTTTCACACTGCCAGTGTGAAACATTTATTTTTGTCTTTTTTGACATTTTTCCATTTTTTTGGTAAAAAATAGTATTATATCGGCCGGCCGTGTCCGGTTGATATTTTAAAATGCACCTTAAAAAACTTAAGAAGGAGGGTTGGCATGAATTTGAAAACCGCTTTAACTTTTGACGATGTTTTGTTGGAACCGCAATACTCCGAAGTTACTCCCGGCGAGACTGACTTGGCCACTTTTTTAACTCCGGATATTCCTTTGAATATTCCGGTGATCAGTGCCGCCATGGATACGGTTACCGAATCCGACGCCGCCATTGCCTTGGCTCAACAGGGCGGGGTCGGAGTGATCCACAAGAATATGTCCATAGAGCGCCAAGCCCAGGAAGTCCGTAAAGTGAAAAAGGCCGAGAGTGGTATGATTGTGGCTCCGATTACCATTTCTCCGCATGAAAGAATCGAGAAAATTATAGAATTAATGGAAAAGTACCGCATTTCCGGTATTCCGGTGGTGGAAGAAGGAAATAAATTGGTCGGTCTTGTTACTAAGCGGGATATCGCTTTTACAGACAAGAGCGCGGTTGCTCGGGATATTATGACCATTGATCCGATTACGGTTCGGGCCGGAGTAAGTACCGAAACGGCCAAGTCGTTTTTGCATAAAAATCGAATCGAGAAACTTCCGGTTATTGATGAAGATGGAAGTTTGTATGGCCTTATAACCAAACGTGACATCGATAAGATCACCGAATTTCCGTTGGCCGCCAAAGACGATCATAAGAGATTGCGCGTAGCCGCCGCCATTGGAGCCGATGATTCGGTTCAAGATCGAATTCTCGCTCTGGTCCGCGCCGGAGCAGACGCCTTGGCGCTGGATTCGGCACATGCCGATAGCAAGAATATTCATGACGTGATTCGGGTTATTCGAAAAGAGTATAAGGATATCAGTATCATCGCCGGCAATGTGGCCACCAAAGAGGCCACGCAAAGATTGGTTGACCTGGGAGTGGATGCCGTTAAAGTCGGTATCGGCGCCGGCAGCATCTGTACCACTCGAGTGGTGGCCGGAATCGGAGTACCGCAGTTAACGGCTATTATGGAGTGTTCCAAGGTAGCTAAAGAGCTTGGAGTAAGCGTAATTGCCGACGGCGGTATTCGTTATTCGGGTGATTTGGTCAAAGCTCTGGCCGCCGGAGCGGATACGGTTATGGTCGGTTCCATTTTGGCCGGAGCAGACGAGACGCCTGGTGAGAATATTCTTTATCGGGGCCGGAAATACAAAAGTTATCGCGGCATGGGTTCTATCGGAGCTATGGAGGAAGGAAGTTGCGACAGATATTTTCAAAGCGGTTCTTCCAAATTCGTACCGGAAGGAATCGAGGGTATGATTCCCTATAAAGGGAGCTTGGCCGACATTGTTTCCCAATTGACCGGTGGTATTAAGTCAGGCATGGGATATGTGGGAGCTTCCACTATTCAGCAATTGCAACAAAAATCAAAATTTGTGCAAGTAACTTCAGCGGGTGTAAAGGAATCGCATCCGCATGATGTTATTATTACCAAGGAGGCGCCTAATTATCAAATAGAGAACTAAAGTTCAACAGCCTCGTTGTCCGAAATGGATAACGGGGCTTTATTTT
>CAZEHL010000017.1:0-17837 GCA_964512155.1 uncultured Gammaproteobacteria bacterium | reverse complement strand
GAGAACTAAAGTTCAACAGCCTCGTTGTCCGAAATGGATAACGGGGCTTTATTTTTAATTTTCAATGATCAATAATCAATTTTCAATCATCCGATCGAGCTTATTCCTAAAAAATAAATTCAAAACAATGTCATCTGTGAATTTCGTTTCAGAATCTCGGAGAGAATTTTGTTTAACAAGATCCCGGCTCAAGTTTGTCCCGGACTCCGAACCGGGAGCCGGAGCGACGCTTGTTTTGGGTATACTCCTTGCATTTTTTGAATTTTTATGTTAACGTAACATTTACAATCCATAAATAAGACTTATCTACCTTTTCCATATTTCCTATCGGAAATGGTCTTTTGTCCAAAAGAGCTTAAGATCAAAGGTATTCCAATAATAAAAAGGAATGTTATCCTTGAGTGTTTGTGAATACCTCAAGGATTTTTTTATAATTAATTTAAGCAAAATTATGACCAAAGTTAAATCAACCGGGAAGTTTCATTACGAGTTATTGTACATTGTTCCCAATAAATTCACCCAACAGGAGGCTGAAGAGATTGATGGCAAGGTTAGAAAAGCAATAGAAGACCGCCAAGGAGAAATAATTTATTCCGAAAAGTGGGGCAATAAAAAAATGGCTTATCCCATAAAGCATTATACCCACGGATATTATTATTTGCTGGAATTTGATATGCCGGGAGAGAATTTGCAGGAAATGAATTATTGGTTAAAGATGTATGAAAATGTATTAAGATTCCAGATCGTAAAAAAGAAAAAAAAGACCGCTGAAGAGCTGGAAAAAGAAAAGAGGGCCTCTCGGATAAAAACCGAGAAATCGGAGAAAGAAGAAAGCGTAAAAGAGAAGGAAGATACGGATAGCAAAGATGTAAAAGATGAAAAAGAAGATGTTAAAAAAAGCGAGGTAAAAGAGGTGAAAGAAGATAAGAAAAACAAAGAAGAAGCGAAAGAAGAGAATGCCCAAAACGAAAAAGAAGAAGATAAAAAGAAAAAGAAGGTTTCTCAAAAGAAAAAAGAGGATAAAGATAAAGACAAGGCCGATTTGGAGGATCTGGATAAAAAGTTGGATGATATCTTGGATTCCCATGATCTGTTATAATAAACCTTAACCGCGAATGTACGAATCCATTACGAATTTACTCTTCATATTTTTCGTATATTATACAGATTCGTAAATTAGCGGTCGTAATATAATTCTTATTTCCTTGTTCGTCGTTTCGTTGTTGGCAATAACAATGGAACAATAGGGCAATGGAGCAACGGATATTATGAACTTAAACAAAGCGATGATTATCGGCAATCTTACCAGAGACCCGGAAGTGAGAACCGTTTCTTCCGGCACTACCGTAACCACCTTTGCCGTGGCCACCAATATGGTTTGGAAGGACCAAAACGGCCAAAGACAAGAAAAAGCGGAATTCCATAACGTGGTGGCTTGGAGAAAATTGGGAGAAATTTGCGGAAATTATTTAAAAAAAGGCTCCAAAGTTTATATAGAGGG
The DNA here is from genome assembly GCA_964512155.1 of uncultured Gammaproteobacteria bacterium. Taxonomy (GTDB): domain Bacteria; phylum Patescibacteriota; class Patescibacteriia; order Patescibacteriales; family JAGXOH01; genus JAGXOH01. The sequence goes on along the minus strand of CAZEHL010000017.1, from coordinate 16,336 downwards.
CAGATTGCAGACCAGGGATTGGACCGGCCAAGACGGAGTAAAAAGATATCGAACCGAGATCGTGGCCGAGAATATGATCATGCTGGATAGGGCCGGAGGCGGAGCCCCCTCTTATGGGGGAGGACAATATGATGACAGCTATTCCCAAGGAGAGCCGGCCGGAGGAGAGCAATATATGGACCAAACACAGCCTCAGCCTCAATCCGGCGGGAACGAAGAGCAAAATCCGGAAGAAGAAGACATTAAAGTGGAAAATATACCGTTTTAAGCTTTGAAAATTTAATGTGTTGATTGTTAGATTTTCAGGTGTTGTTTACAAAAATAAATTAAGAATTTCCTATATCTGCTTGACGCAATTTTCTTTTTTCGAGAAAGCGAAAGCGATCATTTTTGTTAACCTACGGGTATGGTAGGTAGGCAAAGTTAACAAAAATGATCGCTTTCGCTTCAAATAAATACCCGTATTTTGTAAACAACTCTATTATATCTTACATATTTAATATAAAATTGATCAAATAAATATGACCAACAAAAAACCACAAAAACATTGCTATTTCTGTGTTAACAACATTCAAGAAATAGATTACAAGAATACCGCCATGCTGGAAAAATTCATTAATTATCATCGAAAGATATTGGCCGCCAAAAGGACCGGCACTTGCGCCAAGCATCAAAGGAAATTGGCTCAAGCGGTTAAGCGTTCCAAAATAATGGCGTTATTATCCCACACAGCAAAATAATAGTTAATCGTTATTTGTTAATTGGGAGAGGGAGATACGCTTTTCTTTTTCGGGATCCTTAATTTACAGACCCTGTTAACAACCTGTTAACAAATATACAAATCAACAAACTATGTTAACCATAAACGACATTAAAAACGGGATCGTTATTCAATTGCAGGGGGATCCTTATATTGTGACCAAGTTTGAACATCATAAAGCCGCCAGAGGAGGCGCTACCCTTAAAACGAAATTAAGGAATTTAAGAACAGGCGCTTTATTGGACAGAACTTTTCAGGGTGGCGAAAAGATCGAAGAAGGAAACACGGAAAAGAAAAAAGTGAATTTTATGTATGAGGATGAAGACAACGCTTATTTTATGGATTATGAAAGCTATGATCAATTTGATCTTCCGATAAGCCAAATAAAGGAAAAGGAAAAATACTTAAAAGAAGGGACTGATGTGACTATGCTTTATTTTGAAGGTGATCCCATCGCCGTGGAGCTTCCGATCAAAATGGATTTTGAGGTGACTTCCGCTCCGCCGGCAGTAAAAGGAAATTCGGCTGATAACGTCAATAAACAAGTAGAGATCGAAACCGGCGCCAAGATCAATGCTCCCATGTTTGTGAAACAAGGGGATATTATCAGGGTCAACACCGAAACCGGTGAATATGTGGAAAGAGTGAAAAATTAGATGATTGAAATCGGCGATTTTAATAAAAAATACCCGCTAAATCCGGGTATTTTTTATTTTTATCAGCCAATTGTTTTTTAATTGTTGCTTTCCTCTTGTTCTTTGGTTTTTACTTCTTCCAATATTTTCTTTTTTATTTGATCCATTATTTTTTTGTTTCCCCGCAGATATTTTTTAGCATTCTCCCTTCCCACTCCCAGTTTTTCTTCTCCGAAATAATAAGAATTACCGGATTTTTTTAGCGCTCCGTAAGAAACTCCGGTATCCAAAAGATCTCCGGCGATGGATATTCCTTCATTATACATAATATCAAATTCACAAGTCCTGAAAGGAGGGGCCACCTTATTTTTTACCACTTTGGTCTTTACGCGGTTTCCTATTATTTTCTCTCCTTGTTTTATTTGGGCCGCTCTTCTCACTTCTATTCTTACGGATGAATAGAATTTTAAAGCCATTCCTCCGGTGGTGGTTTCCGGATTGCCGAAGAATACTCCTATTTTGTGTCTTACTTGATTAATAAAAATAACCACTACTTGTGTTTTATATACAATTCCGGTCAATTTTCTCAAAGCTTGGCTCATTAATCTGGCTTGCAGTCCCATCTGTTGGTCTCCCATATCTCCTTCTATTTCTTTTTTAGGGGTCAAGGCGGCTACACTGTCCACCACTACAACATCCACGGCGTTCGATCTTACCAGGGTTTCCAGGATCTCCAATCCTTGTTCTCCGGTATCCGGCTGGGAGATAAGCATATCATTGACATTTATGCCTATTTTTTGGGCATAATCCGGATCAAGGGCGTGTTCGGCGTCTATAAAAGCGGCTATTCCGCCCTGTTTTTGCACTTCGGCCACGATATGTTGGGCTAAAGTAGTTTTACCGGATGTTTCCGGCCCGAATATTTCCACAATTCTACCCCTGGGAACTCCGCCTACGCCCAGAGCCAGATCCAAAGATAAGCATCCGGACGGAATGGCGTCTACGTTGGCTTTTTTAGCTTCCCCGAATTTCATAATAGAACCGTCTCCGAATCTGCCTTTGATCTGTTCCATGGCGTTTAAAGCGGCCTCGTATTTTTGATTATTTTCCGTTTTTTGTTTATTTTTTTTCTCTTCTTTTTTAGTATTTTTAGAGTCAGACATAAAATAAGGTTATATTTTTTATGATAAATAACACTATTTATTTATTATTGTAGGGTATATTATTGTCGAATAAAAGTCAAAGATTTAATTTGTTATTCGTTATTCGTTATTTGTATATTTGGATAGTATATGAGTACCATTCCAATTAACCAATAACAAATTAACCAATAACTAATTACCTCTTGACATCTTTTTCTTTTGCCTTTAATATATATTTAGAAATTGAAAGACAATTTGAGAAAGAAAAGAGTGACAGTTGGTAAATAAGATACCTACTGTTTTTTCTTGATTAACGCAGCCGGAGATTAAGGTTTTATAGAATCGTACTTTAACAATTGAATAAAAGCCATTTTGGTGCTATCAGGCGCCAATTCTACTTAAGAATTTCTTTAATTTTATTTTACAGGAATTCAAATTCTCTTATATTTCCAAAAGAGAGTTTGACCCCGCCCTTCGCGAAGAGCGGGGTGAACGCTGGCGAACATTAAACTAAAGAGTTTTTGTTTCAGCTCAGTATTCAACAAACTCTTCTTTTTCCAAAAGAGAGTTTGATCCTGGCTCAGGATGAACGCTGGCGGCGTGTCTAAGGCATGCAAGTCGTTCGCTCAACTTCGCTTCGGCGGAGCTAGGCGAGGCAAACGGGAGAGTAACACATTGGTAATCTGCCCCGGAGACGAGGATAACCCCGCGAAAGCGGGGATAATACTCGATAATAGTGAAGATCCATAAGTTCTTCACTTAAAGTTTCGGCGCTCCGGGAGGAACCTATGTCCTATCAGCTAGTTGGTAAGGTAACTGCTTACCAAGGCAACGACGGGTAGCGGGGGTGAGAGCCCTGTCCGCCTCACCGGGACTGAGACACTGCCCGGACTCCTACGGGAGGCTGCAGTCAAGAATCTTCCTCAATGGCCGCAAGGCTGAAGGAGCGACGCCGCGTGCATGATGAAGCCCTTCGGGGTGTAAAATGCTTTTAACCGGGAAGAACGATGACGGTACCGGTTGAATAAGGGGCTGCCAATCTCGTGCCAGCAGCAGCGGTAATACGAGAGCCCCGAGCGTTATCCGGATTTACTGGGCGTAAAGGGTCCGTAGGCGGTTTGCCGCATCTTCTGATAAAGTCTTTGGCTCAACCAAAGGATTTCGGAGGAAATGGGCAAACTAGAGGCCGGAAAAGGTAAGCGGAATTGCCGGTGTAGGGGTTAAATCCGTTAAGATCGGCAGGAACACCAAATGCGAAGGCAGCTTACTGGGACGGTTCTGACGCTGAGGGACGAAAGCGTGGGGAGCGAAGGGGATTAGATACCCCCGTAGTCCACGCCGTAAACACTGGATGTTAGGCATTGGGAGTCATCGACCCTCTCAGTGCCGGTTTAGATAACTCGTTAAACATCCCGCCTGGGGAGTACGAGCGCAAGCTTAAAACTCAAAGGAATAGACGGGGACCCGCACAAGCGGTGGAGCACGTGGTTTAATTCGATAATGAGCGAGAAACCTCACCAAGGCTTGACATTCTGCTGCAGGCCCTAGAGATAGGGTTGCCTGCGAGGGTGCAGAACAGGCGCTGCATGGTTGCCGTCAGCTCGTGTCGTGAGATGTTCCGTTAAGTCGGGAAACGAGCGAAACCCCTGCCCTAAGTTTCAAGTGTCTTAGGGGACTGCCCGCTATAAGCGGGAGGAAGGAGGGGACGACGTCAAATCAGCATGGCCCTTACGTCTTGGGCGACACACGTGCTACAATGGGAAGTACAAAGGGACGCCAAGCCGCAAGGTGGAGCAAATCCTTTAAAACTTTTCTCAGTGCGGATTGGGGTCTGAAACTCGACCCCATGAAGTTGGAATCGCTAGTAATCGTGGATCAGCACGTCACGGTGAATACGTTCTCGGGTCTTGTACTCACCGCCCGTCAAGTCAAGGGAGTCGGCAATACCCGAAGCCCCGCCCCAGTTTTGAGAAACACCTGAATTAAGATTGGATACAAATTTTCAGGTAAAACAGAAAAAAGAACATAAAGAAGTTTGTCAAAACTGGAGCGGGGTGAAGGTAGGGCTGGCGACCGGGACTAAGTCGTAACAAGGCATCCGTAGCGGAAGCTGTGGATGGATCACCTCCTTTCTAGGGAGAAATTAGTCGACCTGTTTTCCATTGGAAGACGGGACATTTCTTAACTTCTTCACTTTTAAAGTGGAGAAAAGTGGGAAATGGCGAATTGGCGCCTGATAGCATTGAAATTGTTTATATAAAAAACCCGTTATGAAGCGGGTTTTTTGTTTGTTGGCAATTTTTACAATAATGCAAAAGTCAAAAATCAAAAATCAAAATGACAGATCAAAATGTAAAAATAATCTAGCAAGCAAACTATAAATCAATAATTTATAATAACCGAAATTACAAAGTTAAAATTGTTTTGAATTTGGCATTTTAGGGTTTGTAAAACTCTTTTGGTTCTTTTTGAATTTTTCTTTGTCATTTTGCATTTTGCATTTTGATTTTTGATTTTCAATTCACTCCAATTCTCTTTTTCACTCTCTCCAACGTCTCTTTTGCCACCGGTTCCACTTTCTTTCTGCCTTGAGCCAATACTTTTTCTACATCTTTGTCGTTGATATTGTTATATTTTTTCTGAAAGCCGCCGAGGAAATCCCTGACCACTTCCGCCAGGTCTTTTTTAAATTCTCCATATCCTTTGCCTTTATAGTTTTTTTCTAATTGTTTGACGGTCTTGTCGGTCAAGGAAGAATAGATGCCCAATAGATTGGAGATCCCGGGCTTGTCCTTTTTGTCGTATTTGATATCGCTGTCAGTATCGGTTACCGCTTTCATTATTTTTTTGCCGGCGGCCTCCGGATCATCTGTCAAAGTTATATAATTGAGGGAAGAAGCGGCGCTTTTACTCATTTTTTTCTCCGGCTCATCCAAGGCCATTATCCTGGCCGCCGCCTCTTTTATTTTTATAGAGGGAACTTTGAAGGTTTCTTCAAATCTGTTGTTGAACCTGCGGGCCAAGGTGCGAGCAAGCTCCACATGCTGGACTTGATCCTCTCCCACCGGCACTACATCGGTGTTGTAAAGAAGGATATCGGCCGCCATTAGAACCGGATAATCGTAAAGACCGACACTTGCTTTTTCCTTTCCTCCTTTTTGCGCTTTATCTTTGAACTGAGTCATCTTGTCCAAGTCACTAATGCGGGCGCTTGCGCAATTCAATACCCAAGCGAGCTCGGTATGGGCGCTGATATCGGATTGTTTAAAAATAACAGATCTGTCCGGATCGATACCGCTTGCCAAATATATTTTGGTTATCTCTTTTATTTTTTTCTTTAAAACAGCCGGGTCTTGTTTAACGGTAATGGCATGATAATCCACGACACAGAATATGCATCGGTATTGTTCCTGCATCTCCACCCATTGAGTTATGGCTCCCAGATAGTTCCCCAAATGAAGATTTCCGCTGGGCTGGATTCCGGAAAAGACTGTTTGTTTTTCATCCATCATAATTATATTTTATTTATATTCCTTATTTTAAAGAATAAAGACGTTAAAATCAACCTTTTAAAGTTTGATTGACAAAACGGGTCATTCTCATTAAAATTAAGCGTAGATAAGCAAGATATAATTTATTTTAAGTTTCGATATTCGGATTTCGAATTTCTTTCTTAATTTTTTCATTTTATGCCTTTAATACCAACAGTTATAGAAAAAAGCGGAAACGTGGAGCGGGCTTATGACATTTATTCCCGCCTGCTAAAGGACAGGATAATATTTTTGGGAGAGCCCATAAACGACCATGTGGCCAATATTATTATAGCACAACTTTTGTTTTTGGACGCCCAAGATAGCGATAAGGACATTAAATTCTATATTAATTCCGGAGGCGGAATGGTTACTTCCGGGATGGCCATATATGACACCATGCAATATGTAAAAAGCGATGTGTCCACTATTTGCGTGGGAACCGCCGCTTCTATGGCCGCCACTTTATTGGCCGCCGGAGCCAAAGGAAAAAGATTCATGCTTCCCAACAGCGAAGTAATGATCCATCAGGTTATGGGAGGAGCCGAGGGACAGGCCACCGACATAAAGATCAGGGCCGAACACATTTTAAAAGTAAAAGAGAAGATGAATAAAATATTAGCTTCCCATACCGGTCAAAAAATATCCAAAGTGGAAAAAGATACCGATCGTGACAGATTTATGACCGCCCAAGAAGCCAAGCAATACGGTATAGTGGACAAGATCATAAACAAACAGCAATAACAAAAATACGCTTTTAAAAAAGCGTATTTTTATTTCCTCTTGACACCCTATGGGGGTGTATGGTATGGTCTTTATAGTATTATAAAAACGGCAAAGAAAGTATGAAAAACAATGAACAGTTAATAAACAATATCATCGGCCAATTGAACGGAGTTAAAAAAATGATGAAAGAAGACAAGGATTGCACCGAAGTCTTGGTTCAACTTAAAGCTTCCAAGTCCGGGATAAAGGCTTTAATGAACAGATTGATCGAAGAACATTCAAGCAATTGCTTGCAAGGATTAAAAAAGAAAGATAAAGAAAAAATAAATTCTTTGTTTAAAGAAATAATTAAAAATAATTAATATAATTTTATGTCTCAACAATTCAGTGAACAAAATTTCGATCAAGAAGTGTTAGAAGCTTCCAAAAACAAACCGGTTTTGGTTGATTTTTACGCCGATTGGTGCGGTCCTTGCAAGATGCAGGCGCCTATAATCGATGAATTGGCCGAAGAAGCATCGGAAAACGCCATTGTCGGCAAATTGAACATTGATGAAGCCCGATCCCTGGCCTCCCGATATAAGGTGATGAGTATTCCGACTTTAATATTGTTTAAGGACGGAGAAGCCAAAGAAACTTTAAGCGGAATGCAATCCAAAGACGGATTGTTGGAGTTGATAAAAAAGTATACTGATTAGATTTAGATAGTTTTATTGGATGTTTTGCAAAAAGAGAGAAGATTTTAACTTCTCTCTTTTTTAATGATACTAAATCGGATATATTTTATTCAAAAAGCATGGCCGCCCCTATGGCTCCGGCATTGTTTTCCAATTTCGCTTTTATTACCTTGGTTTTTGTTGCCAACGGACCGGCTATATTGGCGTGCATGGTTTTCTTTAATGCCGGGAAGAAAAGCTCGCTTGATGCGGATACTCCTCCGCCGATTATTATCGCTTCCGGATCTATTGAATTGATAATATTGGCACAGGCATAGCCTAAATATTCTCCTATTTGTTCAAATACCTTTTCGGCCCGTTCATCGCCCCGATAAGCTTCCTCGGCTATTTCCAGGGGGTTTTTATCGGTTATTTCTTGGTAGAATTTTTCCAAAGTCATCGGTGAGGAGAATTGGATTATGGTATGCCCCACTTCTCCGGCGCTTCCGTGGCCGCCCCTGTAGATCTTATTATTAAGCCACCAGGCCCCTCCTATGCCGGTTCCTATGGTTATGCCGAAAATATTGTTGAATTTTATTCCCGATCCCGCTCTGGCCTCGGCCCTTAGAAAACAATTGGCGTCATTGTCGAATTTGACCGGCGGTTTTATTCTTTTTTCCACTTCGGATATTATTTCCATTCCGTCCAAATAAGGAATATTGGGAGAACGAACAATGATATTGTGTTTGAAATCATGCATGCCGGCGATGCTTAAACCGAGGCCTTCCACCTTTTTTTTGTTTTGTTCGGCCTTTTCAGCAAGAGGATCAATTAAAGCTTGAAGCATGTTGAAAAAATATTCCGGGTTGTCCGGCGGAGTGGAAAGAACGGTTTCTTCCACCACTTTCTCTCCGTCGAACAGAACCGCTTTCATATTGGTCCCCCCTATGTCTACTCCGATTTTGTAATTTTCCGAGTTCATAATAATAAATTTATTTGTTGTGGTCTTTTTTTGCTCGAGGAAGCGAAAGCAATTATTTCTTATTATATATTTTTTTAGCTTCTTCCCAATATTCCGGATTATTATTTTTAACTTTTTCCCAATACCAATATTCCACTCCCCATAAATACAGTTCATTAAAACCGGACCGGCGAGCGAATTTTATCATTTCCCGGAATTTTTGCAAGCTCATAGTTTTGTCTCTTTCTTCTTCTGTTAGATTTTGGTAGGACTTCGCCCCCCAAGGCTCGGCCTGCAACTCTATAACGATCCACTTATCCGGTTCGGCGAACATATCGGCCACATTTTTTTTGAAATGAAAGAAACCCGGTCCTATAGGATAAGTTACATATGAATTCAATGCTTGAGAGTAAGTCCTTTTATACATGGTGGTGCCGAAGATATCCGCCCTCCCGGCCGCCGGCGCCCACAAAGACAATTCTCCGGAATCGGTTATTACTATCGGTCTGGAGTCTGTTTTTCTCACCAAAGAGATCTCCTTATCTAAAAAATCGGTGTCCAATTTTGGGCATTCGCCGAAATATTCGGATAAAAAGGGTTCGTTTTCCACTTGCCAAGCTATTATGTTTTTATTATCCTTGTATCTGTTTACGGTCTTTTCAATATATTCCAACAGGTCTTCCTCCCACTGTTCCCTTTTTGCCTCTTGAGTCCAGCCGGGGAAATGGCATTCCGGCCAACGGGGCAATCTTTTGCCTACCGCCAATATAACTTCAACCCCGTTTTGCTCCGCCTGTTCCAACTGCCAATCCAGTTTTTGCCAGTCGTATTTGCCTTTTTCCGGCTCTGTTTCATCCCAATAAGCCGGGATCCGAATTTTTTTTACCTCGAGTTCATTCAGTGTTTTTTTGTACACTTCCTTCCAGTCCAGTCCCAACTCTTCGGCTTTTTTATGGGAAAAAGTAACGCCCACTTCGATTTTTTCCTCAGAATAGTCCGGACCATGACTAAAGAGCAATACAATAAGCAAAAAAATTCCGAATGTTATATATAAAATTCTTTTTCTTTTCCCGTCTTGGCGCATAATCGAACAATCTTTATTTATTGTTGTGATCTTTTTTAAGCGGGTTGCTCTATTATTAAGTATTTTTTATATTAAAACGATCGGATAGAATATCCAGATCACCTCCGTCGGTGGCGTCTATGAAAGCTTCAAGTATGAACTCGGTTATGGCCAAAGCGGACAACACTATCAGCAGTCCTATTATGGCGTGGGATAATTGCGATTTGGCTTCTTTTATTCTATCCTCGTTACCGGAAGCGGTCATCCATTTATAACCGGCCATAACTGTTAGTATAAGGAAAATAAGAGCCAAGAAACTCAGAGCGATCCTTATTATATCCACTATAATGTTTCTTACATCCTCCGGCTCATCTCCGCCTTCTCCGAATTTTTCTCCCACTTGGTCCATGCCGGTTTGATCATCCCAAAAATCGGCTTGAGCTACGGAAAGCGAATTAGGCAAGAACGAATCGGTTTGAGTGTTAAAGGGGCAAAGAACGAAAAAAGAGACAAACAACAATGCCGGGATGATTAAGAATTTTATAGAAAGCTTCATATAATATGTGTTATAATTTAGATTACTTATTTATATCATCAAATTTAATGTGTCTGAAAAATTCTCGCGGTTATTATCGAAAAAAATCTTGATTAATAAGTATTTTTAGGCAAATCTATAGATATATTTAATTTGATCGGACCTGTTTATTGATTTTATTATAACTAAAATCGGAACAAAAGACAATTATGCGCCTTATAGCCAAAGTGGCCTACAATACTTTCGCCCAAGTCATTAGCAAAACAATTGCCACCGCTTTGGGCTTGCTCACGGTTGCCATTATAACCAGGTATTTGAATCCGACCGGTTTCGGCCAATACACGACCATAATAACTTTTTTATCTTTTTTCGGTATTTTGGCGGATCTGGGTTTGACATTGGTTACCTCTCAAATGATCAGCCGGCCGGGGATAGATGAAAAAAAAGTTTTAAGCAACCTTTTTACGCTTCGTTTGATCACCGCTTTGTTCTTTTTGAGTTTGGCCCCGATAGTGGTCTTATTTTTTCCTTATGCTGAAGCGGTTAAGGTCGGAGTGGCCGTCGCGGCCGCCTCTTTTTTGTTTATCGCTTTAAACCAGGTTCTGGTCGGCCTTTTTCAAAACAGGTTAAGAATGGATAAAGTTTCCATTGCCGAAGTGGTCGGAAGATTGGTGTTGGTGATCGGAGTGGTCGGAGTGGTTATTTTTGATTGGGGGCTTTTGGGGGTTATGATAGCCACCGTTTTATCGAACGGAATTAACTTTTTATTGCATTACCTTTTTTCCAGGGGGTTTAATAAGATCGAATTGGAAATAGATCTGTCTATTTGGAAAGATATTTTAAGAAGAGCTTGGCCTTTAAGTATCACCATCACTTTGAATTTGATATATTTAAAAAGCGATACTTTAATACTTTCCTTGGTCAAACCGCAAGCGCATGTCGGTATTTACGGCGCCGCTTATAAAGTGGTGGAAGTATTGATCATCCTTCCTTTCATGTTTGCCGGTTTGGCTCTGCCTATCCTTACCAAGCACTGGGCCGAGGCCGCCTTTGGGCATTTTAAGAGGGTTTTACAGAGATCTTTCGATTTTATGGCGATGTTGGCGGTGCCTTTAATGGTCGGAACGCAATTTTTTGCCGGAGAAATAATGACCGTAGTGGCCGGCGAAGAGTACGCCGATTCCGGAGCGGTGCTTCAAATATTGATCGCGGCCGCCGCTTTGATATTTATAGCTTCCATGTTTACACACGCGATTATCGCGGTGGAAAGGCAAAAGGAGACCATTCCCGCCTATATTTTTACCAGTATTACCGCTTTGGCCGGTTACATCATCTTTATTCCGCAATATTCTTATTTTGCGGCGGCTTGGCTTACGGTTTACAGTGAATTGGCCATAGTTTTATTCTCTATCTATTATGTTTGGAAATATATTAAATTTTTGCCCAATATCAGAATTTTATTTGTGTCTTTAGTGGCGGCCGGCGGCATGGCCAGGGTTATTCTCTTGATTCCTCGGGATTTTTATACTAATATAGCCGGATTAATGTTATCATTATCGGCAGCGGCGATTGTTTATTTTGTTTTTATCTACTTATTTAAAGGAATAACCAAGCAGGATATAATGGAAGTGATGAATAAAAAATGATCTTTCGCCTCTTTACACCGGTCCAATAACACCGCCACAACATTTTTTTCAGTTTTTCTATATCCGCATTTCATTATTTGATAAAAAAATATGTCAAAAATTCTTATCATAAATTCCGCACCGGTGAACGAGTCTTTGGCAAGCATAGTTAGATCTCTTGAGCAAAGAGGAGAATATTTTTATTGTTTAATGACCAGAAAAGCTTATTTTAATTCCGAAAGAGAAGAGGAAAAAATCAATAAAGGATTCAGGATCTATTTGGGGCCGGAACCGGATAGCAGGGAAAAGATAATGTTTTTTATTTTATTGATACCCTTTTTGTGCTTAAGGCAATCGTTGAATTTGATCTATTTTAAGTATTACAAAAAAGTGGATAAAGTGATATGCGTCAATTGGAATGAAAAGATCATTATTACTCCGGTTGCCAATTTATTAAAAATGAGAGTTATTTGGGCGGAATTACCTTCTATTAATTATTGGGATAAAAGCATTTTTTTATTGAGGCTATATCGTTCATGCGCCAAAAAAGTAAAGTTTATCACTTTTTTGAGCGCCGACAAATTCCAATTAGTGGAAATGGGGGTTGATTTTAAGGATATAAAAATGGTTTCTCTCGGTATTGATCCGGAAGAAATGGAGCAACAGGAAAATATTTTTTCCAGTTTGGCGCAACGCGAATATTCCGAAACCAATAATATATTTACTTTGGGAGTAGTGGATATAGAACACTCTCCTCAAATAGAGAATTTATTCAAGGCTGCCAAAAAATCCTTGGATATAATTCCGAATTTAAGGGTGATAGTGATAGGTGAAAAAGAGAAAAAAGAATATTTGCGCTGGCTGGCCCAAAAGATGGAGATGGAAAATATGATCTGGCTGGTGGGAGAGCAGCATGATCTGAGAAAGTGGATGAAAAGCTTTGATGTTTTTGTCGGCCTGGGAGAAATTCCGAATATGTTCGAATTGGAGGTGATGTTAAAAGCGATGTCGATGGGAGTGCCGGTTGTCGGTTTAAGGAATAAAGGATATGAAGAATTGATCGAAGAAAATGTGACCGGAGTATTGGTGGGGAAGAACGATAGCGAGATATTGGCCCAGCGAATAATAAGATTATTTCAAAACACCTCTTTAAGAAGGACTTTGGGCAAGAATGCAAAAGAAAAAGTGGCTTCCGAAAATACCAAACAAAGACAGATCCGGGAATTGGAAAAAATATTGGAAGAATAACCTTCGGAAGATATAAGAACCGGTAAAATAATAAAAAGTTCAATTAACATGCTTCAAAAATTTCAAATAACCGAAGAAGACAAAGGAAAAAGGCTGGATAAATTCTTGACAGAGAAAATTGATGGATTGGCCAGGAATCAAGCGAAACGGCTTATAAAACAAAAAAGGATCGAACTCAATGGCGGCGCTATTTCTCCTTCCCATCTTTTGATCCCCAAAGAAGAAGTAAAGATAAAGAGCTTGACGGCTTCCGCTTCTCCGGATGGACGGGGATTTGTTTTTGATGATTTGGAGATTCCGGAGGATAATGACGATTTTTTGGTGGTCAATAAACCGGCCGGTTTAATTGTTCACGCTTCCAAATATATAAAAGAAGATACTTTGGTGCATTTATTATTGGAGCAATATCCGGAATTGAAAGGGGTTGGTGATGCCGAAGATAGGCCGGGGATAGTGCATAGATTGGATAAGGAAGTAAGCGGATTGATGGTGATAGCCAAGAATCGAAAGAGTTTTTATCATTTAAAACGACAATTCAGCGAAAGGAAAATAAAGAAAAATTATCAAGCTTTGGTGTATGGACATCCTCCGAAAGAAAAAGAATTGATCGATATTTCTTTAAAGAGATCCCCTAAGACCGGCAGGGTTATTGTCGCCCCTGATCAAGAGGATGGAGCTAAAGAAGCTAAAACCGGATATGAAGTTATCCGTTATTACAAAAAATATGCTTTGTTAAAAATAGATTTGTACACCGGCAGAACCCACCAGATCAGGGCGCACTTGAAAAGCAAAGGAGTTCCCATTGTCGGAGATGATCTTTACGCGGCCGGTAAAGCCAAGCTATGGAACAAAAAATCGGGGTTGGGCAGGGTATTTTTAGTTGCTTATAAATTGGGATTTTATGACTTGGAAGACAATTTCAAGGAGTTTAAAATAGATCTACCTGAAGAGTTGCAGGAGTTTTTGGAAAAAATATTATAAAAAGCGGTTCAAAGGTGCTTGTAAAACAAGTTTTTGCATTATTGACTTTTTTAAAAAAATATGTAATAATTTTGTTCTAAAAAGGAACTTTGACAAACAAAAAAAGGAGGAGGGTTTATGACTAGGATCTTAGCTTTGATTTGGGGCGGCATCCTTGGCTTAACGTTGATCATTGCTTGGGGAGTGGTTTTTGAGCTTCCGGCCCCCAAGGATCAGGCTGTTTCTGTGGAGGAAATCTTTTTTAATAACTGGGAAGAGATGATTAAAAGGGCTGAGGATCGGAATCTTTTCTCTTTTTCTTCTTCTTTTATCGATAACAAGATCCGAAAAGATAGAAGCAAGTTATTGTTGCACAGTACCGTGCAACAAATAGCTTCAGATTTCCAAGTTGAAATAGTCGATAAGAGGAGTTATGAAAAGATATCGCATTCTTTGATCATTGCCGGCAAGTATTGGATTGCCGAGCAAGAAGGAGAGAAAGATAAAGTGGATACCAAAAAAGAAAATGAGTTACTGATAAAATTGTTTTTATCAGATACTCCTTTTTCCAAAGTTCTTAAGAATGATTTTTCACCAAACAAGGGAAGTTTAATGTAAGAATGTAAGAAGGAGGGGGGCATGTTGGCTCAAGAAGACGAAAAATTGATCTTGGAAAATTTAAGTATTTTGACGGAATCTTTCCGGCTTCTATCGGAAAGAGAGAATTTTATAACCAGCAGCAACATTGAGGAGAGTGAAAGGTTGTATGCGATAGGAAAGATAAGAAATGCCATTCCGAGGTGGCGCAGAAAGAAAGAATTGGCCGATGAAGACAAAAAAATGATTATAAATTATTTCGGGATTTTTTTAGAGGCTATTTATCTTTTTAAAAGAAATAGAAAAATTTCCAGAAAGAAAATTTTAAAAATTGAGGAGGTGTTTGAAAGAATGATTCCTTATAAAGTTAAGGAGGCAACAATGGAACATTAAAAGAATTACCCCGTCTTTTTTACAAAGACGGGGTTTTTTAATATTTCTCTTTTGTTTTTTTTGATGTAAAATTATAATAAGATAATTTACAAATAATATAGTTTAATTATGCATGTATTATGTTCCGATTTGGAAAGCGTTTTTTTGCCCGAGTTGTGGGTGGAAGTGGCCGAGAGAACCGGCGTTGAAGATCTAAAATTGACCACCAGGGATATCTCCGATCTGGATGTTTTGATGGAAAAAAGATTAACGGCTTTAAAAGAGAATAAGATCGATTTTGTTAAATTGCAAAACATTATTCAAGATTGCGAACCGTTCAAAGGAGCGGTTGATTTTTTAAGATGGGCGGCCGCCAGAATGCCGGTCATAATTTTATCCGACGCTTTTGAGGAATTCGTTTCTCCGTTGCTTCCCAAAATGAATTACCCGACCGTATTATGCAACAGCCTGGAAGTGGACGGGCAAGGGGCGATTGTCGGCTATCATATTCGGCCGGACGGCAAGAGAAGGACAGTGGCCGGATTACAGGAGGCCGGGTTAAAAGTGACCGCTATGGGGGATTCTTATAATGATACCAAAATGCTTGCCCAAGCGGATAAAGGTTTTCTTTTCAACGCTTCGGAAAAAACCGCTCGCGATTTTCCGCAATTTCCGATTATTTCCGATTATGAAGAGCTTAAAAAAGAGTTGAGCCGATAAAAATAGTATGGGAAAAATACAAAATTTATTCTCCAAAAAAGAAAAGCTCCCCCAATTCATTATTGTCTTGTTAGTATTATTGTTAATGATCAACGGAGTGTTTTTTTATCAAAGATCATCCAAAGATGATCTTGCCAGAAGCTCTGTTAATGGACAGATCGAGACTTTGCCGGCGGTAAATACCTTAAGAAGAGTGGCTGTTAATTCGGCCATTATCGGCAATATCACAAGCGACAAGATCTATAATTTTAAAGATAGTTTTTCTATCCGTATTGAAAATGCGCAAACGGTTAAAGAAGGAGTGGAGCTGAATTTTCGTATTTTTAATCGCGACAGTTTTCATTATTCCGATCCGGTTTTTAAATTTCAAGCTCAAGCCAGAAAAAACGGAGGCAAGAGAGTGGAAACAAAAGTTGCTTCCGGATTTGATATTATTCCGGCCGGCGGGAGTATTTCCGGAAAAATAATTTTAAACGAGCCGGCCGAAGTCGGGAATATCGGCTCGGTCAAAGTTTTTGCGGGGGAATAATATTTTATAAAAAGTTATCGCATTATTTAACTCGTAAGCTATAACGGCGCTGTTTACAAAATGCAGGTAAATATCTAAGAAGCGAAAGCGATCATTTTTGTTAACCTACGGGCATGGTAGGTAGGCGAAGTTAACAAAAATGATTGCTTTCGTTTTTTCGAAAAAGAAGACTGTAGTAAGTAAAATTAAAAGAAATTCTTAATTTATTTTTGTTAACAATGTTATTATATTTTGCATCTAAAATTATAAATAACGCGAGTAAATTCCATATTTTTAG
>CAZEHL010000016.1:19476-20544 GCA_964512155.1 uncultured Gammaproteobacteria bacterium | reverse complement strand
TTAACAAAATTTTTAAATTTATTCAAGAGGGCGGCCGATAAGGTCTTTGTATCCCTGAATAAAATCTTTGGCGCTCATGATTTTTTTCCCTTCCGGTTGTATCTCTTCTATTTTTAAAGCGTTTTGTCCGCATTGAACTCCCAAGTTTTCTTGCCTGTCCACAAACAAAATTCCGGCCGGATATTCGTTTATCTTTAATATTTCCGGAGAGGTTTTTAAAATTTTAAGCATGATCTTTTTGTTCCCCGAATAGTTTATATGCGTATAAGTGCCGGGCCAAGGATTTAATGCTCTGGTCATGCGCTCTATTTTTTCAGCCGGTTCTTGCCAATTTATTTTGCCATCCTCTTTTTTAAGAGCCGGCGCATAATTGGCTGATAAGTTATCCTGAGGTGTTACCTTTATTTCCCCTTGAATGTATTTTTTTAAAGAGACAGGTAAAATATCGGCGCCGAGTTTGGCCAGTTTGTCATGAATGATCGGAGTGGTATCCGAGGGCGTTAACTCTATCTCTTCTTGGGTTAAAATATCCCCGGTATCCAAGCCGGAATCCATTTTCATAATGGTAACTCCCGTTTTTTTGTCCCCGTTCAATATGGGAGCTTGCAGGCAAGATGCGCCTCGATATCGGGGCAATAATGATCCGTGGACATTAAAAACGCCGTATTCGGGGATGTTTAGTATAGTATCCGGTATTTTTTGGGCATAGGCGACCACTATTATGATATCCGGTTGGTATTTTCGCAATTTTTCTTCAGCCTCTTTTATGCGTTCCCCTTGCCATACCGGAATACCTTCTTCTCGGGCTCTTTTTTTGACCGGCGTGGGAGTTAAGATCTGTTTTCTGCCCACCTTTTTATCCGGTTGAGTTATTACCAAGAGTACGTTGAACTCCTTGTCTTTAATCAGGGATTCAAGACAAGGAACCGCAAAATCGGGTGTTCCTATAAAAATTACGCGAATGGGATCAATAGACATAAGGTAAGGGAGATGATAATATTATAATATCAGAAAAATTCTGTGGGTGTATATGAAAGCGGGGCATCGGAAAAAGAAGCGTCATCCCGG
>CAZEHL010000016.1:14310-19376 GCA_964512155.1 uncultured Gammaproteobacteria bacterium | reverse complement strand
CGGGATCTTGTGAATTTTCCCGAGATTCCGGCTCAAGGCCGGAATGACGTATATTATTCCCGAAATTTTTCCGGTTCAAGCTTGTGCCGGACTCCGATCCGGGAGCCGGGATGACGGTGTGGGATAATATTATAATAGCAAAATAAGATAAAAATTGTACTATGGAGATTTTGGTAAATAAAATTTTATTATTATTGGGTAATTTGGATTATACCGGTGTTTTTTTGCTTATGACCTTGGAGAGCTCTTTTATACCTTTTCCTTCGGAGGTAATAGTGCCTCCGGCCGCCTATAATGCTTCCCAAGGGGATTTGAATATTTTTTTAGTGGTCTTTTTCGGCATCTTGGGAAGTTTGGTCGGAGCTATAATCAATTACTTTCTTGCTTATTATCTGGGAAGAGCCTTGATCTATAAAATGGCCGACCATGGGTTTTTCAAATTATTATTGATCAATTCTTCCAAAGTGGAAGCGGCCGAGAACTTTTTTTTGCGATGGGGGAGGGTTTCCACTTTTACCGGCAGGTTGATACCGGCTGTTAGGCAACTCATATCTTTGCCGGCCGGTTTTTCCAAGATGAATCTCGGACAATTTTGTTTATATACCGCTTTGGGAGCCGGAATTTGGGTGTCGATCTTGGCCGGATTAGGTTATTATTTCGGAGCCAACAAAGAGGTTATGACCTATTTTCTTCACGAGATATCCAATATTTTTTGGGTTTTGGGCTTTTTAGTGGCTGCTTATATAATATTTTCTTATAAAAAGAAGAAAAAGAAAGCAAAAGAAGCGGAAGAAAAAGAGGGGGAAGGCATAAAATAAGATCAGCTACCCTTTTCTTCCTTAATATTTTCCGCCTTGTCAATAAAAAGAATGCCGTCTAAATGATCAATTTCGTGTTGCAGTACTCTGGCGGTTAAGTCAGTGGCTTGAATTTTTTGTTTTTTCCCGTTTTTATCCAAATATACGCAATTTATTTTTTTGTGTCTTTGCACCTCTCCAAAAATATTGGGTAAAGATAAGCATCCCTCCTCGGCCCGTTTTTTGGCAAAGGATCGTTTGGTGATCTCGGGATTTATCAAACAAAAAGGACTATTATCGCCATTAATTGCAATGATCCTTATATTTTTCCCTATTTGAGGGGCGGCCAATCCTATTCCATCCTTTTTTTGCATGGTTTCGATCATGTCCCGGCATAGCTGTTTAAAATCTTCTTTTGATATAGTATCTTTATCAATGGGAGAGGAAACCTTTCTTAATAAAGGATCGGGATCGGTTTTTATTTCCAATATATTTGCCATATTTTGAATCTTAAATAATTTTTTCTATTATGTCCACCCAAAAAAACAGCGAATTTGAGAACTTGGGAGAAATATTTAAAAAAAAGAAGGTCGGAAACAAACCGCCCGCTTATGAATGGCAGGATCTGGCTTTACGGATAATTCAAGAATTACGGGTTCCGGATCAAAAAAAATCCTCCGTATTTAAAGCATGCAAAGAAAATTCCAGGGATTTTATAGAGAATTGCTTAAACGACACCAAAGAGCTATGCGATAAAGGCGAGATGTGGAGATATTTTTTTAAGTTGATCAATGAAGGAAAACGCAAATAGTTTATAAATTGAATTTCAGGGCAAGGTATCCCACTCCGAAAGGATATTCGTAAGAAAGAAGCTGAGGAGTAAAATCAATGGCGTCAAACATGCCGAATAATATGGATAGCGGTTTTAAAGCGCATGTTTGGACTTCTTTTATGGTTTCTTCGTTTATATCCGATATTTCTTGCAAATTTTTATTTCTTATAGTGTCCAATATCTTTTGATCAAATTTGGTCGCTTTAGCCGAATATCCGGCCGGAGCGCTTTTGGTCAAACTGTGGGAGAGGTCGCCGGAAGCGAGAACGGCGACTCTTTTTTCCTGCATTTGCAAAGGCCTTCTCAAGTTTTTGCCGAATTCAAAGTGGGCTTCAAGACTGTCCCCGGAAGGGTAAACGGGAATTATTTTTATATTTTTCAAATTGGGAGTCAGCAAATACAAGGGGATTCCGGCGCCATGATCAAGCTCGGGTTGGTTTATAAGTTTTACTTTCCGGGAGTTGGGTAATTTTTCTTTTAATTCTTGAGCCAGGCCGATATCTCCGGCCAAAGATATTTTGGAAGAAAAATCCCCGAATTTTTCAAAGTTTATTTGAAATTCATCTCCGATGTTAATTCCGAAGTATTTTTCTTTAAGTGGGCCGTGGGAAGAAAGGATAATAATGGTTTCGATCTGCCCGGCGTAAAGGTCGGCTTCTATTTCTTTATAAGAGTCGGCCGTTTTTTTGATCAAACCGGCATTTTCTTTTCCTATATTCGGTATTAAAAAAGGAGGGTGGGGAACTATGGCAGCCGTAATTATGCTCATATAGTATTTTTTAATTGATTCGGAATGATTACTTAACCTTGGAAAGAGAGTAAAAAAAGCTCTCGTATTTGAATTTTCATTTCATTCCTTCTTTAGTTATTTTTTCTCCTTCTTCATATAAATCCAAAACATTTTCCGGAACCGTTATAATATTTTTCCATTGATAACCCATTTCGGTAAAAACTTCCGCCGAAATAAAAGCGCGCTTTTTTCCGTTAACTATTAAGTATACTCCGGGATCTTTCGGAGAAGTCAGAAGTTCTCCATTGTCAAATACTATCGGTTCTCCGGTCTTATATTTATCCAATTTTTCATTTTCCGCCGGTATGATCGATTTGTTGGCGAATTTGGTTTCTAAGAATATTCTATCCAAAACAGGATGTTTTTTACCTTCATACACCCAATAAATTCCGCCGGTGTTTTTATTTTGTACCAAGGCGCCGGTGGGATAAGTGGATGTGGTTGTTAAAGGTTCGCCGTTTGTATAAGAGCGAATATCCGCCCAGCTGGCATTCATTATCTCTTGGGGATGGAATCCGATGCTTTTGAAGGCTTCATGGTTTGCTATTTTTCTTTTTTTGTTGTCCACTAATAGATAAATAGAACCGTCCGGACTTCTGACCAATGAATAGTTGGGGAATTTAACCGGCGCTCCTTTGGGGTATTTGGATAAAGTGGATTTGCTTACTTGGATCACCTTATCTTTATCAAATCTGGAAGTTAAAGCCGTTTGGGTTTGGAAAGGTTTTTTCATGCCTCCTTTTATCAACCATACTCCGGGTTCACCTTCGGCGCTTAACAAGGATCCGTCCGGGTAAGTTTTGGTAAAGTATCTATTCCATGTTTTGTAGAAATTATAATTGCCGTCGTAAACATGGGGGGTGTAATTATATAAAGCCGCCGTGGCATTGTTGGCCGGAACGACCACATTTGTTTCTTCCTTTTTTGAGTATGGATTATCAAAAGTATAGGATTCGCCTTTTCTAAAATTATACAAATGAGGATTTTCAATATAATCATAAAATTGAAGAGAAGCGCTGTTTACCTGTTTCCAAAATCCTTTCCATCGAGTATTGGGGTCGCCGCCGTCCGGGCATCCGTAACCGGTGGCCCAATCCAGCTGTCCTTGGCTCGGATCTTTGTCCTCGATCAAACTTTGTTCTTTTTGAAGCAGAACCAATAAAAATTTGGGGCTGATCTTGTTGGCGGTCGCTCTGTTGTAAATAATCTCGGAAGCTGACAATTCTTCGTCGGTATCCGGGTTTTTATGCTTGTATTCGGACAAATGACCCCCTTTTTCCTCCAGGAATCTTTGAATATCCTCCTTGCTCATGGAATCATGATCAAGGACTTCTTGGTCGCTGATGATGTTATTCGGATCAAAATTATCCTCGTCTTCGGAAGCCGAGACTCCTTCCGAAGGTAGGAAAGAGGCAAAAAAAGCAAGCAAACCTACTGTTAGAATGATCTTTATTTTGGGAGGCATATAAATGGATATAAATAAATTAGATAAGTTGAATGAGTGTTTTTATTATAGTACACAACAAGACGGATAACAAGATATTATATTGGTTGCTTTGCTTGGTGTCTTTTATCATTTATGTTATAATTTATATTACAGTTAATAAATAAATTATACTTCAATTTATTATGTCCGGAAATTCAACCATCAATGTGGCGATCAACGGTTTTGGCCGAATAGGCAGGGCCGTGTTTAAAGTTTTATTGGAAAAGAGTGATAAAAATATCCGTATCGTGGCAATAAACGATCTTACCGATATAGAAAGTTTGGCTTACTTGTTAAAATATGACTCGGTATACGGAGAGTATGGCTTAAAAGTGGAGCCGGCCAAGAACGCTTTGGTCGTGGGCGGAAAAAAATATAAAGTTTTGGCGGAAAAAGAACCGTCGGCTCTTCCGTGGAAGAGGTTAAAAGCGGATATTGTATTGGAATGTACCGGCCTTTTTAGGAAAAAGGAGGATGCGGAAAAGCACATCCGAGCCGGCGCTAGCAAGGTGGTAATAAGCGCTCCGGCCAAGTCGGATGATGTAAAAACCGTTGTTTTGGGAGTAAATGAAAATAATATCAAGAAAACGGACAAGGTTGTATCTATGGCTTCTTGCACCACCAATTGCTTGGCTCCGGTAACCGATGTTTTGAAAAAGAGTTTCGGGATAAAAAAAGCGATAATGACCACTATTCATTCTTATACTTCCACTCAAAATATTGTGGACAGTCCTCACCCCAAGGATCCGAGGCGGGCCAGAGCGGCGGCGGTGAATATGGTCCCCACTTCCACCGGCGCGGCCAAGGCAACCACCAAAACCATTCCCGCCTTGGACGGCTATTTTGACGGTATGGCGGTCAGAGTCCCCACTCCGGTCGGTTCTATGTGCGACATAACTTATGTAATGAAAAAAAACGTTACCGAAGAAAAGATAAATAAAGCCTTTAAAAAGGCGGCCGGCAAAAAAGGATTAAAAGGAATATTGGAAACAACCGAAGAACCTTATGTATCTTCCGATATAATCGGCAAGTCGGCCAGCGCCATAGTGGATCTGCCGTTAACCAAGGTGATAGACGGAGATCTGGTCAAGGTGATCGCTTGGTATGATAATGAATGGGGATACAGTTCTCGAATGGCGGATATGGTGGAGTATATGAGGA
>CAZEHL010000016.1:12934-14210 GCA_964512155.1 uncultured Gammaproteobacteria bacterium | reverse complement strand
TCATCCGGGAGTATATGAATTGCCTTTCAATTTTACTATAGAAAAGGTATTAAAAGAAACTGACAATTATCCGTCGTACAATTTTTTTGTACAAGTGGGAGGGGATGCGGCCGGCGAAATATTCAATGATGGCCAGTTAAAAAGAAAAGTAGCCGGGGCCGGATCAGTTACTTTGCATAAAAGTGATAAACGCGAATTTAAAAAAATTATCAATGATTGGCTGGATTTCTTTTTGCACGAATCTTGCGGCAAATGCACTCCTTGCCGGGAGGGTTTATATAGAGCCAAGGAGGTGCTGAATTCATCCAACCCGGATTGGCATTTGTTCTGTGAACTGATAACCAATTTAAATAATTCTTCTTTTTGCGGATTGGGAAAATCGGCCTTTGTTCCGTTCAATTCTTATTTTAAAAACGTTTTGCGCGCCGGTTATACCGGAAGGCCGGAGTTGGTTAAAAAAATAAAAGAAGCATCCGAATGTTTCAAGTAAATGCACATTTCAAATTTCAAATTATTAAAAATTATTTAATTTATTTATGTCTGAAAAAGATAAAAAAACTTTTCCTCAAAAGAAAAAAGAGAAAAAAAATATAAGGGAATTGAGCACCCTCCTCTCCGATGGAATCAATATATATAGAGAAAATTGGCTTTCTTTTGCCAAAATATTGTTAATATTTATATTGGGAACATTGCCCATTTGGATAGTGGCCGGCGCCCGGATTACAGCGAGTGCGCATTTTAATTTTAGTGAAACCGGCTTAAATTATTTTAACGTATTCTTTGTTTTTTTGGCTTTTCTCGCCGGAATTTTCGCTATTTATGTGAATGTTTCCGCCAAAGCCACCTTATTTACATTTTTTAAGAAAATCAAAGAAAAGAAAAAAGAAAGCATTAAAGATCTTTTTAATGACTGTAGAAAGAAATATTTTTGGCCGTTGTTGTTGGTAAATGTTTTGGTTTTTATCTTTGTCTTTCTCTGGACTTTATTATTGATAATTCCCGGTATAATCTTCGGGATTTATTATTCTTTTGCCGGCTGGGTTCTTATCTTTGAAGATTGCAAGGGGAGAGAGGCCTTGAAAAGAAGCAAGGAGTTGGTTAAAGGCAATTGGTGGAACGTTTTTGTTCGTTACCTTTTTTTGTATTTGGCGTTGTTCTTTTTCTTGGTAGTTTTGGACATCATACTTTCTCCTTTGGGAGGAGAGACGGCTGAAAGGGTCGGAGATGTGGCCGAACAAATAGTCTCCTTTTTGTTAATGCCTTTCTTTTTTGCTTA
>CAZEHL010000016.1:0-12834 GCA_964512155.1 uncultured Gammaproteobacteria bacterium | reverse complement strand
ATGTGTTTGATGTCAATTTCGGGGCCGATGTTACCACCATGGTGGAGGCCGAGGAACTGTTGGAAAGATTACAAGAAGACAAGAATATGCCCATGATAACTTCTTGTTGTCCGGCTTGGGTTAAATATGCGGAATTTTATTATCCGGAGTTGATACCCAATTTGACCACTTCCAGATCTCCCCATATTCATTTGGCCGGATTAATAAAAACTTATTGGGCAAAGGAAATGAATATTCCGCCCCACAAAATAGATGTGGTTTCGGTAATGCCCTGTACCGCCAAAAAATTTGAAGCCATTCGTCCGGAGTTAAAAATCCAAGGGAGGTATCCGGTGGACAACGTGATCACCACGCGGGAATTTGCTTGGTTGCTCAAAAGGAACAGAGTGGAATTTCAAAATGTAAAAAAAGTGAAAGCCGACCATCCTTTGGGAGAATATAGCGGAGCGGCCGCCATATACGGCGGAAGCGGAGGAGTGATGGAATCGGCCCTGCGGACCGCGGCCCATTTGGCCGAACCGAACACCAAAAATAAAAGCGATAGAAAAATAGTGTTTGAACAGATGCGGGGCAATTCGGCCATAAAAGAGGCGGAAGTGAATGTGGCCGGTAAAAAATTAAGAGTGGGGGTAGCAAACGGCATCGGAAACGCTCCCGAGATGATAGGAAATTTGGCAAATTATGATTATATAGAAGTTATGGCTTGTCCCGGAGGTTGTATCGGAGGGGGAGGCCAACCGATTCCCACTGATGACAAAACCAGAAAAAAGAGAATGGAAGCTTTATATAAATTGGATAAGAGTAAGAAAGTTAGAAAAGCACATGAGAATGAAGGAGTAAAAGAAGTTTTTGAATGGTTGGAAGACAATAAAAGCCTTCGAGATAAGATCTTATATACTAAGTACAAAAAAAGAAAAAAGTAAATTAAATAGATCTTTGTTCATTTTTGGAAAAGTGGGCAAATAAATTTTAAAAAATAGTATGAAAGAATATCAATCACTTGCCAAAACCATAGTTATGCCGGAGGCCGCAACGGCGGTTAAATTTTTAAGTTTGGCCGTATTAGCCACTTTTTTGCCTTTTTTTATTCATCTTCAATGGATAACCGGTCCGCTGGTGAATGCCGTTTTGATAGTGGCCTTGTTTTTGGTCGGCATTAGAAGCGCTTTGATAATAGCTCTTATTCCGAGCGTGATCGCCTTAAGCAGCGGTTTATTGCCGGCTTTGTTGGCCCCCATAGTTCCCTTTATTATGGTCTCCAATGTTATTTTGGTTTTATCGGTTGATCAATTTTATGCAAGAATGAAGAATAATATAGTCGGTTATTGGACCGGAGTCGGAGTAGGGGCGGTTTTAAAGTTTGCATTTTTATTTTTAAGTGTTGATATAATAAGCGATCTTTTATTAAAACAACATTTGGCCGCCAAGGTGGCCCAAATGATGAGCTGGCCCCAATTGGCCACCGCCTTGGCCGGCGGGTTTATTGCTTGGATTCTTTTGCGTTATTTCGGTGAATTTGAAAAAAAATATAATTAGAGTTCTGCCTATATATCTGTTAACATTATTTTCGGTTTTAAAATTCGAGTTTTTGTAAAAAGTTTTAAAGGACCGAAAAAACCGACATTTTTTTATAGTTCATATTTAAATATGAATATATCCTCATCGCCGATTTTCTTGATCTTGGCCGCCTCCAATTCCGCCTCTCTTTTTATCTTGGAAAATGACCACCAATATTCATTCAAAACAAAATAACCTTGTTCCACTCCGGCATACTCCATAGCTTCTTTCATTGTTTTGAAAGAAGCTTTTTTATATACCATATCCAAGTAGTATTCATATAATTTTCCGCTTGTCGGTATAGGATAAAAATAAATATCCTCTTGGTAATATCTATCAAATCCGAATTCTTCCAAGGCCGCTACTGAGACTTGTTGGTTAGCCAAGACAATGTATTCTTTTTCCGCGTCTTCTTCGATCCAATTCACCGCTTCCAAGCATTGCCGGCTTATTGAGTAGCCATGAGAATTATGATAATTATCCCACCTGGGATAACTTAGATACATGGAAGAGCTGAGCAATATGGCTATAAATAAAATAAAGGGAATAGAGACGGAAAGTTTTTGATCCTGTAATTTTTTTAAAAAAGCATATATGGAAAGAATAACAAAAGGCAACAGAAAAAAAGCCGAAATTGTTAATATTCTGCCGGCATAATTTCCTTGTTCGTATTCTATCAGATATTCAAAAGAAAGTTGTTTGGATGCCAAGAAAGAGATAAAAGAAGAAACCCCCAAAATAAGAGGGATGATAAATACCCGGCAATATTTAATGTTTCTGATGAAAATAATAATTCCGGTTATTATCAAAAAGATAAATATTAAAGAGAAGTTATACTTATATAAATAAAGAAAATTCAATACAAAGCCTTCTTGGCCGGGCATGGTTGCTTTTAAAAAACCCAGCATCTCTTTTAGGGGTTCGGGAGCGAACCCAACGTTTTTATTCGATTGCATTTTGCCCAACAAGTAAAAACTTAAAGGTAGAGAAAAAGAGGAAATAAGAAAAACGGCCGAATAAAGAAATTTTTTAATACTTTTGTTAAAGTTGCCATGATAGATCGTTAGTGCGATAACATATATAAGAGCCGGTATTCCGGTAAGCGGATGAATAAAAATTGTTGTTAAAGCAAAGAAGTATATAAGGAAAAAATCATGACGCTTAGTTGCGTTTAAGCTTAAAAATATAGTGGCCAGCAAAAAGATATAGCTTAAGTTTTGCGGATTGGTCAATACCCAAAAAGAAAAAGGAATCGCCGGCAAAAACAATAGGACCAATCTATATATTTTTTTATCATCAAACCATTTTTCTAAAAAAACAATTCCGATAATCGGCAATAATATTGAGGCTAAAACAGGCACAAGTATTTTGTTTAAAAAAGAGATGGGGATAAAAAGAATTTTGTGCAATAATATAATAATGGAATATTGTCCCAGATAATAATAAGGCTTGGGATGAACCGCTCCTTTTTCATTTATTAATTCCATGGTGGCTTGATGGATAAAAGGGTCAAACCCATAACCTATTTTATAAACTATAATGGCAACCGAAAAAGATAAAAAATAGTGAAGCCCGATAAGCGGCAAGGATATTTTTGATCTTAATAAAATTATCAATATTAAAAAAAGAGTGCAGGCGGTATAAACAAAAAAGAAGTATAAAGGGATCTCATGCCAAGGAGAAACCAATGATTCGGTTGTTTGGGAGCGCCACAAAAAGTAAAAACATGTTGATGCGCCCATGCCGTACAGGAAATAGAGAAAATATAGCAGGCGGTTGCCTTTATTTCCAATAAAGAGATTATCCGGAATAGAACGCAGTTTTTCTTCCTGGCTTCCTCGGTAAAAAAAGAAAAAGGCCGATATCGACAGCAAAGAAAGAGACAAAGATAAAGCTACACCCCATGCATTGAAAGAATATATCCGATAGACAACACTCCCCCAAAGCGCCAATGAGGCAAACAACACCAAAGGAGCCAGTATCATTTTTTCTTTGTTTATATAGTTCATATATGGATTTTAGCAGAATTTGTGATTTTAGATAACCTATTGATAAATCGAATATATTTTGCTAATCTCGGAAAAATATACTTCCCCGCGCCGGGGGCCTTAAAAATACAAGCAAGAATAACAAATTTTGTAGTTTAAATTATAAAAAATGCGTATTTGGATAAAAAAATATTGGAGAGAGATTTTAGTGATCGTTATGGCGGTATCTTTTTTTGCCGGAGTTTCTTTTTTTAACGGCATTGTTCGCGCCGAACCGCCTTTCAAATGGGGGGCTCCGGACGAGAACGCCAATTATGTATTCTCCAAATTATATGCTCAAGCGGGAGAGTTAACGATCTTTGAAAAGTACAATGTATATGCGGAAGATATTCTTCATCCAAGAAGTGTTAGAAGCGCCCACGGCGATTTAAAGCCTGTCAGTTTTTTGGGACTCATTTTGATATACGGTTTTATAGCTTCTTTGGTCGGTTATGAAGCCTTGCCTTATTTAACCCCTTTGTTTGCATCAGTTGCCATATTTTTTTTCTATTTATTGATAAAAGAGATGTTCGGTAAAAGGAACGCTTTAATTTCAACCTTCTTTTTAAGCGTTTTCCCCGTTTTTATATATTATAGCGCCAGAAGCATGTTCCACAATGTTCTTTTTGTAAGCTTGTTGGTGATCGGCCTGTATTTTGCCTATAACATGGCAAGAGAAAACAAAAAAAAGCCCGGTTTTTTCACTTTTGACCTTTCTTATATAAACAGGAAAGCTTGGATATGCGCCGCTTTGGCCGGTACTTTCATCGGTTTGGCGGCGACGGCCAGGACTTCGGAACTTTTGTGGATGTTGCCCGGAGGTCTGGTATTATGGTTGTTCAATATTCGAAAAATAGGGATTACCAAATTAACAATATTTTTGGCTTTTGTGGTTATAAGCATGTTGCCCATGTTTTATTGGAACCAGGTATTATATAACTCACCCATCTATGGAGGCTACCCGGAGATGAATAATTCGATTGAAGGACTGAAACAAACCGGCGAAGGACTGGCAAGATCGGTGGCCGGTATAGATTATAACTCTATAAATGTTTTGCTTAATAAGGCGAAAAATTTGATCTTTCATTTCGGATTCAACCCCGAACTTTCCCGGGAAATGTTCGTCCATTATATAGTAAAAATGTTTCCCTGGTTGTTTTGGCCGGCTTTGGTCGGATTTTTCGTATTCATCCGAGGCGTGGGAAAATGGAAGAAAAAGCATTGGGCCTATTTATGTTCTTATATCATTATATCATTGATTTTAATTTATTATTACGGTAGTTGGAAGTTTCACGATAATCCGGATGAGACCAGCTTTACAATAGGCAATTCCTATACCAGATATTGGTTGCCCGTTTATATGGGCGGGTTACCCTTTGCCGCTATTTTTATAGGAAAATTGCCCGAAAAGATATTTTTATCCAATAAAAGAAAACAGCCGGGCAAGAATAAATTTAAAATTAATCGGATATTGGCCGTAACAATATCTTTGGTCTTGGCCGGATCCATAGGTTATAGTATGATGAACTTTGTTTTATATGGATCGGAAGAGGGATTGGCCAGAACAATCGATGTGCAGTTGTCAGAAAAACGCCAATATGAGAAAGTATTGCAAGCCACTCCGAGAGAAGCCGTTGTCATAACAACTTATCATGATAAGTTGCTTTTTCCGGAAAGAAGAGTGATAGTCGGATTGTTTAAAGATGAAAATATGATCGAAAATTATGCCAAATTGGCCGAAATTTTGCCTGTTTATTATTATAATTTTACTTTCCGGCCGGAAGCCGTGGATTATCTGAACCAAGGCAGATTGGGTAAAGCTGGCCTTGAATTAAAGGAATATAAGAATATCAATGAGGTTTTCCATTTATATAGATTAAAAAAGATAAAAAACAATAGTGATCAATGACACTTGTCGTATTTATGTTAAAATAAAGAGAAAGAAATATATGGGAATATCGGATGATCGGAAAAAAAATGAAAATTGCAGAAATCCAAGCTTGCTCGGAAATTTTTTAAGTTATTTACGGCACCCCGAATACGTAACACAGGTTTCCGATATTGCGATGTATAAAAAAATTGTACAGATATTTAAATTATGGTCTTTTATTATTGTTGTTGTGTTTATTTTGGGCGTATTGTTTTCAATGTTGATGAATTTTTTGGGCGTGGAAGAGATCAAGAGTTCGGTGATGGATATGTTCCTGGATCAACCTTTATATGTTTTTTTATTTTTGGCAATAGTATGGGCCCCGGTGGTAGAGGAGTTTACTTTTAGGCTGGGATTGTTGTATTCTCCTTTTAGATTATCTTTTTCCGCCGCTTTTTTGATGATAATTGTCTTTTCATTGCTATTCAAATTTACCGATATTTATTCTTTGCCGTTTTTTCCGGAGGGATTGGTTGATTTTGTTCAAGACAAAGGTTTATATTTATATATATTTTCGGTGTTGTCTCTCGGCTCCATCTTCGGTTTTGTGTTAAGAAGAAAAACAGATTTTAATGTTGTTCAAAAATTTTATACAAAGAATTTTACTAAAATATTTTATTGTTCCGCCATACTTTTCGCCATACTGCATCTATTGAATTTTAATAATTCCGGAAACTTCTGGTTCTTGTTGCCTTTATTGATAGTGCCGCAATTTTTAGTAGGCTTGGTTTTGGCTTATATAAGAATGAAATACGGGATCATATGGTCTGTTTTCGGCCATTTTCTTCATAATGGCGTTATCTCTCTCCCGCTTATATATCTTTCTTTATTGCCGATCTCATTGTCCGAAATGTCTGCCGGAAAAGAAATTGACATGGAAAAGGTCTCCTCGGAAATGACTTGGCAAGCGTCAATGCTTTCTTTTTTGTTTTTATTTATTGTGATGTTGGTTTTTGTCTCTTTTGTTAAGTTGATAATGGAGTATAAAAGAGAAAAACGTTTAAGATCATTCGATTTCCGGCCGTAACCTTGATAACGCAAATAATTTTAATAAAATTTACAGTTTATTGCATAAATTCAAAAGTTGGGATAAGCTTTACTATATGAAAGAGATAAGGATCAAAAATACATTAACCAAAGAAAAAGAAGTGTTCAAACCGCAAAAAGAAGGGCAAGTTTTGTTTTATCATTGCGGTCCGACCGTTTATTGGAGCCAACATATCGGCAACTTGCGCGGCATGACCTGCGGAGATCTGATCGTTAGGAGTTTTCGTTATTCGGGGTATGATGTTATTCATGTTCGCAATTATACCGACGTGGGACATTTAACCTCGGACGAGGATGAAGGTGAGGATAAAATGGAAAAAAGCGCCAGAAAAGAGAAAAAGAGCCCGTTGGAAATAGCCGATATTTATATAAAAAAATTCGAGCAAGATGTGGGTGCCTTAAATTTGGAAGAGCCGACCTATAAGCCGAGAGCCACCGAGCATATAAAAGAAATGCAAGAAATAACTCGGATTCTTTTGGATAAAGGCTATGCTTATACAACCGATTTGGCCGTTTATTTTGATGTTTCCAAATTTTCCCGCTACGGAGAATTATCCGGCCAGAGCCTGGAAGATAAAAAAAGCGGAGCCGGATCCGGAGAAGTAACCGATTCCGCAAAAAGAAACCCCCAGGATTTCGCTTTATGGTTTTTTAAGGCCGGAGCCCATAAAAACGCCTTACAAACTTGGGAGTCTCCATTTAAGTCCAATTTGGTTGATAACGGAGAAGGTTTTCCGGGTTGGCATATTGAATGTTCGGCTATGTCCAAAAAATATTTAGGCAATACCTTGGATGTCCATATGGGCGGAGTGGAGCATATTCCGATCCATCATACCAATGAGATAGCTCAAAGCGAGGCCGCCAATGAGGCCAAGTTTGTTAATTATTGGCTGCATAATGAGCACTTGATGGTGAATGATAGCAAAATGGCCAAATCAGAAGGTACCGGTGTAACTTTGGATGATGTTTTGGAAAAAGTTGAGAACCCGATGGTTTTAAGGTATTTTTTTCTTCAAGCCCATTACAGATCCAGGCAAAATTTTACCGAAGAAGCGATCCTAAACGCCAAAAATGAGTTTAAAAGTTTTCAAAACAGGATAAAAGAAATATCCATAAATATAGATAAAAAAGAAAAAGGGGAGGTGATCTCTTCTTTTCAAGATAAATTCAGCCAAGCTTTGGCGGATGATTTCAATATTCCGGAAGCTTTGGCCACGACCATAGAGATGCTTAAATCGGAATTTCCTCCGGAAGATAAATTGGCCACTTTAAGGGATTTTGATCAAGTGTTAGGGTTGGGAGTGGAAAAATATGCGATAGCCATAGAGAGAGTCGATACAAAGGCGGGAATTGAAATAGAAGCGGAGCAAGGAACGCCGGAAGAAATTCAACAATTGGCCGGGCAGAGAGAGGAATGTAGACGGCGGAAAGATTTTGAACAGGCCGATCTATTGCGGGAACAAATAGAAAGCAAAGGATATAATATCAAAGACGGCAAGGAGGGGCCCAAGATCTTCAAACTTTAATTAAAGGAGGTTTTTGTGAGTGCCAAAAAGAACCATTGGCGGCGCATGAGTAAAGATAAGATCCATTCGATTTTTGTTAAGAAAACATTTAATTCCGGAAGAGGAAAAAGAAAAACGAAACAACAAAGTTCCAATTAATCTTAGCAATGCCGGGGCCGGAAGCCTCGGCATTTAAAATATATGAGCAATAATTTCTGGCAACAATCGGATAAACCTATTTTGGCCTTGGCTCCCATGGCCGGGGTTACCGATCCCGCCTTTCGTTTTATTTGTTCCGAGTTCGGGGCGGATGTTGTTTATAGTGAAATGGCTAATGTGACCGCTTTGAAGTACCAACCTCGAAAAACCTTGGAAATGTTGCGCAGTTTTTCCGGCCAAACTCCTTATGTGATTCAATTGTTCGGCAGTGATCCGGAAGAGTTCGCTTGGGCGGCAAGACTGTTAACTCAAAAAAAGGAAATTGAAAAATTGGGAGTTGATAACTACTTAATTCCGGACGGTATTGATATTAATTTCGGTTGTCCGGTTCCCAAGGTGGCCAAAGCCGGAGCCGGAGCGGAATTATTTAAAGATTTTAATAATTCTTACCAAATAATAAGGTCGGTGATAAAGAATACCGATCTGCCGGTATCTATTAAGACTCGTACGGTTGCCCACCAAAGAGATGTGTTGGAATTTTTGGAGTATATAAAAGACCTGGAAGTGTCGGCTGTAATGATCCACGGTAGAACTCTTTCCCAAGGTTTTTCCGGAGAGGCGGATATAGATAAAATAAAACAAGTTAAAGAAAGATTTGACGGTCTTGTGTTGGCTAACGGAGGAATAAACGGACAGCAAGACGCTTGGAGAATGATAAAAAGAACAGAAGCGGACGGAGTGGGGGTGGCCAGAGGAGCCATGGGCAATCCTTGGATATTCGAGGATATAAAAAATAAAAAAGCCTCTTATAAAAAATTAGAGGACATATATAAAACAGTTTTAGAACAAGCAAAATCAGCTTATCAAATGAAAGGAGAGAGGGGGGTTATAGAAATGAGAAAACATTTATGTTGGTATGTAACAGGGCTTCCCGGCGCTTCCCGGATGAGAGAAAGATTGGTCAATATAAATTCTATCGAAGATATTAAAGAAGTTTTTGATCAATTTAAACGTGCCCCAAGGCAAATATCAAACCAGCGATGAAAAATAAATAAGAGAGTCTCTGCACTTAATAGTTTGTAATTAAATTTTTCTACAACCATTTCTTCTTGATAAAGAACAGTAACATACCCAAAGTGCCGACTATCATAATACCGAATGCTATCCAGAAGCCGTTTTCCATATCAATAAGAGGCATGCCATTGGTCAGATTGGTGCCGAATACTGAAGAGACCAATGCTATGGGGAGTACACTGACCGAAAAGATGGTCAATATTTTCATGGTTTCACTTATCCTGTAGTTCAACAGAGAGGAATTGGTGTCATACAAAGCTTCAATAACCTCTTTTTGATTTTCCGAAAATTCCCATATCCGCTTGGAATGTTCTATCAATGACCGAAATCCTTTTCGAGTTTCTTCATCTTGGATCAATTCATTATCCATATTCATCATTTTTTTTAAGGTGTTCTTATGATTTTGCATTATTTTTCGAATGCTTATTATATTCAATCTTAAATATAATATTCTGGAAGTGGCCCGCCTTTGGTAATCGGCAAAGATAGTTTCTCGGATCTTGTCTATGGCCTTGCTGTTTTGATCTATTAAAGAATAGCAATGATTGATCAATTTTTTTATCAATTCGAATAACAGATCCGATGGTTGGTTCAATGCTCCGGAGGTAGCTTCTTTTTTATCTTTTTTGCAGGTATTAAAGAAATTGTTTATTTTTTTTATATTATTGTTATGAAGAGTGATTATATAGTTTTCACCAATAAAAAAGCTTATCTCTTCTACGTGGATCTTGTCTTTGATATAGAACGGAAATTGCAAGATCAAAAATATATATCCGTCTTCTTCCTCTATAATGGGCCGGCTTGAGACCGCTTTGGCCGAAGCCCATTCCAGCTGCCTTAGTTTGAAGCCGTAATTTTTTCGAAGATATTCCAGCTCTTTTTTGGCCGGATTTTTTATATTAAACCATTGGATATTTTCGGCATCCGGATTTTTGATGGTCAATCTTTCTATGTTGTCCGATATTCTTTTATAGGTTGACATAAATAAAAGACAAATACTTATTGTTTAGTTTATTTATATATTATAACACATATTGAATTGATATAAAATAATTTATTGGAATTTATTGCAAGAAAGCGGATTTCGCCTTTACGAAATTTGGCCGCAAAATATTAAAAAACATATTAATTTTGTAAATAATGTATAAACAATTGTTATTGCTCCGCTTTTTCATGAGCTTAATATTGTGATATAATAAATAAAGAATAAATTTTAATATTCCAAAAATATGGTCGATCGAAAAGAGGAGTATCTTAATCGAAAAGAGGAGCGGGAATATGAATTTTCCCCGGAAGAGGGTAAAGAAGAAATATTTACTCCTGAAAGATCTTCGGAAAGAACCGGACAAGAAGAGGAAGAGAAAAAAAGAGCGGAGAAGGAATTACGGACATCCTCGAGTGTCGCCCCCGCCATGAAACAGAAAGATCGAATCCAAAGAAGGAAGGAGATAGAAAAAATATTGCAAGACGGTTTAGAGGATATGTATAAAGAATTGGATGATGAGAAAAAAAAGATCTTCCGAGAAAAAGGAGAAAAAATAGCATCCCAAATAAATGAATATTTGGATGAACGCCGCTCCCGTAAATTAAGTGATTTTTTTAATTCCGTAAAGAAAAAAATATTAAGATTAATAAAACAATGGCTTTGCTTGTTGAATGCCAGCAAAGAATTCATTGAACAAGAAGCTAAATTAAAATCGGATAAAATAATAAACATGAACTGGCAAAAAGAATGATCTATGGCCAACAATACTATAAATCCGGATAAATTCGAAAGCGGCTCCGCCCAAACGCTGATCAATATAAATGTTGACACCTGGTTGTTGTCGGCTTTGGGGATAATAATTTTTTTATTCTTTTTATTGGTCCTTAAAAAAATAATTAAAGATCAAATTGAAAAAAAGAAATACTTGGAACATAAAGTGTTTTTAATAAGAATACCGAAAGAAGATAAAGACAACGGAGAAGAGAGAACCACGCAACAATTAAGAGAAGAAATAGCAAAAGCCGAAACCGTTTTTGCCAGCATAGGGGGGTTGAAAGCTCAAAAAGGCTTTTCGGCCCGGCTTTTCGGCAGAGATGACCAGTTCTCTTTTGAAATAGTGGCCAACAAAGGAAAGATATCTTTTTACGTGGTTGCTCCCAAAAAAATGGGCAGATATATTGAACAACAGATCCATGCCCATTATCCGGAGGCGGCAATAGAGGAGACTGATGATTATAATATCTTCCATCCGAACGGAGCATCTTTGGCCGGTTATGTCAAAACGGCCAGAAGCTTTGTTTTCCCTTTAAAGACTTACAATAAAATGGAAGCCGATCCGATGAATTCTTTGGTGAACGTAATGTCAAAATTGGAAAAAGAAGAAGGAATGACCATTCAAATATTAGTAAGAAGCGCTCTCGGGAGTTGGCACAAAAGATCCGCTCAAGTGGCGAGAGAAATAACTTCCGGCAAATCTCCGGCTGAAGCTTTGCGTGCAAATAAAATGAATAAAGTTATGTTTTTTTTGGGGGAAGTGGTCAATGCCGCCAAACCGACTTCGGATCAAAAAAATCAATCGGACGAAACTCCGAAAAAATTGTCTTCTATGGAAGAAGAAATGGTGAAAGGAATAGAAGAAAAGAATTACAAAGCCGGATTGGATGTTAACATAAGAGTGGTCGTCGGCGCCAAAGATAAGGGCAAAGCCGGCGTATATTTGAATAATATAGACAATGCTTTCGGCCAATATAATTATTATGAATACGGCAATAGCGTAAAATCAAAGATACCCTCAAGGTATAAACAAAAAAGGCTGATCAATGATTTTATTTATCGTCGTTTTTCAGATAAAATCGGTTTTCTTTTAAATACCGAAGAGTTGGCCGGCATTTACCATTTTCCCATAAGAGGAACCGATATTCCTAATATTTTATGGCTGACCGCTAAGCATGCTCCGGCTCCGGCCGATCTCCCGGATGAAGGCTTATTGTTGGGCTATAATCATTATCGAGGAATAAAAAAAGAAGTAAAAATTAAAAAAGAAGACAGAAGGAGGCATAGTTATATCATCGGTAAATCCGGAACCGGAAAATCCAAGTTTATAGCCGGACAGGCCATTCAAGATATTATAAACGGAGAGGGGGTTTGCCTGCTTGATCCGCACGGAGACCTGGTAGAGGATGTATTGAACAGGATCCCTCCGGAAAGAGCGGAGGACGTTATCCATTTTGCTCCGGCTGACACCGAAAGGCCGTTGGGTATCAATCTCTTGGAGTACGACTCCAGGTATCCGGAACAAAAAACTTTTGTGGTGAATGAAATGATCAAGATATTTGACAAATTGTATGACCTGAGCTCCACCGGCGGCCCCATGTTTGAACAATACATGAGAAACGCCATGTTGTTGGTGATGGGGGATCCGGCCAGCGGTTCGACTTTAATGGAGATACCCAAAGTTTTATCAGATGCCGATTTTAGAAAATATAAAATGGAGAAGTGCGGTGACCCGACAGTGGTCGATTTTTGGAAAAAAGAAGCCGAAAAAGCCGG
>CAZEHL010000015.1:16785-22145 GCA_964512155.1 uncultured Gammaproteobacteria bacterium | reverse complement strand
GGGGGCTTTATTTTTCTTGATTTTCGCTTACTTTGCCTTCCAAGACTCCGTTCCCGGCCGTTTCGCCTTTTTCCTCAACAGCTTTTTCACCTTTGTTTTTATTAGAACCGAATATTAATTTCTGTTGCAAGATGGTCAATAAAGTTACCACCAAAAGATACAAGGCCACCCCTCCGGGTAAAGTCAAGCCGATAAAAACGGTTATCAAAGGCATAAAGTACATCATCTGTTTATTTATCACAGAGGCCATGCTTTCATCCTTGGAGCCGGGAGTTTGTATTTGGGGCTTATCGGCCATCATCATTTTTGTTTGGAAATATTGGGCGCCTCCGGCCAAAAGGGCCAAATACCAATTCGGTGAAGAAAGCTCTATTATGCTGGTTACCGCTTCCGGCGTAGCTATAAAAGGATAAACCATCTCCAGGGCCTTTTCTCCAAAGCCGTTTCTAAAAACATGGAATACCGCGATCAAAAAAGGTAACTGCAACAACAAAGGCAAGCATGAAGACAAAGGATTTACTTTATGATCTTTGTATAACTGCATCATCTCTTTGCCCATTTTTTCCCGATCGTCGCCGTATTGTTTTTTTATCTCTTCAATTTTGGGTTGCAACTCCTGTAAAGATTTTTGGGATTCTATCGATTTCTTTGAAAGAGGGAAAAGTATCAATTTAATAATGATGGTAAGCAATATTATGGCAATGGCCAGATCCGAGCCGGGCACAATATTATACAAAAATATTAAAAGGTTGAATATCGGTTCATAAAAAACCGTTTTAAAGAGTTCTATCATAGTTATATGTTAGATTATTTTTTATTCTTCTCTTCTTTATCCACCGGATCGAAACCGCCCTTATTGAAAGGATTGCACCTCAATATCCTCCAAGCGGATTTTAATCCTCCTTTTATTAAACCGTATTTATTTATGGCTTGAATGGCATACTCGGAGCAAGTGGGGTGGAATCGGCAATATCCGTAAGAAAATAAAGATCGAAAAACTCCGTGATCAAAAGAAAGGGTTTTTTGATAAAACCTGATCAATTTGATCAAAAAATAACGAGGAAGATATTTAACAACGCTCATATTGTTTTTAATCTTTTTAGGTGAAAATGGATCGTTCTTTTTAATTCTTCGTATTTTTTATCTTTGGACGGGGGGAGCGCAACTATCGCCATGTCATAATTATCTTTAAGCTCCGGCAAATATTCTCTTAAGATATGGGCTATTCTTCTTTTTAATTTGTTTCTTTCGGGTGCCTTTTTGCTGACTTTCAGGCCAACGATCACAACAAATCGACTGTTCTCTTGTTCATTTTTACAGGCTTTTACCCCTATAATGTCATTATAACTGCTTTTGCCTTTTTTAAAAACATTATCAACTTCTTTTTTTTTAGTTAATCTATAGCTTTTTTTAAGCATAATCCCTGTTTTTTAATATACGCCACAGGGCCTTTACAGTAAAAATAAAAACGTGGTCCACGTTTTTATTTTTCCCGCAACCGGTCATTTTTATTATCCTTTAATGATCGTTTATTTCACTAACTCCTTTCTTCCTTTAAGTCTTCTTCTCTTCAACACGTTTCGACCGGCTTTTGTCCTTATTCTGGCCAAAAAACCGTGCTTTCTTTTTGCTTTTTTTACTTTTGGCTGAAATGTTCTTTTGGGCATATAGTATTTTATGTTTACTTATTTATTTCTTTTTTTTAAAATCTATAAAAATTATCTAACCACTTTAACATAAAGACCGGATCAGGTCAAGGCGAGTGTTTCGGCTTGTCAAAAAAAATATTTTAACCTATAATAACGATTAACCGAAAAAAAGACGGACGAAAGATAATGGTTTGTCTTTTTGTTTTTCCCGCCTTACCCGGCTTGAGAAAAAACAAAAAATAAATTCGGCCTTGAAGAGCGGTTTTAATCACATTTTGTAGCCAATGTTAACAATCCATACAAGCTGCAATTTAATCAAACTAATATGAAAGAACAACAAGAACAACACAAAAAACTCGATAAAACAATATTGGAAAAAATAAAAAATGACCTCCGGGAGAGAAAGAAACAACTCGAAGAAGATCTTGATGACGTGGCTCAAAAAAAAGAAGGTGGTAACGAATATAAAGTAAAATTTCCTGAATTCGGAGATAAACCGGATGAAAACGCTCAAGAGATAAGTGAATATACCACCAATATCGCCACTGAAGAAGTGCTTAATAAAACCTTAAGAGATGTTAACAACGCCTTGGAACGCATTGAGAAAGGAACTTACGGTTCCTGTAAGTATTGCGGACGAACAATAAATGAAAAAAGGCTTATGGCCAGGCCGACGGCCAGCGCTTGCATAGAATGCAAAACCAAATTGCAACAAGAACAATAGAATAAAAGATCGCGCGCAAAACTTGCCTTTTATAAAATGTGTAAGATATAATAGCATTGTTTGCAAAATTCAAATAGATACTTGAAAAGCGAAGGCAATTATTTTTGTTAACTCCGCCTACCTACCATGCCCGTAGGTTAACAAAAATAATTGCCTTCGCTTCCTCCAAAAAAAGAAGATGGCAACGAACAAATTTAAAAAAATTATTAATCTGTTTTTGTAAACAATGCTTGAAAATCTAACAAATGTTTTCATTCAAGCAAATCTTGATACTTTTGGGAGCGGTTACGGCCTTAATAGTCGACCGCTTCTTTAAATATGAAGCGCTTCAAGGCCGTTTTGATTCCGGCTATCCCTTGGCGGGAGAGATATTCGGTTTAAGCGCGGTGAAAAATACCAATATCGCTTTTTCCATTCCTTTCTCCGGAATATCTCTAAATATTTTGATCACTGTTCTCTTGTTGTCGCTTATCGGCTATGCCATATGGGCGATCAAAAATAGTAAACCGAATCTGAGTTTATGGTTGTTTGTTTTAATCCTCGGAGCTTTTAGCAATTTATTTGATAGATATCTGGTCGGAGGAGTGGTTGATTATCTGGATTTAAAATATTTTACGGTTTTCAATTTGGCCGATATCATGATAATTGTCGGAACATTGGGAATGTTTTATCTTCTTTACAAAGAAAAAGAAATCAAAAATTAATATTTTATTTCTATTTCCCTGGCGCCTTCATCTTTAAGTTTTAACTTTACAAAAACAGTTGAATTCGGCAAAATTTCCTTTATTTTCTCCGGCCATTCCACTACAACTACCGACTCCGGCTTGTTTAAATAGTCCTTTATCCCGATATTGATGACTTCTTCCGGAGAGCTTAATCTATAAGTGTCCACATGGCACAGTTCTTTAATTTTTCCAATGCTTCCGGCAAGAAAATAAATTTTCATAATAACAAAGGTCGGACTATTAACCACTTCTTCGCATCCGAGTCCGGCGGCCACCCCTTTGGCAAAGACTGTTTTACCGGCGCCCAGATCTCCTTCCAAGGCCAAAACCTCCCCTCCGGCCAAACTTTCTCCCAAGGTCTTGCCCAGTTCAAAGGTTTCTTGTTCTGAGTCGGTTTTATATGTTTTTCTCTTCATAAAAAACAAGCTCCGATTCAAACCATTCAAGGTTTTAACGGAGCAAATATGCTAAATAGAAAAAACGAGTAAACTCGCCCGAGTTATGCGGCTTTATTCTTTTTTTATAAAATCAAGGGTTTTTCCAAGGAAATGGTGGACGCGGGTGGACTCGAACCACCGGCCTCTTGGGTGTAAACCAAGCGCTCTAACCAACTGAGCCACGCGTCCGTTCTCATTTAAAGATCTATGATTGAAGATCTATAATTTTTTAGATCTTCAATCATAAATGAGAACGTGGGCGAGAGAGGACTTGAACCTCCACGGGAGAAACCTCCCCCAAGCCCCTCAAGCTTGTGTGTCTACCAATTCCACCACTCGCCCTTTGGCTGGCTATTTTAATATCGTTTTGTCCACTTTGTTTTTATTTACTCTTTTTATGATAGGTTTCTTTCATCTTTTTCTTGTAACCTCTTTTCAAGAAATATAACTTGGCTCTTCTTATCTTTGCTTCTTTTAAAACCTCAACATTGCTGATAGTGGGCAAGTTCAATGGAAATATTTTTTCCACTCCTATTCCATCGGTGCTTTTTCTAACAGTAATTGTAGCTCCGATCTCTTTATTGTGTTTTTTGGAGATGATCATGCCCTCAAAATGTTGAACCCTTTCTTTTTCCTCTCCTTTCATATTGAGTTCTTTGATCTTTTGGTAGACTCTAACCGTCATACCCACCTTTAATTCGGGCATTTGAACTTCTTCGGTTTGGACGGCCGTTTTAGCGGAACTCTCTTCTGAAGCATTCTTATTGTTGGTATTTTGCTCTTTATCTTCTGCCATAAAAATTAAATTAAATGCGAATATCGAGTTACTGATAATGATATCCGGAATTCATAATTATTCTTTGTTAGATTTACTAGAAAATTCTATAATATTCCGGACAATGTGTCAACTCTTTGCCAGATCCAATTCATCTTTCACCTTTTGGTATACTTTTTCGAAAACTTCCTCGGGAGAAATACGGGTGGTGTCGATCACTATATCATAATTTTCCCGGTTATAAACATCTATACCAAAATATTTTTCATATCTTTTTCTATCGCTTCTCATTCTTTCCTTGATGCCCTTTTTAACTTCTTCCAAGCTTTTAACCCCTCCCTCGTTTCTATCATTGTTTTCCTTTAGGTCGTTCTTTATTCTGATCGCTCCCACATCCGGATCCACATCCAAATAGATCTTTAAAGAATGGGGAATAAAATACCAAGACGTCCTTCCTTCTATAATAAAATCATCTTCTTTTTTCCCCAATTCTTCTTGATATTTGTCCACTTCCAGGTCGGTGGAAGGATCAACTTCGCCCAATTTATTATATTCCTCCAAGGTCATTCCTTTTTCTTTGGCCTTTTGCCTTCTTAATCCTCCGATATAATACCTTGGAAAATCCAATTTTTTTGCCAATTTTTTCGCCACCGTGGTTTTGCCGGCGCCGGGCGCGCCACTGAATGAAATTATCATGGAATTCATTGCTCCATTGCTCCATTGCTCCATTGCTAATTTTACTAGACTCTCAACAATAAGCAATAAAACAATTAAACAATGAAATTTATTTTTAAATTCATTATAAATAATGTATAATATAAATCAAGACATGGTTTTGATCCGGTCTG
Organism: uncultured Gammaproteobacteria bacterium; assembly: GCA_964512155.1. Lineage (GTDB taxonomy): Bacteria > Patescibacteriota > Patescibacteriia > Patescibacteriales > JAGXOH01 > JAGXOH01. The sequence goes on along the minus strand of CAZEHL010000015.1, from coordinate 16,987 downwards.
TTTTAGTTTCAAAATATCTTAAAAATATAAGATGTAAAATATAGTAGCGTTGTTTACAGAATAAGGTTAAGAATTTTTTAAATTTGTTTGCTGTTTCTTCCTTTTTTAGAGGAAGCGGATGCGATTGTTTTTGTTAACCTACGGGTATGGTAGGGGTGCATTGTTAACAAAAACAATCGCATCCGCTTTTCAAGTATTTATC
>CAZEHL010000015.1:3373-16685 GCA_964512155.1 uncultured Gammaproteobacteria bacterium | reverse complement strand
CAACGCTTTATTATTAAAAATTTTCTTTTGTACTGTCATGTTTTTAGAAAAATTGGAAATACAAGGATTTAAATCTTTCGCCGGTAAAAATACTTTGGAATTTCCCGGCAATGTCGACCGGAACAAAAAAGGCATTACGGCCGTGGTCGGACCGAACGGGTCCGGCAAATCCAATATAGCGGATGCCATTCGTTGGGCTTTGGGAGAACAAAGCATGAAAACTCTTCGAGCCAAACTCAATGAAGATGTTATATTCTCCGGCTCCTCGAGTAAAGGAAGATTGGGAATGAGCGAAGTTTCTTTGCATTTGAACAATGAAAATAAACATATTCCCATAGATTATTCGCAACTGGTTATAACCAGGAGGCTTTATCGAAACGGGGATAACGAATATTTGATCAATAATGCCAAAACCAAATTATCGGATATTCAAATGCTTTTGGCCAAAGCCAATTTTGGGCAAAAAACTTATAGTGTTATCGGCCAAGGAATGGTGGAGGACTTTTTAAAAACCGGGCCGGCGGAAAGAAAGAATTTTTTTGACGAAGCTACCGGAGTAAAGCAATACCAGATCAAAAGAGAACGATCGCTGAATAAGCTTATTTCCAGCCAAGAAAATCTCCGGCAAGCGGAGATGCTTCTTCATGAAATAGAGCCCCGCCTAAAATCCCTCACCAAACAAGTAAACAAAATAAGGCAAAAAAAAGATCTGAAAAAAGATCTGAGACGTCTTCAAGATAAATATTATCGAAAAAAATGGCATGAACTGAACAACGGTTTCGGCCAATACAGAGATCTGATTCCGGAACTTGAAGAAAAAAAACGGAGAAAAACGGAAAAATTAAATAAATACAACCAAGAATTAAACAGTATTGAACAACAAGACAAAGCGGGAGACAAATTGAAAGAAAACGAACGAAAATTGGAAGAGTTGCAACAAAAAAAAGAAGAATCGGTCAAACAAATAGCCGGCTTAACGGCGCAACTGGAAGCAAACCTGGAGTCGCAAGGCAAATTCGACGTTTCTTGGCTGTATTCCCGGCAAGAAGAAATAAGCTCTCAAATAAAAAAGCTCGAACAGGAGCTGGATCCCATACAGCCCCGAATAGAAAAAATAAACAGTAAAATAGACAAAGAAGAATCACGAAAAAAAACAATAAATGATCAGACCAAAAAGTTGAACAAGGAATTGTTTGATCTGATAAATTCGAACAACAAGCAAGAACAAGACCGGGAAATGAAAGAAAAACTGGAGGAAATAAACAACCGCTTGGATAAATTAAAAGTGGTGGATGATATAAAAACAATAAAAAAGCTTATCGCTTACATTGAAGAAATGCTTCAAGAAGCGATAAATATGGCCGGACAAAAAAAACAAGAGAACAAAGAACAATTAAAAAAGAAAAAAGAGGGAATTGAGAAAAAAATAAGAGTTCAAGAGGCTTCACGCTTGGAAACGGAAGGATCGTTGAATGATCTGAATTCGAAAAAAAATTCTTTAAAGCAACAACAAGAATTTTTAAACAAAAACATCTTAAGCTTAAAAAAAGAACAAGAAGGCATTGAACAAAAATTGGCCAAACATAAAAAAGAAGAGGGCCGGGAAGATGTTTTAAAGAAAAGAAAAGAATTGCAAAAACAAATGGATTCCACAGAAGAAAAAATAAGGTCTTTAAAAGAAGAAACAAACAAGATCAACCGGGAAAGGGAAGAGCGGAACAAAAGGGTCTTTTCCATCCAAAGAGAAGCCCAGCTTTTACAAAAAGACATTAATGAGATCAACAATAAGCTGGGAGAGATAAAAACCGCTTCGGCCAAATATGAAACCAGATTGGAAGAGCTGGAAGAAGAGATCAGGCAGGAAACAAACAATTTAAAAGCGGTGAAAGACAATCCTCCGCAAGAAGAGATCGATACGAATGAAACCGGGCAAAGAATAGATAAAATAAAAAATCGGCTCAATCTTATCGGCGGTATTAACCCGGAAGTGGAAAACGAATATGAAAAAACCAAAGAAAAATACGATTTTCTGGCCGAACAAGCCAAAGACCTAAAACAAGGAATAAGCAATTTAAAAAGCATCATTCATGACCTGGACAAGATCATTAAAAAGAAATTTAACAAAGAATTCAAGGTTATATCCGACAAGTTTGAAGAATATTTTAAAATTTTATTTAAAGGAGGGTCTGCCAAAATAATAAAAATACCGCAACAAGAAGCGGAAAAAGAGGAGGAAAACGAGGAAAACCACGAATACATCAAAAAATTGCATCAATATAATTCCACCGGATTGGCCGGAATAGATATCTGGGCCACCCCTCCGGGCAAAAAAATACATTCTTTATCACTGCTGTCCGGAGGAGAAAAAGCTTTAACCTCTATTGCTCTTATTTGCGCCATAATCAACGCCAACCCTTCCCCTTTTGTGGTGTTGGATGAAGTGGATGCCGCCTTGGATGAGGCCAACTCCCAAAGATTCGCCAAAATATTAAATGAACTTTCCCACAAGACCCAATTCATTCTGATAACCCACAATCGAGCGGCCATGCATCAAGCCAATGTTTTATACGGCACAACCATGGATGAAAACGGAATAACCAAACTATTAAGCCTGCAACTGGAAGAGGCGGAAAAGAAGGTAAAATAATAAGCAATTATACTTTATAAATAGGATATTCTAATTTATTTCCGAGGCAAACCATTCCTTTTTGTTGACCTGGGGGTATGGCGCCTCGGGTAGACTGTCAACAAAAAGGAATGGTTTGCCGTTTCTATTTTAAGAATTATTTTATCTAAAATAATAAATAACAGTACATATAAAAAATAATCTTTTAAAACTTTTATGTCATCCAAAATTTTATCCGCTACCGTATCGGGCGTAGAGGCCGAATTACTGGAAGTGGAAGCGGATACAGGAGGGGGTTTTGGAAATATTTTTATAGTGGGCTTGCCGGATACGGCCGTTTCAGAAGCAAAGGAAAGGGTGAGAAGCGCTGTTAAAAATTCTCATCTGGATTTTCCCAGAATGAATACCACTGTCAATTTGGCGCCGGCTCATATAAAAAAACACGGCCCCAGCCTGGATCTTCCCATAGCCATCAGCATCCTGCTTGCGGCTGACCGCATTAAACAAGAATCCTTGGCAAACAAATTGTTTATCGGCGAACTGTCTCTGCATGGAGAGGTAAGGCCGGTACAAGGAGTCTTGCCCATTGCCTTGAAAGCCAAAGAAGCCGGAATTGAAACGATTGTAGTGCCGGAAAAAAATTCCTTGGAAGCGGGTATTGTCAAAGATATGAAAGTTATTCCGGTAAAAGATCTAAAGCAAACAATAAATTATTTAAACCGCAAAGAAGAGATCAAAGCTCAAGATCCGGTGGATTTTAGAGCCGGCCGAACACCGTCCTCTTTTGACATGGCCCATGTCAGAGGGCAGGAAAACGCCAAAAGGGCCTTGGAAATAGCGGCGGCCGGAGGACACAATATTGCCATGTGCGGACCGCCCGGTTCCGGCAAAACCATGCTGGGGAAAAGCTTCTCCACCATATTGCCGGACCTGACCCTGGAAGAAGCTTTGGAAACCACCAAGATATACAGCGCGGCCGGAGAGTTGGCTGACAAAGAAAAAGGAGTAATAAACCAAAGGCCTTTTCGTTCTCCCCATCATTCGGCTTCAATCGTCGCCTTAATAGGCGGAGGGAGCAATCCTCGTCCCGGAGAGGTGTCACTGGCCCATAACGGAGTTCTGTTTTTGGATGAATTTATAGAGTTCCCGAAACAAGTCTTGGAGAATTTGCGCCAACCGCTGGAAGACGGAATAATAAATATAAGCAGGATCAATAAGAGCTTTACCTTTCCGGCGAAGTTTATTTTGGTGGCTTCTATGAATCCTTGTCCGTGCGGTTATTATGGAGATAAAGAAAAAGAATGTGTTTGCTCGGCTTCACAAATAGCCAATTACCAAAAAAGGATATCCGGTCCGATCAGTGATCGAATAGATATCCACATACATGTTCCCAGGATAGAATTTAAAAAATTAACCTCTATTGAACAAACCGAAAACTCTGATACAATAAGACAAAGGGTGCGGTCCGCCAGGATCATACAAAAACAAAGGTTTTCCGGTAAAGGATCTTGTCTTAACTCGCAAATGGGGTCTGAGGAAACCAAAAAAATATGCCGAGTGGACAATGAATCCGAGCAACTGCTCAAAAACGCTGTGGAAAAAATGTCTTTAAGTCCCAGGTCTTATTTTCGCATATTAAAGATCGCCAGAACAATAGCCGATCTAAACGATAAAAACAACATTGAATCCGCTCATGTGGCAGAAGCCATCCAATACAGGTCCGGATGATCGAATAAATATATTTGATATTTGAGAGTTTATCGCGTTATTCATCTTTTGACAACATTACGGGTTCAATCCGTTCTTTTTGGCGGCGGATCAAATCCGCTCATCCCGCCCGCGGGCCGATAAAAAGCAAAACCCGCCTTTACCGAACTTCGGCCGTAAAATATCAAAGAACCTATTAATTTTATAAACTTTCGCAAATAATATATAGGCTTTATCACTCTTAAAGCATTCTTTATGACCGCCCCGTTGAAAATAAAAAATTTTACCAAAAACTTTAACCATGTTAAGGCTGTTCAAAATTTAAATCTCACCCTTAAAAAAGGTGAAATTTTTTCTTTGATCGGGCCGAACGGTTCCGGCAAAACAACGATCATAAAATCCATTGCCGGGCTGTTGCGGCCAACCGAGGGAGAAATAAAGATCAACGGCTTAAATGTGGTTTTCGAACCGGAAAAAGCCAAGTCGGCGATCGGTTACATCCCGGATAATCCGGAAATATGGTCGCATATAACAGGGGAGGAGTTTTTATACATGATCGGATCCTTCTACAAAGTAAAAAAAGAAGAAACGGCCAACCGGATCCCCTCTCTTTTAAAGATCTTTGATCTGGCAGGCATAGAAAAAAGCTACTTTCAAGATTATTCCAGGGGAAACAAACAAAAATTCACCATATTGGCGGCCCTTCTCCATAAACCGGACATTCTTCTGATAGATGAGCCTATTGTGGGACTTGATCCGATAAGCGCTCATCTGGCTCAAAAAGAATTTAAAAAATTCTCTTCCCGCGGCGGAGCTATTTTAATGGCCACTCATACTTTGGAAGTGGCTGAAAACATATCAGACCGCATCGGTTTTCTTAAAGAAGGGAAAATGAAGGCGGCCGGAAGCATTCAAGAATTAAAAAGAAAGACCGGATCAAAGCGGAAAGACGCGCTGAATAACATCTATGAAAAACTAATACATGAATAAAAAGCTTTAATGTTATTTTGTAAACAAAGCTTGAAAATCCGACAAACAATGCGATAAATTCCAACAGGCCGTTCAGTGAATGGCTCTGATAAACTTTACGCCTTAATATGTTCTCCCCGATTTTTTATTATCACCTCAAAAGAAGCTTTGAATATTTCAAAACCGAAAAAACGGCCAAAATGATCACTTTGGCCTTGTTTGTCATAGTCTTTGCCGGTTTGGCCGGAGGAATATATTATTTTTTTCTCAAAGGATTCGGCCATATCAGATCATATCCCGTTTTTGCCCAAGCCCTTACTTTATACAGTTATGAAGCATATCTTCTTTTTACCCTCTTCTTGATAGCTATAAGCGCTTTTATATCTTCCATTTCCACTTTATTCAAATCCGGTGAAAACGACTGGATAATAGTTTCTCCGGCTTATAAAAAATTCTTGTCTTTAAGTTTCTTAAAGACTTTTGTCGCCTCTTCTTGGCCTTTGCTTGTCATAACCATACCGAGCCTGTTTGCGATCAGATCGATCTACGGATTGTCCCTATTTTCAATAACAGCGTCCATGTTTTCAATGATCCTTTTAATATTGTTGACGACCTCTGTCGTCTATCTGCTTATTTTAGCCGGAAGCAGGGCGCTTGATCTGTTAAGCGGATTATTATCAAAAAATTTGCTTAACTTTAAAAATTTAACTTTAACAACGATCCTGCTGTTTCTTCTTATGGCGGGAGCTGTGTGGTATACCGGCTTTAATGTGGACTTGATCTCCCTCTTTAAGGCCCAAGATCTGGACAGGCAAACCATAAGCCCCGAAATAATAAGTGAAAACTTTAAATTTTCTCCGGCACATCCGGTGGCGGCAAGCATTTTCGCCTTTCAAAACAACGACATGACAAAAGGATATCTTTTGATATTTTTTTTAATGGTAATAACCGCTTTAACCGCCGGAATGGCGCGATCGGCTTCCGGGTGGTTCTTGCCAGCCAGGCAAAAAATGCAAGAAGGAGGCTTTACGGCTAAACCAAAAAGAAAAGGTCCCCGCAAGAAAGAAAGGCCCGCATTTTTTTTAAACTCTCCAGAAGGAGCCCTCTTTAAAAAAGAATTCTTAGTGTCGAGCAGAAATATGCGGGATCTTATGTGGTTTGGTTTTTTTGTTTTTATCTGGTTGCTGCAAACCGGGGTTAATCTGATATTAAGCAAAAATATGGCCGACTATGATATTACTCTCGGTTCTTTTCCGGTCATAATTCAAGTATTGCAATTTTTGACCGCCGTTTTTTTTATAAGCGCTTTTACTCTAAGGTTTGTTTTTCCCTCTTTTAGTATGGAAAAAAATACGGCCTGGATAACAGACTCCGCTCCGATCAAAAAACAACGAATATTTTGGGCCAAATTGTTTTTTTATTTGCCGGTCCTGATCTTATTGGGAATTACTATCGGTTATTCCAACTTGTTGATAATGGATCTATCTTCTACGCACACATTATCAACCTTTATCCTCTTTTTGGCGTCGATCTTGTTTGTGGTGGTCTTGGGGCTGTCTTTGGGGGCTATGTTCCCGAATAAAGAAATTGGCGATCCGGCCGCTTTAAGCACTTCCATGCCGGGAATAGGTTTTACCTTGGGGGCTTTGGGCCACGGAATTCTGGGCGCTTTATTTTTGTTTCAATTACTTAACAATTCGGGTTACCTTAATTTTTCGATATTTATAACAATCACCGTCATTATCTCCGTTTTACTGCTTTATATGGCCCCTTTATCCTTTTCCAAAAACAGCTTAACCAAAAAAACCATCAGTTGACCCTTTATAGTTTAATTTTTGCTTAATCCGTCTATATGCTATAATTTAAATAACTTCTCGATAATTAATATACAAGAAAACAACACTAACGAATTTTACAATTAAAAGATTTATCATATGACAATTAAAAAGATCCTGCCGTTTTTTTTGATCTGTATTTTTATTTTAACCTCCGGATTCGGGTGCAAATCGGTTGATCCCGAAGCCCAAAAAAGAATGGAGTCTGTAACCCTGGATTACTGGCGGGTTTTTGACGGCAAAGACGATTTTGGAGAAATTATTAAAAAATACAACCAGATCCACCCCAATATAAAAATAAACTACAAAAAACTAAGATACGAAGAATATGAAGAAAAATTAATAGAAGCGATGGCCAAAGACAGGGGGCCGGACATGTTTTCCATTCACAATTCATGGATGAAAAAATACCAAGAATTACTGGCACCCCTTCCTCCCTCTATAGAAATGGCCTATCCTGTGGAAAAAGGAGGAATAGAAAATAGAGTGGTGCCCGAACTTAGAACAAAGAAAACCATCGGGCTTAAGGGATTGCGGGAAAAATTCGTAGATGATGTTTATCATACCGCCGTATTAAAAGAAGAGAAGGAGGGGAAAACGGAAGAAAAAATATATGCCCTGCCTTTGGCGATGGATAATCTGGTAATGTATTATAATCAAAACTTGCTAAACAATGCCGGCATAGCCACGCCTCCCAAGTATTGGAATCGCGAATTCCAAAAAAACATCAAAAAGCTTACTAAACAAAATACCAAAGGAGAAATAGTCCAATCCGGAGTAGCTCTGGGCGGAAGCGACAATATTGCGAGATCGCAAGATATTCTATCGCTTTTGATGATGCAAAACGGAGCCAAAATGATGGAAGATGGAAATGTATACTTCCATAAAGTCCCCTCCTCATTCAAAGACGACAATTATAATCCCGGCTTGGAGGCTCTTCGTTTTTACACGGACTTTGCCGAACCGGCCAAAGAAGTATATTGCTGGAATGAAGATATGAAGAACTCCTTGGACCTGTTCGCCGAAGGAAAATTGGCCATAATGTTCGGCTATTCCTATCATTTGCCAGAAATAAGATCCAAATCGCCTTCTTTGGAATTCTCCATGGCTCCCATGCCTCAAATTGAAGGAAATTCAAAAAAAACAAACTATGGCAGCTATTGGCTGGAAGGCGTTTCCAATAAATCGGACCATATTCAGGAAGCTTGGGATTTTATCCATTTTGCCACCACTGATCCGGAAAACGCCGAAATATACCTGGAGAAAACCGACAATATTACGGCCCTCAAAGAATTGGTTAACGAGCAAGTGGATGATCCGGATATCGGGATCTTTGCCGAACAAATACTTACAACCGAAACTTGGTATAAAGGAGAAAAGCCCTTGGCGGCCGAAAGAGCTGTAAGAGAAATGATAGATTCGGCCAACAAAGGAGAGGAAAAATTGATAGATGTTCTGTCCCAAGGAGCAAGCAGAGTTCAACAAACAATTAAAAAAGACTGATAACTTCATTAATTTTGATGGTTTTTCTTGGAATGCTTGAAAAAAACTTGAAAAAAATATATTGTTCAGCCGTTTCCGCTTTATTGTTGTTGATAAACGCCGGCCGGGCAAAAGCAGACTCCGGAATATGGAAAAATCTGGATGATTGCCGCGAATCTGGAAGCTGTTCTTTGAACGATTTTACGCAACTGGCTGTAAATATTTTTAACTTTGTTTTGGGAATAGTGGGTTCGTTGGCCTTGATAGTCTTTATTTACGGGGGAATATTGCTTCTCTTCTCCGGAGGCAACTCGGACCAAATAGAAAAAGGGAAAAACTCTCTCAAAGGCGCTGTTATAGGATTGGTTGTTATTTTTTGCAGTTATCTGATAGTTTACTTCACCGCCAAAGCGCTGGGCCTGGAAAACGCGGGCGATATTTTTAATAGCGAACCGTTGTAAAAAGCTCCTCTTTCGGCGTTTAATTAAGTTGCAAATAGCACGAATAAATTAATCAACTCTATGTTGAAGAACTTTACAAAAAATAAAATATTCACCGAAAGCAACGCCGTGGGCGATCAATTGCAATCGGCCAGAAGCCGGGCCGGCTTGACGTTAAGAAAAGCGTCCAAAAAACTTAAAATAAACATCAAATACTTGTCCGCCCTGGAAAAAGGAGAATATCATAAGCTTCCGCCGGGATTATATGAATATAAATATATAAAAGAGTATGCCAATTTTTTAGATCTTGACGCCGATAAAATATCAAAAGAATACGAAAAAGAAAAAAGGATTCTTGTTGAAAACAAAAAGGTTAATTTCTTTTCCGAGTTTAAGGCAAAAAAAATCAATTTTATAATTTTTCCGAAAATAGTAAAAAGTATACTAACAATAACAATAGTCAGTATGTGTTTTGGTTATATAGGTTATTGCCTGCACAACCTTCTTTCTTCTCCCGAATTGGTTATCGCCGCGCCTCGGGACAATATGACAACTGAAAAAAACATTATTACCGTAGCAGGCAAAACTGAAGAGGAGGCGGAAGTATATATAAACGGAAATTCAATACTTACCGGTTATAACGGAAAATTTGAAACAAATATTGATCTAAAAAAAGGGATCAACAATATTCAAATAACGGCCGAAAAAAAATATGGCCGAAAAAATATAATTAACAAACAGATATTGGTGAAAAAATAGGCCAACCTTTTCATAAAAAGCAACCGAACCCAATTTATAAGACACAATAACATTGTTTACAAAACACGAGTAAATATTTGGTGGCGATTGTGATCATTTTTCTAAATAACGCTTGAAAATAATCCAACCCCTAATTCTTTCTATATCATAATAATATTGATAAAATAAATATATGGCGACAAACAATACTACCGGAGGTAATTATCTGCTGGACTCCGGATTTATATTAAACAAAGCAAGAATAAAAGAAGGAGATAAAATAGCCGATCTCGGTTGCGGGGCGGCCGGCCATTTTATCTTTCCGGCCGCCAAATTAGTGGGAGACAAAGGAACGGTCTATGCCGTGGATATAATGAAAACAGTGCTGTCGACAATAGATAAAAGGATAAAAGAGGATTCTTTTAAAAATATTAAAACCGTATGGAGCGATATCGAATCCTTTAAAGCCACCCAAATAGCTTCCAACAGTCTTGACGTAGCTCTAATAATTGATACATTATACCAATCGGGGCAAAGAGCAAAGTTCTTAAGAGAGTCCATTAGAATGCTCAAAACAGGAGCATATCTGTTGGTGGTGGAATGGAAGACCGTCTCCACTCCCATGGGGCCCCCGCCGGAAAACAGAGTGGAAAAAGAATCTTTAAAAAAGGGCGTTCAAAAAATGGGGTTAACCGTGGAAGAAGAGTTTGAAGCCGGAGACAATCATTACGGAATACTATTTGTTAAATAAAAAAATATGCTAACATTAAACAAAATATTGTCATGGAATTTTTGGTTTAATTTGAGGCCGGGGCATTTGCTCCCGGAATATCAATATGGACTAATGGCTTTTACCGCTCTTTTATTTATACTAACCATAATTTCCCACATCAAAAAACAAAATCGAAAGAAAAAAAGCAACACCAATCTTCCTTTTTGGAGGCGCTTGTATTATTTTGGAATGACAAATGCTTTTTTGGGAGTAATGTTTATCTTTTTTGATTATGAGATGATCCCTTTCTTTTCTTCGCGCTTCTGGTATCCGGTGTGGGCGGTAGTGATGGCCGTTTGGCTGTATTTTACTTTGATCTTATTAAAAACGGTGCCGGCGCGCATAAAAGAAAAAGAACAAGAGAACAACTACAAAAAATACCTACCAAACAAAAACTGAGGAATTCTCCCGCCTTAATTCGTTATCCTTGTTATTAATAATAAAAACCATTGCAAAAACAATGGTTTTTTATAACACATGAGAACCAAAAAACAGTTGATCGGTAAATACGGAGAGAAGCTGGCCAAAGATTTTTTGCTTAAACGCGATTATACTATATTGGGATCAAACATAAAACTCAGCTTTTACGAGCTGGATATTGTGGCCAAAAAGAAAACAATATATGTTTTTATAGAAGTCAAAACCGGCCTGGCGAATAATAATATATCACCGGAGTTGGCCTTAAACCAAAAACAAATAAATAATTTAAAAAAGGGTATATACATATATTGCCGAAAATACGGCCTTCCTTTTTATTCAACCAGATTGGATTGCATAGCCGTAAACTTAAACAAAATTTCAAAAATTGCTAACATTAAACATTATAAAGACATATTATATTAAAATCGGCTGTTTTGTTTTTATCTGTTTTATAGTCAAGCCGTCCGATCGCTTGACTTTGTTTTTATCTATCTATAATATGATTTCAAAATAAAAAATTCTCGTTGCTATTAATAAAACGGCTTTAATTAAAATCCTATGCAAGCAATGTTTCGATATTTAATACTGACAGCCACATTCTCTTCTTTTTTATTATTAAACATACCGGCCGTTAACTCAAGCGAAGAAATACCTGATGTTAAAATTCAACCTCCTTCTTTTATTACGATAGAAGAAGCAAAATCAAATGAAGAAAGCAAAATAAATATAAAAGGAACTACCGCGAGAAATACCAATGTTTTGATCTACTTGGACGGAAGCTATCAAAGCTCGGCAACGGTGGAAAAAAAATATGGCAATAAATATATATTCACAGACACTGTTTTCGGCAATATTGAGCCGGGAAAACATGTTTTAACGGCCATATCCCAAAATAAAAACTCCAAACGTTTATCGCCTCCGACAAGTTATGGTTTTAAAGTTACGCCGAAATTAGCCGACAAAGAAAAACAAGACAAAAAAACAGACCTCCAAACACCTTCAGACCAAACCCATGCCGTCGTGCCGACTCCAACCGTTATCGCCCCCTCAAAAAACAACGCCGTTTTTTGTTCACCTCCGACAATAAAAGGCTTTACATTAAGCGGAACTCGAATTCATATTTTTATTAACGGCCAACTTTACAAAAAAACAGCCTATCTAAACAATTCCTCGGGCACCGCTTATTTTGAATATACGCCGTCTGAGGAAATGGAAAAAGGGGAATACAACATACAAGTTATGGCAGAAAATAAAGAAAATGTCAAGAGTAAAAGATCAAACAGCCTTTCTTTTTTTCTTCTTGATTCTTTGTCAACCACCATAACTCCGGTCATAACAACCCCGGATAAACATGAAAAGGTTAATAAAAACAACCTAATCATAGAAGGAAGCGCCAAATCCGGCTCCATTATTAATCTGTATATTGATAATATTTTAATTCAATCTATAACAAATTTTGATGATAACAGTTTATCAGATAAAACCAACTTCTCCTTTAGCCCGGACATAACCCTTCAAAGAGGGGCTCATAGCGCATACATAAAATCTATAGATCCTGTCACAAACCTCACAACCTCTTCTGAAAAGGTTTCCTTTAATGTTGTTGATCCAAAGATCGCATCATCGACAAATTCAATTGATCAAACTCGAAAAGAAGAGCGAGAAGAAGAGAAAGAAAAAAGCAAGGAAGACAAAAAGGCGGAAAAAACCGATCCCACAAGTACGGAAAAAATTAAAGACGGAAAAGAAGCCGGCTTCACGAAGGAATTTTTGTCTTATTTTATCCTTGCCGCAATAATCATATTTATTGTCTCCTGGTTGGCCTGGGTAAACAAAGCAAACACAAAAGAAGAATAAGCAATATATTGTCTTTTTTTACCTCCAAGATTTCATAAACAAAAAACCGGCTAATAGACGCCGGTTTTTATAAATAACACTAACAAGCTTTATATACAAAGGTTTAAAGTTAGCTCTTCGGGTTTTTGTCTAAACAGCTTTTGTTGAGTCCACGCCTCTCTTTTCCGGTTTGCGCTTTTTGTATGCGGTTTTAAGCTTAAGCGGGAAGCGGAACGATCTTTTTATTACCCTTTATTAACAAACTTTTAATAGAAAATGTTTTACAAATAAAGTAAATAAACTTTACGCCTATTTTATTAAATTTTTACTTGTTTTTTTCTAAACAAGACACCTCATATCCGAAAAATGTGGACCCGAGGGGATTCGAACCCCTGGCCTCTTGCATGCCATGCAAGCGCTCTAACCAGCTGAGCTACGGGCCCATACTATGATTTAAGTCCACTACATCTTGGACTTTTCTTCTTAA
>CAZEHL010000015.1:0-3273 GCA_964512155.1 uncultured Gammaproteobacteria bacterium | reverse complement strand
CTTTTACTCATGTTTCATGTAAAATAATTACATAAAACTTATGTCCAAGGTGCAGTGGACTTAAATATTATATAATTATTTTTTGTACCTTTTAAGTCCACTACAAGTTGGACATAAATACTTTATTTTTCAATGCGAAAACTTTCAAGACTCCCAAATAAAAATTATTAAAGAGCGGATTAAACCTATACTGTTATCAAAAGCATAAATAACCCAATAAATTCCAATTCCAATAACAAGTTAGCTTTTGGAACAAATAAACCTGCTCTTAAAAGAGCTTATTAAATATTAACCCTGTTTTGACAGCATGTCAATCCTGTTATAATATAAAAATGCGATATTTAAAAAACCGGCGCGAATATTAAATATTTGTCAGACTTTCAAGTGTTGTTTACAAAAATCAAAAATTTTAGAGCTATTTGCTACAATCTTCTTTATTTGAGAAGGCGAAAATAATTATTTTTGTTAATTCAAACTAAAAATCTAACTATACTAAGAAAAAAACAACCATGTTCACTCAACAAAAAAAAATAGAAGGAGATCAAAACACTGAAACGGTTATAGGCCCGTCCTTAAAAGTAAAAGGGAACTTTAAGGGCAAGGGAAACATAATAGTGGAAGGAGAGGTGGACGGAAGCTTAAAAACAGACAGTTTTATTTTGATCGGGAATAAAGCCAAGGTAACAGCGAACATAGAAGCAAAAACAGCCAAGGTCGGAGGCGTCATTACCGGTAATTTAAAAATATATGAACACTTGGACATAACAGCCTCCGCTCAAATATACGGAGACATACAATGCGTTTCCTTGTCTGTGGAAAAAGGAGCTAAAATTAATGGAAAATGCATTATGCAAGAAAAGGATGCCTCTAGTGCCAAACCGGATGCTATAAAAAAGGAAAAAGAGCAACGCAAAAATGCGGCTTAACCGGTATAAATTACAGTTAATCAATAATTATGTATCTTTATATTTATGATCAATGCGCCTCGGCTAAAAAGAATATAAAATTATTAACAAACATCGAAAAAAAAATAACCGATCTGGGTTTGAACGGACAAATATTAAGGATAAAGGAAATTAAAAAAGCGGAAAGCGAAATTAAAAAGGAATTAAAAAAAGGATATAAAACAATAATTGTGGTAGGCTCGGATGTAATGGTAAATAAAACCGTTAATGCCATTACCTCTTTCGGCCTGACGGGAATTGGTTACAAGCCCGCCCTGGGAGTAATTCCCTTGGATCCCAAAAAAAACAATATAGCCGGCGCCTTGGGAATAAAAAGCCCTTACGAGGCCTGTGACATTATATTGGCGCGCCGGTGCGTAAAGATAAGTTTGGGAAGAATAAATGATCTTTATTTTTTATCTGAAATAAAAATAAAACGCGGAGATGAACAGTTGGAAATAAACAATAATTTTTCAATTAAAGTTAAGCGTCCTTCAACAATGCGGATAATAAATTTCTCTCTCGGAATATCCGCCAACCCCGGAGATGAACAGTTGGATCTTTATATTTATACCAAAAGACCCGGACCGTTTACTTTGTTTAAAAAAAACAAAGTTGATCAAAGCTACTTTCCTTTAAAAAAATTGACCATTAAAAACAAAAGGGCCTCTTTTCTTATCGATCATTCCCGGTCTTTAAAAAGTCCGGCTTCTGTTTCAATATCCGGACAAAAACTTAATTTGATAGTGGGGAAAAACAGAAACTTTTAACTGTTGTCCGCAAAAACTTTCCGTGTTATCGGTTTTTTAAATTTATCAGCCGGCAAGCAACTCCTCTTATCGGAAAAGGTTTTGATAAAGATTATTTTGCAAATAATTCAAATAAATTTTACATCTATAGTTTGTTTGTAAAATTTATTGCTGTTGTTTTGAGTATTAAATAATGGGGACCGGTCGAGATGTTTTTAATATTTATAAAGAAACCGACAAATACTAAAAATAACCATTCAAAATGTTTTGCACACGAAAACATTTTGGATAAAAATTATGGAACAAACAATTAAAAATCTTACCAAGGCTTTTATTGGCGAAAGCCAAGCTCGAAACCGTTATAGTTATTATGCCAAGGTGGCCAAAAAAGAAGGATATGAACAAATATCCGCCATATTTTTAGAAACGGCTGAACAAGAGAAAACTCATGCCAAGAGATTATTTGAACACATAAATGAACTTAAAGAACAATCCGATGAAAAGCTGGACCATATAGAGGTCAATGCCTCTGCTCCCACTGAATATGGCACCACTGAAGAAAACCTAAAAGCGGCTATAGCCGGTGAACACTATGAACACTCGGATATGTACCCTTCTTTCGCCACTCAAGCCGAAGAAGAAGGGTTGGACCACATAGCGAGAAGATTAAAGTCCATAGCCAAAGCTGAAGAGCACCACCAACAAAGATATGAAAAGCTTCTGGCCCGGGTTCAAAACGGATCAGTCTTTAAAAGAGAGCAAGAAGAAACTTGGTTGTGCCGGGAATGCGGCTATGTCCATACCGGACTTGAAGCTCCGGAGGTCTGCCCTTCTTGCGACCACCCTCAAGCTTTCTATCAATTGCAATGTGAAACTTACTAAATCAATATAAAATCAAGCCTTTAATATGACTCAATTAAATCAAATTTACAAATGCAACGTTTGCGGAAATATTGTCGAAGTATTACATACCGGGCAAGGAGAGCTGGTTTGTTGCGGTCAACCCATGGAATTGAAAACAGCCCATAAAAATGATGCCGAACACAATGAAAAACACATACCTGTTATAGAACAAACCGATAAAGGTTATGTGGTTAAAGTGGGATCGGTAGAGCATCCGATGGAGGAGGGCCATTACATTGAATGGATCGAAGTTACCATTGATGGCCAAAGCTGTAAAAAATTCTTAAGGCCGGGAGATAAACCGGAGCTGGAAATCAAAACCGAAGCTGAACATATCTCCGCCAGAGAATACTGTAATATTCACGGGTTGTGGGAAAAATGATCACCAAAAACCGCTTTTAAAAAAGCCGGCTTAATAGCCGGCTTTTTTAAAATTCTATATACAAGGAGCAGTTGTTAATAAGCAAGGTTGTTTTGCTCCCGGAAGAGAGATTAAAATTTTTTATAAACAACGCGGGGGCCTTTGCATTTTCTGTAAATATACCTTGCGGAGCGGACGGGACTCGAACCCGCGACCTCCTGCGTGACAGGCAGGCGTTCTAACCATCTGAACTACCGCTCCTTTTAATAGCACAAATCCACTATACACAATATTTATTTTTTTTTCAAGAGTATGT
>CAZEHL010000014.1:1995-22162 GCA_964512155.1 uncultured Gammaproteobacteria bacterium | reverse complement strand
CCGTTCGGAATCTTTATAAGATAAGCAAAGAAGCCAGAGAAGGTTTTTCCAAAGTGTCGGAAATATTGAGCCGGACCAAGGAGCAAGTGGAAAGCGGAGCTTTTTATTTTTCTTTGATCGGCAAGATCCTGAAAAAGAGCGCGGGATTTTTAAAAAGAAAAGCGGATAGAGGTAAGGCCAAAAGTAAAAAGAGCGCCAAGAAGACCCCCAAAACCAAAACTTCCGCCACTTCCAAAGCCAAAAAAAGCAAAAAGACCAAAAAGAGTTGAGCGGTTTTGATTGTATAAATTTTTGGGTCGCCGGCGAAATAGATCGCCGGTTTTTTAAATGTGGTTTACAGACAGGCTCTTTTTAAAGGATGGCGTACTTATTTTCTTTTATCATCGAAATATTTTTTTAAATATTTGCCGGTGTAACTGCTTTCAATCCGGGCCACTTCCGGCGGAGTGCCTTCGGCCACTATATACCCTCCTTTTTCTCCTCCTTCCGGCCCGATATCTATTATCCAATCGGCCGATTTGATAACATCCATATTGTGTTCAATAATAAGCACGGTATTGCCTTTATCAACCAATTTTTGCAGGACGTTTAAAAGATTTTTTATATCATCAAAATGCAAACCGGTGGTAGGTTCGTCTAAAATGTATAAAGTCTTGCCGGTGGACCTTCGGGACAGTTCAGTGGCCAATTTTATTCTTTGGGCTTCACCTCCGGATAGAGTGGTGGCCGATTGTCCCAATTTGATATATCCCAAGCCGACTTGATTCAACATAGACAGTTTCTGGTAAACGTTCGGGATATTCTTAAAGAAAATTATGGCCTCTTCCACGGTCATATCCAATATATCCGCTATATTCTTTCCTTTATAGGTTATTTCCAAAGCTTCTTTATTATATCTTTTCCCCCGGCATATCTCGCATTCCACATAAATGTCCGGCAGAAACTGCATTTCTATTTTGATCATTCCGTCCCCTTTACATGCTTCGCATCTTCCGCCTGTTACATTGAAAGAAAATCTACCGGCTTTGTATCCGCGTATTTGAGCTTCCGGCAGGGAGGCGAATAATTCCCTTATCGGAGTAAAAGCCCCGGTATAAGTGGCCGGATTGGACCTGGGGGTCCGGCCTATGGGAGATTGATCTATGCATATAACTTTATCCAAGTTTTTTGTTCCCTCCATTCTTTCATATTCTCCCGCCTTTTTTCTGGCCCTATGAAAGGTTTGGCTAAGAGCGTTGGCCACTATATCGGTCATAAGGCTGGATTTTCCCGAGCCGGAGACTCCGGTAATGGTAATTAATTTTCCCAACGGAAAAGAGACATCAATGTTCTTTAAATTGTTTTCCGAGGCATTTATTACTTTTAACGTTTTGCCGTTGCCTCGGTGGTACTTTCCGGGAAGAGGAATACTCTTTTTGCCTGATAGATAATTTCCGGTTAAGGATTTGGCGCTTTTTTTAATATGAGAAAAAGTGCCGGATGCCACGATCTCTCCGCCGTGTTTACCGGCTCCGGGCCCGACATCCACTATCCAATCGGCCGCTTTCATGATGTTTTCATCATGTTCCACCACCAAGACCGTGTTGCCCAATTTTTGCAAATTGCGGAGAGTGTTTATTAATTTGGCCAGGTCTCTTTGGTGCAGTCCTATGGACGGTTCATCCAATACATAAAGCACTCCCATCAAAGCCGATCCGATCTGAGTGGCCAATCTTATTCGTTGCGCCTCCCCGCCGGACAAAGTGTTGGCCGCTCTGTTTAAGGTCAAATAATCCAAGCCCACGTTGGTCAAGAAATTCAATCTGGATTGGATCTCTTTAATTATTTGATAGGAGATCTTTTTATTCTTGTCTGACATTTTTTTTGAATAAAACAGATCATCAAAGAATTCTTTGGTTTTGTGTATTGGCAGGGAAGAGATATCGAATATGGATCGGCCGTCTATTTTTACCGCCAGAATTTCCGGTTTCAGCCTCTTGCCATGACAAGACGGGCATTTAAGCACTCTCATGTATTTGTTTATTTCTCTTCTTATATATTCCGATTCGGTGCCGAAATATCTGCTTTCCAGGATCGGGATTATGCCTTTAAATTCCGGTAAAGATAAGTTTTGATATTCTTTTTTGTTTGTCCCGTATAAAATAGCGTTTAATTGATAGTCGGTTAAATTTTTGATCTGAGTATTAAGATCAAAATCCATATTGCCGGCAATATCTCCTATGATCCTCATAAGATACATCATGCTGCCGGCTAAATTTTGGGTTATGGGTTTTATTCCTCCTTGGGCCACTGTAAGATTGGGATTGATGATCAAGTCCGGAGAAATTTCCAGCTTTGTTCCCAGTCCTCCGCATTCACCGCAAGCTCCATGCGGCGAATTGAAAGAAAAATGCCCCGGTTCCAACTCCGGAAGACTTATACCGCATTCGGGACAAGCGAAAAGACGGGAAAATATCTTTTCTTTTTTTTGTTTTCCACCTTTTTCTTCAGCCAAAGCCACCGAAATCACTTCTTTGCCCAATTCCAACCCTTTTTCCATTGTTTGGTCCAATCTGGCCATATTGTCCTTGTCGTTATTTATTTCTATTTTATCTATTACAATATCCAAGGTATGGCTTTTTTTAGGATTGACACTCATTTCTCTTAACTCTTCCAGAGAATAGATGTGGCCGTCGAAACGAACTCGGCTATACCCGGCTTCGGCCACTTTATCCAATATTTTTTTATGTTCCCCTTTCTTATCTTTGATCAAAGGAGCGAATATTATCACTGTTTGATCTTGGAAATCTTTCTTTATTTGATCAGAGATCTCATCTATCGTATATTTTTTAACTTTTTTTCCGCAAACAGGACAATGGGGGGTGCCGACCCTGGCATACAGCAATCTGAGATAATCATAAATTTCGGTTACGGTTCCCACTGTGGAACGAGGGTTGTGGGTGGTGGATTTTTGGTCTATGGAAATAGCCGGAGACAAACCTTCTATGGAATCGGTGTCCGGCTTATCCATCAATCCGATGAATTGCCTGGCGTAAGCGGACAAGGATTCCACATATCGCCTTTGCCCTTCGGCATAGATGGTATCAAAGGCCAAACTGGATTTACCGGATCCGGAAAGGCCGGTGATAACCACGAATTTATCCCGCGGTATTTCCACATCGATGTTTTTTAAATTGTGAACCCGTCCGCCTTTGACACGGATAACGTTTTTGGACATATATCTTGTAGCTTAAAACTTGTAATTTAAAACTTGTAACTCAATTTATAATATAATTTTGTAACCTTGTAGAAGGCTTTAGGTTTTGAGTTATAAGGTTTAAGTTTCAAGTTTTCCCAAGTATTATATATGAAATCTTGCTTTAGGGCAAGCGTTATAATAGAATGAAGAATGAACAAATCAATCAATTAATAAGTGATAAGAAAGAAAGTTGAAACTTAAGAAAGATCGAACCTCATCCCTGGCTTGACCGGGGATCTTGAGGGAAATTTCACGAGATTCCGGCTCAAGGCCGGAATGACAAAAAGAGTTTTTTCTATTATGATCATCTTCATCTACGGCCAGGACGGTTTCCGGGGCAGGCAAAAAATAAAAGAGTTTAAAGATAAATATCTGCGGGAAGTGGATCCGACCGGTAGCGGTTTAACGCGAATTGACGGCCAAACAACGGATATGGGAGAGATAAACAAGAAGACCGGCGCTTCTTCTTTGTTCGCCAAAAAGAGGTTGGTGGTTATTGATAATATCTTTTTGAATTCCGGGGCCAATTTTTTGGAAAAAGCGGGAGAGTATTTCAAGAACAAAGAAGCCGGGCAAAGCGATAATATTATTATTTTCTTTTCCCCGGAAATAAAGGAAGTTAAGAAAAAGGCTTCTTCCAAAATTTTTTTAGTTGACTCCCAAGGAAGGGAAAAACCTCTATCGGCCAAAGCGTCCAAATTGTTTCAATTTTTAAGCAAGCAAAAATATGTCCAGCATTATTCTCTTTTAACCAACCGGGAATTGGTTGCTTGGATAAAAGACAATGTCCGGCAAGACGGCGTTTCTATTTCGGATAAAGCCGTTACCGCTTTGATCGGAATGGCCGGTAGTGATCTTTGGCGTTTACAAGGAGAGATAAATAAATTGGTTCATTATAAAAAAGGTTTCGAAAAGGGAGGCGAAGACATTAAGGTCGAAGAAGAAGATGTTAAAGATATGGTGCGGGCCGATTTTGATGAGGATATTTTCGCTTTAACCGACGCTTTAAGCTTGAAGGATAAAAAAAGAGCCATTAATTTATTGGAAGAACAATACGGAGCCGGTTTGAGCGATGCTTATTTGCTCAGTATGACAATTAGGCAGTTCAAAATACTTTTAAGAATAAGGGAAGCGTTGGATAACGGTTATACTTCCAATAAAATAATAAGCCAATTAAAACTCCACCCGTTTGTGGCTCAAAAGGGGATCAATCAAGTGAGGAATTTTAAATTGGAAGAATTGAAGAAGATATTCTCCAAATTAGTGGAAGCCGATTATTTGATGAAAACCGGAAAGCAGGATACACGGTTAATGTTGGATCTTCTAATTGTGGGTTTATAGTAATTTATTATCCTTTTATTAGAAGGCAGGAAAGTGCAAAAATCAAAATGCAAAATGCAAAATGACAATAAAAAATTAAAAAAGAAATTCAAAACTTTTACTTTTTGACTTTTATTCTTTCTATATTTTAAGTTGTCATTTTGATTTTTGATTTTTGCATTTTGAATTTTTGTTTATCCCAGTTTCTCTTTCAAATAATTTTCCAACTCTTCTATCTTCACCCTCTCCTGCTCCATTGTATCCCTATCCCTAACAGTTATCGCCTCATCCTCCAGGGTATCAAAATCCACGGTAATACAATAAGGAGTGCCGATCTCGTCCTGTCTTCTGTATCTTTTGCCGATGGATTGGGTTTCGTCATATTGCACCATCCAATGTTTCTTTAATTTATTAAAAACTTTTCTGGATGGCTCTATTAATTCTTCTTTTCTGGACAGGGGCAGAATAGCGACTTTGATAGGGGCTATTTTTTTATCCAACTTCAAAACCGTTCTGGTTTCTCCGTTCACCTCTTCTTCTGTGTAGGCGTCCAATAAAAAGGTTAATACCGACCGATCCACTCCGAAAGAAGGTTCGATGCAATGGGGGATGAATTTTTCTCCGGTTTGCGGATCCATGTAGCTCATATCTTCGTGGCTGTGCTCGGAATGCTGTCTTAGGTCATAGTCGGTTCTATAAGCATAGCCTTCCACTTCATCCCAGCCCCAAGGAAACTTATATTCAATATCATAGGTCATTTTGGAGTAGTGGGAAAGCTCATCATCGCCGTGTTTTCTCCATTGTAAATTTTCTTCATTGATCCCCAAAGAGGTGAAAAAATTCCAGGATACTTCTTTTAATTCTTCGTATTTTTCTTCCCACATGGATTCCGGCAGGAAATATTCGATTTCCATTTGTTCGAATTCCCGGGTGCGGAAGATAAAGTTGCCGGGAGTGATCTCGTTGCGGAAAGCTTTGCCGATCTGGGCGATACCGAACGGAAGACGCAGATGCAAACTATCCAGGACATTTCTAAAATTAACAAAGATGCCTTGGGCGGTTTCCGGTCTTAAATAAACCACATTGGCCGAGCTTTCAGTGACTCCTTGGTGGGTCTTGAACATGAGATTGAAATTGCGGATGTCGGTGAACTCGCTTTTCCCGCAATACGGGCATTGGATCCCTTTATCATGCAAGTAATTCAACAATTCTTCCGGAGGGGTTTTTTCTCCGGCCCAATTGGCCGGCGGAGTGTCGTCGTTTTTTTCCAAATATTCTTCCACCAGTTTGTCGGCCCGCAGGCGTCGTTGGCAATTTTTACAGTCTGTTAAAGGATCGCTAAAACCGGCCAGGTGCCCGGAGGCTTCCCAAACTTTGGGATTCATCAAAATGGAAGCGTCCAATCCCACTATATCTTCCCGCTCTTGAACAAAATGGTTCCACCAGGCTTTTTTGATATTGTTTTTTAGCTCCACTCCCACGGGGCCGTAGTCGAAAGTGTTGGCCAATCCGCCGTAAATTTCCGAGGATTGAAAGATAATTCCCCTTCTTTTGCAAAGGGAAGTGATTTTTTCCATGAGATTGTTGTTTTTTTCTGACATAATTTTTTCGTTCCGACATAGTCTTTTAGGAGCCTGCCGGAGAATTTATTTTATAAAAAAATATAGTATTTACATCTTTCAGGCAAAGGTGATCGTTTTTGTTAACCTACGGGTATGGTAGGGTTGCGTTGTTAACAAAAACGATCACCTTTGCTTTTAAATATTTGATCGTGAATTTACGAATTAGCTTGCCATTCGAGGTGATAAAATAAAAAACCCCGTTCCAACGCAAAAATTTTATTTCACGCTAGAACGGGGCTTTTCCCGCGGTTCCATCTAGCTTCCCTGTTACATATAACAGGGCGCCTTAATTATTTGTTCCGGCTTTGGATTTTAGGGGCGCCAATCTCCCTGTAAACCGGAAAAATAAAATAATGTTTTGTTTACTTAATTATTATATAAGATAATCAGTGTTTGTCAATAAGCGTAAAAGATTAAAACCTCGTTCTACGTGTGAACGTGAGAACGAGGTTTTGGCTAAATATTTCATCTTTATTTCCCGTCCATGCTTGGCAATGAATTGAACGGGTTTAAGCGATGAAATATTTGTTATTATAAATTATAAATAATTTGACAACCTTGTCAAATTTCGGTTTTAAAAATAAAAACGGCCGAGCTGAACTCGGCCGTGGTTGAAGTTGCATTAAGCTGTTAAATTTTTTCCACGCAAGCCGGATTTATTTTAAACCGGCATCCCTCCAAGATAAGCTCTCGATCCGGAGTTATTTTTTTTATAAATCCCTTTATTCCGGTATCGGTGATCACATGATCGCCGATCTGCAGGTCTTTTTTGGCCAACGCTTTTTTTCTTATTTTTTCTCCCCGGGTTGTATTTATATATACCCCTTGGCCATACTCCGATTTCCCTCCGAAAGGATCTCCCATTTTTGCGGGAGTGGACATACGCAATAAAAAATCGGAGAATCTTTTTCCTTGGAGACTCATACACTAACCCTCCTTCGCGTTACATTTCTTCGGTTGTATTTATTCCCAAAAGATGTAATCCGTTTTTTATTGTTTGATTTATTGATCGCGCCAAATGCAACCTGGCTTGTTTTGTTTTTTCCTCGCTTTGCAGTATTGATATATTATGATAATAGTCATTAAAGGTTTTAGTCAAGTCGAACAGATATTTGGCGATCTCGTTTGGAGCGTAATTCTTTCCGGCTCTTTTTACCGTTTCCGGATATTTGGATAATTTGAGCAACAGATCCTTTTCTCTTTCTTCTTGAAGGCAAGAGTGATCAGCCTTTTCTTCGACCTTCTCCGCTTTGGCCAGAATGCTTGAGAGCCTGGCAAAAGTGTATTGGATATAAGCGGCCGTAAAACCTTCGAAACTTAAAGCTTTGGCAATATCAAAAGTTATGGTGTTGCCGGCTTCCACTTTGAGCATTTCGAATTTCATGGCCGACAAGGCCAGGGTGGAGGCGGTTTTTTGAATTTTTTCTTCCGGCCAATCCGGATGCCTTTGCCGGGTTTCCTTGACGCTTTGTTCGGTTAATTTGTCTTTCAATTCTTTGTAAGTAATGATATTGCCGGTTCTGGAAGACATCATGCCGTCCGGCAATTTAACAAAGTCATAAGTTAAATGGATATAATTTTGGGAATAACCCATCAACTCCAACACTTTGAATAGTTGGGAGAAATATAGGCTTTGCCTAATATCAACCACATACAAAGAATCATCCGGGTTAAAATCTTTTATCTTTTGTTCCGCCAACGGAATATCGGCCACCGGATACATAGCGGTTCCGTCCGAACGGATAAAGACCAGCACCCCCAAGTCGTATTTTTGGAGATCGGCGATAATAGCCCCTTCGCTTTTGGTTAGTATTCCTTTTTCCAAAAGTTCCTCCACTTTTTTCATGCCTTGGCCAATAAACTCATGTTCATAGTATATTTTTTCAAATTCCACCCCCAGTTCTTGATAAATGCGGTCGAATTGTTTTATGTTCCATTGCCTGGTTTTCTTCCATAGATCGTATTCCTCGCCTTGGCCGGATTCTATTTGTTTCATGATGCCTCCTATCATTTGTTTGGCCGTGGGGGATTCTTTTTCTTTGTAAACGGCATCGGCATATATTTCTCCCAGGACCTTTCCTCTATCCGCCGGGGGCAATTTTTCCAATTCTTGCTCATTGCCGTAGTTTTCTTTAATAAATCCTTTGTAATTCCACAAGGTTTTGGCCACATGGATGCCGAAATCATTTATGTAAGAGACCGGAACAGTCCGGCAACCGTTGGCTTTAAGTATCCGGGTTACCGCATCTCCGTAACTGATGTTCCGCAAATGGCCGATGTGGTATTCCTTGTGGGTGTTGGCATTTGAGTATTCCAGCATTACTTTTTTCCCGTTTTCATGCTCGTTTTCCCCGTAGTTGTTTTTATATTCCAGTATTTCTTTGATAATATTTTCAGCCAAGAATTTTTTATTAATAAAAAAATTTAAATAAGCCCCGGCAGTGGCGGCGCCGGAAATAATTTCATCATTTGACAGTTTGCTTAAGAGGGTTTCGGCCATCTCGCCCGGAGATCTTTTTAATTTCCGGGCCAAATTAAAGCAGGGCAAGCTTAAATCCCCGTATTCCGGATTCGGAGGGTAGACCAATTCCGCCGGGTTTATTTCCGCTTCTTCGTGGTTCCGGTTTAGAATGTCGGTTATATGTTGCTTGACCGCGTCCAAAGTATACATGTTTTTTTATTTCTTTTTTCCGTTCTTAATTTCTTTTTCTTCGTTTTTTACCTCTTGTTCCAGTTTCCTTTTGGCTTTATAAAATTCCATTAAAAAGAAGATGACCAGACTGGCTATAATAATGGCAAAAAAGTTTAAAAAGAATGTTTTAGTCGAAGTTTCCAGTATGGTCCATTCCGCATGAGAGGCGGCTAATCCGATAACGGTCAAGGGTGGTATCAGGGTAACCGTTATGGCCACACCGGGCAACCTTTCATTCAGCGCCGGTTTGGCCCAAGTATAACTGGCTGCGAATCCGGCGATCAAAGCTATAAAGAAAGTTAACAAGTTGGGTTGCATTATATGGATCAGGTCCACTCCGGAGATATTAATGGAAGAAAAAACTCCCACTAAAAAAGCGGTTATAAAGACCAACAAAAATGATGCAAAAAATATTTTCACTGAACGTATTATCACTTTCGGATCTTTGGTGGCCAACCCCAAGGCGATGGCCAAGATAGGAGAGAGGATGGGAGTGACCAGCATGCCTCCGATAACCAAGATTACGTTGTCTATCAAAAGCCCCAAGGCCACGATCATAGTGGATAAAATTATCAGAAAATAAAAATCAACCGACGGGGCGCTGGTGTCGATGATATGGGTGCAGAAATCATTTCTTTCTTTTTGACTTATTTTGAAGAGGTTTTTTACTTGCATGGGGTTAAAATAATTAATTATGGTTCCTTTTATTGTATACAAAAAAAGTCATTTTTTCAATGTAATGTATTGGTTCACCCCATTTTGGACAAGGACTTTACCTAAAAACTAAATTCGTCCCGGCGGAGTCTCTGTCAGGGGCTCCGCCGGAAAATATTGTTTTATTCTTTGATCTCTTTAATAAAATCCTCTTTATCCACTTCCCGGGTTTGTTCGCTCCCTCTGTCCCGGACGGTTAAAACTCCGGAGTTCATTTCTTTGTCCCCGACGACCAATATATACGGAGCCTTTTCCTTGGTCGCTTTTCTGATCTTGTAGTTAATGGTAGCATCTTCTATGTCAATATCGGTGCGGATGTTTTTTTGCCGCAATTCTTCGGCCAATTTCCGGCAATATTCCCGGTGAGCTTCTCCCACAGACAGGATCTTGACTTGAACCGGAGACAGCCAAACCGGAAAAGCGCCGGCGTAATGTTCTATCAACAAAGCGATAAATCTTTCAAAGGAGCCGAACAGAGCCCGATGGAGCATGTAAGGCCTTTCTTTTTCCCCTTTATTGTTCACAAAATCCATATCAAACCTCTCCGGTAGATTAAAGTCGAATTGCAAGGTGGAACATTGCCATTCCCTGCCCAAAACATCCTTTAGCTTGAAATCCAGCTTGGGGCCGTAAAAAGCGGCCTCTCCTTTCTCTTCCGTAAAATTGAGCTCTTTTTCTTCAGCCACTTTTTTCAATACTTTTTCCGTAAAATCCCATCCGTCGTCCGAGCCGGAATATTTTTCTTTGTTCTCCGGGTCGCGCAGAGAAAGGTAAACGTTTATCAAGTTGGTATCAAATCCGAATGAATTAAAGATGAACAGAATGAAATCTATCACTTTTTTCAGTTCTTCTTCCACTTGGTCTTTCCGGCATACAATATGGGCGTCATCTTGAGTAAAACCCCTTACCCGGGTTAAACCGGAAAGCTCCCCTTTTTTCTCGTATCTGTAAACGGTTCCGCATTCAGCCCAACGCACAGGCATATCCCTATAAGACCTTTGACCGTCTTTGTAAATTTGGACATGAAAAGGGCAATTCATGGGCTTGAGCAAGTATTCTTCAGATTCTTCCACCTTTTTCCCGGCTTGCCTGTCTTCCAGGGTTTGCCCCACTTCCAAGGGAGGGTACATGTTATCACTATAAAGCCCCCAATGACCGGAAGTTTCCCAAAGAGTCCGGTTTCCTATATGAGGGGAGCGAACCAACTCATATCCGTTTTTTAGGTGTTCCCGGTGCCAAAAATCTTCAATAACTCTCCATAGTATAGCTCCGTTGGGATGCCACAGCGGAAGTCCCAGCCCCACCTTTTCGTCGATATGAAACAGATCCAATTTCCGGCCCAGTTTTCTATGATCCCTTTTTTTGGCTTCCTCCATCATCTTTAAATATTCATTCAATTCTTCCGGAGACCGGAAAGCCGCGCCGTAAATGCGGGTCAGCATTTTATTTTTTTCATCCCCCTTCCAGTAGGCGCCGGCTACAGAAGTAAGCTTAAAGGCTTTGGGGTTCAATTCTTTAGCGCTTTCCACGTGCGGGCCCCGGCATAGATCTTCAAAATTCCCCACTTGGTAATAACTTACTTGGCTTTCTCCTTCTTGCTTCAAGTCTCGGATCAATTCTTGTTTATAGATTTGCCCTTTTTGCTCTTCTTTGGCCATAGCTTCCTCGGCTTCCATGGTGTAGTTTTTAAAATCCGGGTTTTGTTTGATCAGGTGTTTCATTTTTTTCTCCACCTGAGCCAGATCTTCTTCGTTGAATTTTTCCTCTCCGAAATCAAAATCATAATAAAAGCCGTTCTCGATCACCGGGCCGATGGCGAATTTGACATTCGGGTAAAGTTCACCCACCGCCGCCGCCAGGATGTGGGCGTAAGAGTGGCGGAGTTTGTGAAGTTGTTCTTGGTTTTGGTTGGAATTGGACATATTGGTTTGGTGTTAGATATGAATGGATATATGGTGGATATGTGATAGATATGGGTGGATATAAATTGATATATGGTAGATATGGGTAGATATGGGTGGATATAAATTGATATATGGTGGATATAGGTAGATATAAGACTAATTTAATCGCCGGCTAACCGGATAAATAATATTTATACTCCATATTCATTCGTAAATTCGTACAGATTCGTATATTCGCGGTGGTAAGGTGATAAAAATAAAACCCCGTTCCGGTATATCAAATAACCCTAAAAGAGTATTCGATATACCGGGACGGGGTCTTCCCGCGGTTCCACCCGGCTTCCCCTTGTTGCGCCTGTAACCTTCCGAAGGTTCCCATTCGGGGAACCTTCGGAAGGTTACAGGCGGCATCGGGACGCTTTTTTCATATTTTCCGGATTGGTCCGGGGCTTGTTGCTCCGAATACCTTACTTCCGCCGGGAGCGGAAACAAGATACCATAGTTGGTAGCTATGGCGATCTCCGAAAATAAATATGGTAATGATTTTTAAAGATATTTCCATAGTAGCACCTCAACCCTTTTTGTCAATATTGCCCCCACCTTTTTGCTTTGTTTGGCGCAATTGTAATATATCAAGAAGAATGGCGGGGGAAATGTTTGCATTTTTATATATTTTTGCTAAAATTAAATAAGCGGATAATTATAAATAACTCTAAAATTTTATGGGTGAAAATTTTAACAATTTAAGAAGTTTTGGCGATTGGGGTGACATTTTTGTCGCCTCCATGCAAAACCTCTGGTTCAACATTGCTTCCTTTCTCCCGCAACTTTTGAGCGCTCTGGTTATATTGATTGCGGGGCTCATCATCGCTTCGTTGGCCGGCAAAATAGTAAAAAAAATTGTCGGTTATTTGAGGATCGATACTTTGATGCAAAAGGTAAAGGTTAAGGAAGAATTGGAGAAATTGGGGCTCAAGTTTGAGTTCGGCGTTATTGCCGGCAAGATAGTGAAATGGTTCTTTATTGTGGCCACTTTGATCGCCGTGGCCGATGTTTTAAGGATTCCTCAAGTTACTCGGTTTTTGGAGAAAGTGGTCCTTTACCTTCCCAATGTTTTAGTGGCGGTGGTTATTCTGGCCATTGGCATTATAATGGCCGGCTGGGCTTATGAAACCATCAAGCAGGGGACGGAGACTTTCAAAATGTCTTCTTATGTTTCCCAATTATTGGCTTCTATCGCCAAGTGGTCCATACTGGTATTTGCCGTGATGGCCGCTTTGGTGCAATTGGGAGTGGCCGACGATATGATCCGGATCCTGTTTACCGGTTTGGTAGTTATGGTATCCTTGGCCGGAGGATTGGCCTTTGGCCTCGGAGGCAAAACCAAGGCCGAGGAAGTGATAAACAGAATGACCGGGAGACACCAATAAAACTCGAAATAGAAAAGATCTTTTGGACTTTTAAAAGACCGCTCGATACCGGGCGGTCTTTTTTATAGGTACTTTAAATGTTTCACACTGGCCAGTGTGAAACATTTAAAACAGCATTATAAGTAACTAAATATTTTTTCCGAATAGGAGATTACAAGTAGATAGTATACATTCAAATCTTCTGTCAAAAGATACAAAATGGCCAAATTGCGGGCGCACGGACGAGCTTCGACGCACCATTTCACTTCTTTGATCAGATCCTTTCTGGCTCCCATTATTCCCAGTAAATGGCACACATTTTCCCTTACCAAAGAAGTGGAGGGACATATCGATTCCGCCATTTGCAGAATTCGGCTTTTTATTTCCGGAATTTTTTCCAAATAGGAGCGGGATACCAGCTTGGAAGAAGCTATCGCTTCCCAGAGCGGAAAAGGCGCTACTTTAGGATGCTCGATGTTCCAGCCGGCATATAGGGAAAGAGGATCGAATTGGATTCCGTCCACCAGCAGGACCATATGGGGCTTTTCATACATTAGAAGTTCGGACATAAAAGAACCATCTTCCATTTTTTTGGGGTTTTCTTTTAATTTTTTTATCATAATTTCCGCCAGTCGGTCTTGGCGGACCTCGGCGGCCTGCAGATGAGAACCCGGAAAATGTTTTTCCGCGATTGCCGCCGCTTGAGCCAACCTTCCCAAGCAACTTCGAGCGTCCAGTTCCAGATTGTATTTGGCTATTTCTCGCTGGTCGGTATGCGAACAAGGAGAAACGCCGAAGTCGATCGTTTTAAGAGTGTCCCAAACAGATCTTCCTACCGTGTAATTTACTTTTTTTATCTTTTCATAACTTTGTTCCCGCGCCACCTTAACACTGTTGTTTGAATAAACCATACCCCCTCCTTAGGTAAAATTGTTTTTTAAAAGAGCATCTACATCCAAATTAAATCCTTTTTCGCTATTTTAAACATTTTTGTCCAATAGTCAATATTTAAGCTCTCTAAATATATCAAACTATAGTGTGAAACATTTAGAAGCGCATCTCGGCTTTTAAAAGCCGGGTTTATTTCAAAATGGAGCTCTTTACGATTGAAAAACAGGGAGATTTTGGTAGAATAAAATAAAGTTAATTTAAATATTTTTTATGTTTGAGAATAAATTCGAATTTCCGCCGGCCGGGGGACAACCGGACCGAAAAAAGCCGGCGTCAGAACAACAAGAAACTCTGGCGGAAGAAACTCCGGCTTCCACATTGGAGGCGGAAGCGGAAAAAGATAAAGAAAAAAGCCGCCTGGTCGAACTTCTCCGGGAGCAAGAAATATTGGAATATACCGAAAACGGGGAAATAGTTTTTGATATGGCAAAATTTAAAGACCCGGACTATAAATTTAAATTTTCTTTAGGAAGAAAAGAAGGCAAGTCTGTTTTAAGCAGTAAAGTTAAGGTGGCAAGAATGTTTTCCGATGCCGGAGTAAAGATCATTAGAAGATCCAAGCTAAAAGAGGAAGAAGATGCGGAGGCGGAACCGCAAACATGGGAAGAGGCGGCGCAAGAGGCGAGAAGGGAGATCCTCAAAGAAAAAGTTCTGAAAAAATGGGAGAAGAAAGGGATACTGGAAAGAAAAGACGGTTTCAATATGGTAGATATGGAGAGTATTAAGAATTATGATTTTCCGGATGAAGACAGAACGTTTTTTGAAAAAGAAAGATTCGATCCTTCTCGAAAAGGACTCTTGGATCTGTTGGGCGATATGAAGGTTGTTCCCAAAGAAGAATATGAACGGTACCGAGAGGAGCCGGAAAAAATTCAAGAGAAGTATCTATTCAATTTACCCAATGATGTCCGGGAAATAACAGACGTAGAGAGGATCAAAAACAAAGATGATTATTATTTCAATTTTTGGGAAATAAACACCGAAGGGCGTCGCCCTCCCCTGCAGGGGGAAATTCAAGCCAGAAACGGTGAAGGTGTCAGTTTAAAAGAGTTTTATTTAGCTAACAAGATATATAAAGATTATGACGGATACAGGGATAAAGATGGGAATTTGATCGTTAACGACCCCGAACTGGGGGAGTTAAAAATAAATAGTGATTGGCTTTCCCAAAGATTAACTTATCATGG
The DNA here is from genome assembly GCA_964512155.1 of uncultured Gammaproteobacteria bacterium. Lineage (GTDB taxonomy): Bacteria > Patescibacteriota > Patescibacteriia > Patescibacteriales > JAGXOH01 > JAGXOH01. Next base: position 7,125 of record CAZEHL010000014.1, on the reverse strand, counting down.
CAGCGGAGAAAATCGTAAAGGTATCTTAAAATATTTAAGAGAAGATTGTTCCAATCTGCTTAAGAGCGGATTATTAAAATTCGAAGACTTCTCTCCTCGAGGAGATGAATTAAAGAGGGATGAGTTTTTGGCCAAAGGGAATAAATTGGAAGTGTTTACCGGTTCGGTCAAGTATTATCTGGGAAGAAAATTTTTTAATTTCGGTGAAGAAAAGATACCCATTGAAAATATTAAAGTTTCCATTTTGGACGATAATACGGCCGGTGTTATTTTCATGCATGAAAGTAAAGAAGAATTAAGATACACTTTGAATCTGTTATCGGAAGAGGAGAAACAAGAAAAAAGGGAGAAGATAAAGGAAAGAGTCGGGGAGGATGTCAGCGAATCCAAGATATCTTCTCTTATGTATTTGAATAAAGGCGAGGTGGAAAAAAGGATGCACAAATTTTCCCCCGATTCGGTGATCACCCGAAAAGATTATGAAAATACGGAAGATTATGAGAATATAAGATCGAACATAAAAGACTACAATTATATAAACATGATTACCAGAAAGTTCGTGGATGAATGCGGCGTAGGAATTCATAATTTGTCCTGGAAGGAACAAGTTTGGTTGGCCGCCGCCTCATTTGATATGGGAGTGAGAGGGAAATTCAAGGATTTGACCGAATTCGCTCAAAATTACAAAGGAACGGGATTAAAATCCTTTTTGGCGGTGGAATTTGACAAAAAGAACGGGGATATGATCCTGGACCTGGGAAAAAAATTGGAGGACACGCCGGAAGCGGCGAGTGAGTTGTTCGGCAAATACGCGGAGATGGTGGACCGGATGGACGAGATGGCGGAAGAAGCGGCGGGTATGTATGAAGAAGTATTCTTTGAGAAGAAAGCGGATAAGGATGAAGTAAAAAATAATTTATTATCAAAAGCATCCAATATACTAAAAAAAACTAATAATGAATTACAGTCGGAGATAGACAGTGATAGAAAAGGAAAAATCGTAAAAGAGTTATTGAACGAGCTGGAGCGGACAGAAAAAGTGCAAATAAAAGCTATGGACCATTTAAAAAAACTTGCAAAGGATACATCTAAAGTAATTAAACAGATAGAGAAGAAGACTACAAGTGCGCATTTGTCAGAAGCGGAAGAAAGGAATATAGATAACGAAATTAAAGAATTGGAAGAAAAAATAAAGAACGATGAATTTTCCATTTATGGAGATAAAGAAAAGGATAGAGAAATAAAAAATACAATAGAAGAAGAAAAAAATAAATTAAGTAAATTTGACAGCCTGAGAATACAGAAAGAAATTAAATTAGCCAAAGAGATTTGCGCTCCGTATGAAAATCCGGATGAGTTTAAAAGAATTTTGATTGAGAAGGAGGGGATGCCTGAAGAAGTGGCAGATAACTTTATCGAAAATCGACAGCAAGATTGGGAGGAAATTTATAAGCCTTATGTGGAGAAATTGGAAAAAGTGCTTCCTCTTCAACAAAATTTGGAAACCCAGCTCGACCAATTCGTCTACGGTATAACGGATCTGGACAAAGAAGATCAAAATTTAGCCGACCGAGTGTTCTCCAAATATCATGAATTGGTCGATCAAGCCCAAAAGAGTAAAAAGGAGATGGCGGAGGTGTTTAAGGAGGATACACAGATAAGCGAAGAAGAATTGGATAAGATATCCGAGAATATTTTGAACAAGGCCGAGGCCCTGCTTCAGGATTTCTCGGACAAAATATTGAACCAAGAAGAAGTGGATGAAGAAGAAGTTATGAAAGAGTTGGAGGATCATCAATCGGATATGGTATTTACCGCCCAGGTTCTGGCCACTTTGAAAAAAGATTTTCGGAGGCGGGACGTGGACGTGGAGGATATTAAAGGAGTAACATTTGAAGAAAAAACGATCTCCGATCTGGCCGGGGGTGAAGAAATAAAAGAGATAGTAAAACGGATATATGAGGAGGAAGTAAAAGAGACCCCCGGCCTTCCGTCTTCCTCTTTGGAGGGAATTCTGCGGCAAACCGCGAAAAATTTTGCCAGAGAAGACGAAGAAAGGATCCGAGAAATAAAAAGGATGATGGAGATCTATAAAGAGAATTATAAAGAATTCCCGGTCCTGCAAGCCAAATTGCTTAAGGGGTTCACCGAACTCTTAACAAAGGAGGATGCCTCTACCACTCTTTACACCCTAAAAAAAGAGAATGAGCTCCTGGCTTTCTGCCGTTTTACCGATTTGGGAGAAGGGAAAAAGGAATTCGGGGCATTCAATGTCCCGGAATCCTTGCATGGCTCCGCCATCGGCTCTTCTTTTCTTAAATCCACTTTGGAAAAAGAGGCGGAAGAAAACGGTATTTACGCCGATTGCGACTCCTCTTCGCCGATCAGCGATTATTATATCAACGGCAACAAGGGGAAATTCATAGCCAATAAGGTAAATAAAAATTACGGCGACACCGGCAAGAATATTTTTTCCATTTTCCGGGCTCGGCAAGAACAAAAACAACAAGAACAAGAACAATATCATTACCATGATCTCTCTTCCCGGGACATCATCAAGGAATACGAGGACAATATCGGAGAGAATAAAATAGACGCTTCCCAACCGCGTTTGCTTTTAAAATTCGAAAAAGATTCCCCGGAATTTATCGACACTGTCGCCAAGCTGGTAAACGAGCAAGAGTATGTCATGACCAATTATGTCATCGACGAAAAAAACGGCCGAGTGTATGCCGCCTTGGAGAAGGGATAGGAGCGTTATTAATGTTGTTTGCAATAATCACTTCAATAAAAAAATAGCGTCATCTCGGCCCCTGAGTTGGAATTTCGTGAAAGTCAACCGTCATTCCGGCCTCCGAGCCGGAATCCGGTGAAAGTTAAACGTCATTCCGGCCTTGAGCCGGAATCCCGTGAAAAACAACCGTCATTCCGGCCTTGAGCCGGAATCCCGTGAATATTATCGAGATCCTGAATCGGGGTTCCCCGATGACGCTTCTTTAAGAGAGAGCGGAATTATTTAGAAGATCTTTTGAGCGTTGTTCCATTGGACTTCGAACAGGATCTTGTGCATTTGATAGATATTCTTGTCTTCGATGACAACCCCGATCTTGGCCTTGGAGGTCAAAGTAATATAGGATATCTTGCCGTCATAGATCTGCATGACGGTGTGGAAGCTATGGAGTTTGTGGGTGAGAAATTTTATTTCTGTTACTTGCCGATGGTAGTCTTTCAGATATTTTCTGGCAAAAGGCGTGTCTATGAGAAGGGCGCGTTTTTTAATATTCAATTTATCCCTTTTTTTGACATACTCTTGATTTATCTTATCTATGTGTTTGACAACGGCTTCGACGTCCACATAAGTATATATTTCTTCCCGGGCGTTCAAGGAATCTTCCAACACTTTTTGCACTCCCTCTATTCCCTCGAAGAATCTTATTCCCGGTTTGCCGGTGGATAGATTGAAATCCGAGGCCAGCCGGTCCATATTCGCTTCCAAATTTCTCTCCGCTTTTTGCAATCCGCTTTTTCTCTCTTCCGCGTATTGGCGGAGTTTTTCGGGGTGTTCGGGGGAGAAGTAGGCGATTTTGTTTTTAGTTCTTTTGGAGACCAGCCCCTTTTTTCTCAAACCCTCTAGAATATTGTATACCACCCCTCTTTTAAGAGGGGTTTTTTTAATGATGTCGCCGGCCGGAACTTCGCCGTTTTTTAGGAGGAATTCGTAAACAACGGCTTCTTTGTCCGACAGACCCGTTTGGGTAAAAATATCTTTGTACATAGTTTTATAGTTGGTTTTGAATTATTGCGGTTTTTTTATCATTCATATTTTTTCTCCTCATCATTCCGGTTTTTTCTCTCGTCATTCCGGGAATATTGCGCGTCATTCCGGCGAAAGCCGGAATCCCGTGAAAGATAACCGTCATCCCGGCCTTGAGCCGGGATCTCGTGAATATCTCCGAGATCCTGAATCGGGGTTCCCTGATGACATATCTGTTTCCATTATATCACGCCCCGGCGGAATAGTCAACTTTGTATGATAGTTTAAAAGAAATTTTAAAAAGATATTATCACAATAAAATGACATTAAAAAGTCAAATTAAGAAAAAGTTTGTTTTTGTCTATGTTATCTAATTTTAGTAAAAATAATAACAAATATTTCCCGAATAAAGTTTTATCCGTCCGAAAACTATTGACAAAATATTCAAAGTATGTTAGTATGCAAAGTCAAGCTAAAATGACAGTTTGATAAAAGATAAAAGAAGAAATATTCAAAAAAGCTCTTTCCCAAAATATAAATAAATAATTTCCCCGCCCCGCCCGGCGAGTTAGAGTGGCGGTTCTCATCCCCAAAAAGAAAAGAAACGGATGGGTCCCGTCCAACTCACAAGGACGAGGGGAGGAGATTACCGGCGAGTGACGTTTCCTTCGACTCCCATGCTTGTCGAGTCGAAGGAAGTCCATTCTTCGGTAATAATCGAAGTACAATATTATAGCTCTTTCCAAAACAGCTTCTTCTTTTTAAAAAAAGAAGCGAAAATACATTGAAACGATGGCAAAAAGTGCCTTGATCCCGAATAACAATTAGGCTCAGCCATGCTTGGAGCTTAATTCTCGGGAAATAGGGGTCGCCAGAGTTCGTACCCCTCGCACTATTTTAAAATAGGGCGAGGCGGACAAGATAGGATTTTCATCCGCCTCTTATATCGGATAAGCCGATCGGAGGCGGAGAGGCGTCCGGGGTATCCGCCTACGAACCGGATATCCCGAACGCGTTGCCGACTAGGCAGTGGCTCATCTTCACTTTAATAGTGAGGGCAGGCCCGCTGAAAGGCAATCCTATCGCCCGGTATCTTTTTGTGAGGATATCGGCCGGGCGAAGAGGCTTGAACCCCCTCTTTGGCCCGGGAAATATCCTCACAAACCCGTTTCTTTAGCGGATGAACGAGGAGATAATAAAAAATAAATAAAAAATAATTATCTCTCTCAAGGAGATCGGCCGGGCGGGAAGAACCTCGATTCTTCGCGCCCGGGAATTTCCTTGCCGAGATAGCCGGTAAAGGCGGAAAGGACAATATTCAAAAATAATTCTCCTTAAAAAGCCGAACCGGCAAGCAAGGAAGCCCTTTACAGGAA
>CAZEHL010000014.1:0-1895 GCA_964512155.1 uncultured Gammaproteobacteria bacterium | reverse complement strand
AAAATAATTCTCCTTAAAAAGCCGAACCGGCAAGCAAGGAAGCCCTTTACAGGAAAATCCCCAAAGAAACGGCTGGCCGGCCGGGGCAACCGCCGAACCGGCCGTTTCCATTCCTTCCATTCAGGGAGGAAGCGATTAAGATTTGTTCTTTACAATTTAAGAAGCCCCCGTAAAGAAATATCGAAATATTTCCATGGGGCAAGGAGAAAGGAAGAAACGCATAATTCCCTCCATTTTCCTACCCACAACCAACGGTTGCTGGCTGAAGCAGAGAGATAGCATCTTCAAATAAAACAGGTTGGCTTACCCGTTTAGGTTACTAAAATAGCGACTTAAACGGGTTGGCCAACCCTCGAAAATCTTCCGCTTCACGCCCGCCGGGTCGGCCTCACCAATATGGTGGGATTTCCTTAATACCGGCTAGAAGCGGAAGCTGTCCCCTGTAGAGTTTCAGACTTTGCAGCGGGGGATGGTAAGTCACAAAGTCTCGAGGTTCCTTCGCTTGATTTTTTAAATCAAGCTCCTTGAAGGATGGGCCGCCTCGTAAAAATCGGCCAAAACTGACTCGGATAAGGGAGCATCCGAGTCGGGAAGTTCACCATCAGCTCCCACGGTTCGGGAGGAGATTGGCTTGTTCGCTTTTCTCCTCCCTCCTTTTCCCGGCTCATTACGCTTTCAGCGTAGTGATCCGAGACAGAGGAGGATTGTTCTTTTCAAACTAAAGTTTGCGCTGACCATGCCGACTGGACGCGGACTAACGCGGACAAGAAGCAAAGCTTTGCGTGGCTTATTATATAGAGAAAGGAACCCCGCACTAATTTTGCGATTTTTAAAAAACACTTACTTCGTGAGTGATCGCAAAATTAGTGCGGGGCCCTCCTATTCGATCTTGCCACCGCTTGAGGTTGGTTGCCCTTCGACAGGTTCAGGACAAGGCCTTCGACAAGCTCAAACAAGCGGCTTCAATCGGTGGTAAGATTTTGAAGGAAAAACGACCCTCTGCGATTGTCGAAAATTTCGGCGACCGTTGGGGGTCAAAAATTGAAGGAGGAAGATTATGTACTACGAGGAAGAGCTTTTTTTACAGAGCGGATACGCATGTGTCCGCTGCGGGAGGCTCTTCCCGGGAGTTCTTGACGACTCTCGGGAAGAGAGGGACTGCTTCCCGGCGGCAATGCCGCCCGGGTTGCCGGAATCCTATGGCCTCATCTGTGCCGAGTGCGCAGAAGAGGCCTTCGTTGAGGCCCCGGAGAATCCCGGCGGGATAGAATATATCCCCTCCGGGTATCCGGAAGAGCAGTTCTATGAACTGCTCTATGAGCCCCTTCCGACTCTGGACGAGCTTCGTCCGGAGGAGGAAGATGAAGACAGGGGAGAAAACCTTAACCTCTTTCCCTTGGGAAGAGCATAAGGAGGTAGTTATGACATTTTGCTCCCACCTTAGCATTGATCAGATCGCTGAGGAACAGCAAAAATTCGCGGAATCCTCCGAAATGGAGGAGTTCCGCGAGAAGCTGAGAAATCTTGTCAGGGAATACCTTCCCCGACAGGATTGCACGAACCTCCAGGGCGAGATGGCCCTGGAGATTGAAAAAACCTTGGCGGAGTTTTTCCCGAGGTTTAGGAGATTTTAAATCTCCTCTCGGGAAAACTCAAAACCTCCGCGGGTTGGAGAGCATCCGCGGAGAGGACGGTTCAAGCTCTCTTAGGTTCTTTCGGAGTTTAGAGGATCTCCGATATCAAATACCTCTCTTTTCTCACGCTGAGAGCGTGACTGACGAGCCCATAAGGGAAAGTGTGCAGGGCGAAAAAGAGCGGTTCATTAACAATTGAATAAGTTTCCAAAAAGTTTCTTGCCGCCGATTGAGGTTGCTATTTTATTAGTGATTTCAATC
>CAZEHL010000013.1:0-22992 GCA_964512155.1 uncultured Gammaproteobacteria bacterium | reverse complement strand
GCTTCTTGCCAACTTCTCAAAGGCTCCAATTTGGTATTTATCAAAATGGAATATTTCGGCCTTTTGGCCGGCCTGTCAAAATCGGCCGAACTTACCGGCGTTAACACAATATCATTTTTTTGCTTTAAACGGAACAATTCTTCGGCTCCTCCATACCAATCGGCCGCCCCGCTGTTGGTTATATGATAAATGCCATAAGGATTTTTAATTTCCACTATCTCTTTTACTTTTTCCGCCAGATCGGGAGTGTAAGTAAAACAACTCACTTCTTCCCCGCGGACTATGCTCAATTCTTTTTTTTCTTCACTAAGCTCCAATATTTTATCAAAAAAACTTCTTTTCGCCTCTCCTGTTCCGCTTACCGGCCCGAATAATTTGGACGTTCTTATTAAATACCATTTCAACCCCCCGCCGCTTTCGGTTATCAACTCCTCTTCCCCCATTCTTTTCGACCTTCCATACCTGTTGATCGGAGCCGGTTCATCGGTTTCTTTATATCCTTCTTGCTTATCTCCCGCAAAAACATAATCAGTGGAAAAATGTATCATAAGCGCATTTATTTCCAATGCCGCTTCAGCTAAAAAACCAACGGCTCTACCGTTGATCATTTTGGCCTTTTCAAATTCCCGCTCATCATCTTCGCATTTATCAACATCATTATAAGCGGCCGTGTTAATGATAATGTCCGGTTTTACTTCTTTGATCTTGCCAATGATCAATTCTTTATCGGTAATATCCACGTCCTCCTTGTCCCAACCCAAAACTTTATAACCGTCTTCCTCATTAAAACTTTTATAGATCCGGTTGCCCAAATTGCCGCCGGCTCCCAACACTATAACCTTGATCATAAACCAAAAATTAAATTTATACTAATGTTATAGTAAATGAAAGCTTTGCTTTTGTCAAAGGATCACTCCCATCCTCCGCCTTGCCTTACCAACAATTCCGGGGCGCGCAACGGTTCGGCCATTATTTCTTTAACCACCTTTTCCATCCTGGCGCCTTGAGAACCTTTAATAAATATCAGGTCTCCTTTTTTTATTCTCTCTTGCACAAATTTTCCGGCGGTTTCATTATCTGAAAAATGATAAATATTGTTTTTATTCATTCCCGCTTGACAGGCTCCATGAATAATATCCCTGGACCTTTCTCCCACCGCCACCAACTTGTTAACGCCGGCTTTTACCAAATATTTACCCACTTCCCTATGTCCTTCTTCAGTATATTTACCGAGCTCCAGCATATCTCCCAAAACCGCGAACTTTCGAGAACCGGAAGTTATCGGAACTTGTTTAATAAAATCAAGCGCCGCTTTGGTTGATTGGGGAGAAGAGTTGTAGGTATCGTCAATGATCATGGTGTTTTTCACTCCTTTAACCAGCTTCATTCTTCCTGTCGGCGCTTCGAAACGTTCCAAAGCCTTTGATATATCAACCAAATTCATACCGAAAGACAAGCCGGTTGAAGCGGCGGCCAAAGCACTATATATGACCGAATAACCAAGCACATTCGGTATTCTCACCGGTACCACCGAACCCATATAATTCAATTTAAAGCTTATTCCCCGCAGATCAACGGCTTTTTTATCGGATTCAAAATTAAACAATATATTTTGAGCTTTTATATCGGCCTTTTCATCAAAACCGTAAGTTAAAACTTTGGCATAACTTTTATGCTTAAGTTCCCGCACTTGCTTGTCATCATAATTCAATATGGCATGCCCCTTTTTATTCAATTTTTCTATTAATATTCCCTTTTCTTTTCGGATCTTCTCCTCTGAATCAAAAAATTCCAAATGGGAGGAGCCGATAGTTGTCACCACTCCGGCATCGCATTTGACTATATCGGTCAAATATTTCATATCTCCGGGTTTATCCACGCCCATTTCCAATATCAACATTTCGGGGTAATCTTTTCTTTTCACCATTAAAAGCCGTGAGGCTTTAAAAAAAACTTTTAACCATCCGCCGATAGACTTGCCGGGCGCTTCGGCTCCTATAATGGTTAAAGGCACCCCCAATTCATTATTATAATTTTTAAAACTTCGTTCCGCCTTATATTTATAAGACAAAACGGAATAAACCGCTTCTTTGGTGGTGGTCTTGCCCACGCTGCCGGTAATACCCACAACAACGGGCTTGTATTTGGCCAATATCATCTTGGCCAATATTTTTAACTTTTTCTCAATGATCTTTTTCATATCATCTTGCAACTTAACTTGTTCTTTATTATTTTAATCTTAATAATATTCCTCTCTCATAAGTTTTAAGTTATAGGCTATAAGAGTCACCTCTCCTTCGGTACTTTATAATAATCCAGTATAAATTCCGCAATATCTCCGAACAAGGGAGCGGCCGAAGAAGCCGAATATCTTACATTGGATGGCCTGTCCAATTTTACCAGCATCACAAATTTCGGATCATCGATAGGGGCCATCCCTATAAAGGTATGAATTGTCTTTTTGCCGTATCCTCCGGCAATCGAGGAGGCCACTTGGGCCGTTCCGGTTTTGCCTCCGACATAATATCCGTCAACTCCCGCCTTTTCGGCATGTCCTCCCCTTACCACATTAACAAGCATACCGGAAAGAAGTTCGGAAGATCTCTCGGATATAACTCTTCTTATCTGAACCGGCCTGGTTGCGTCTTCTTCATCGCCGTTTTTTATTATTCTTTCTACCACAAAAGGTTTCATTAATATTCCCTCATTGGCAATGGCGGCATAAGACATAACCATTTGCAAAGGAGTTACCGAAATACCCTGCCCGTAAGAGGCGGTGGCGGCATAAACTTCCGCAATATTTTTTTTATCCAAATTTCTCAGATCTCCCTTGGCCTCGCCTTCCAATTCTATGCCGGTTCTTTGGCCGAAGCCGAATCTTTCCACATAATCGGAAAATTTGTTCGGACCGGTCAGTTTCATGGCATGAATGGCGCCGGTATTCAAAGAATGTTCCAAAACATAATTCATATCAACCTCTTCGTGGGCTCCCTTGGTTGCATAATCGGAATTTTTTATATATCCGTCCCAACCTTGAACTTTTATTCTGCCTTTATCAACGTAATTTGTCTGCGGGGTTACCGCTTCTTCGTTCAAGGCGGCCGCCATGGTTATGGTTTTGAATACCGATCCGGGCTCATATTGCTCAAAAACTACCGGATTATTGTAAAATTGTATATCTTTCACCTTTCCGTAATTATTGGGGTCAAAAGAAGGATAAGAGCACATGGAAATTATTTCGCCGGTACTCGGATCCACCGCCACTACATTGCCGCCTGTCGCCCCGTATCTGTTGATGGCATCCTTTAATTTTTTGCAAGAAGCGAATTGAATGGCGCCGTCAATGGTTAGAACCAGATCCTCGCCATTTTTCGGCTCTACATATTCCCGGTCATTTACTATAATGGCGTCCTTTAAGTCTCCCGTTCCCCGATCATAAACGGTTGAACCGTATTCTCCGGATAATTCTTTATCAAAGAACCCTTCCAATCCATAACTTCCCTCTCCTTTGCCGTTTCCATAATTCACAAAACCCAAAAGATTGGCTCCCACTTTCTCTTCGGGATAATATCTGTAACTTTCTATAAAATGAGAGACGCCTTCGATTTTAATAGGCTTTTCTCCCGAGGTGTCTTCTTCGCTTGTATCTTTTTGTTTTTTTAAAATCTCCCTGTCTTTCAAAACAAGCTCTTCCGGAGCCACTTTTTCTTTTTCTGAAGACAAAATAGAGGCATACAACTCTTTCGCTTTCTGTTTTTCCACTTTTTTCTTTAAAGGTTCATACGGGTCATCCGGTTTTTCATATATTTTCATATATTTTTCTATCTTCTCTTCTTTCCTCTCCTCTATCATTCTTTTCTTGGCCCTCTTTCTGTCCTCCAACCATTCATCGGTTTTTTTTAAAGCTTCAAACTCAACATTTATCTTCTCCTCCCGAGCCTTTTTTTCCTCAGCCGAAAGATCTTCGGGGATATTATCAACTTTTTCGCGCAATTTCTCTCTATCCTTTTGTTTGAAATGTTCGTCCACTTCTTTTACGATCTTTTCTTTATCAAAAACTTCATAAATTTTTAAAGCATACTCCTTGCGCTTGGCCACTTCATTCAATTCTTTCGGTATGGCATAAACAAGGGCGTAGTCTTTGTTGGTGGCCAGAGGATAAGCTCCTTCAAGAATTCCTTCCGAATCACTTCTGTTCTTTTCCCGATTCTGCATATAAATTTTTCCTCTTTCCGGCTTCAATTCAATCGAAACTCGGTGCTGGCCGGAAGCCATGGCCTCATATAATTCATAATTTTGTATCTGTACATCATATAATTTATACACCATGGAAGCGCCCAATAAAAAAATAACCGCCAATATGATATTAATACGGCCATTATATACATCCTTTTTTCTTTTTTTATTACCGGTCTTCCATTCACGCATGAAATTGAATTCTAATTTTATTATTTCTTTGCCATCATGGATCTGCCGACGGTGATGTAATCGATATTATCGGCCGATACCATATTCAATTTCTTTGTTTTGGAAGCCAAATGGCTATAAGAACGCATGGAGGCAACCTTTGAATCCAGCCGCTCGTTCACTCTTTCCAAGGACTGTTTTTCTTTTTTCAGATCCTGCAACTCAAAGCCTTTTGCCATAAGATCATTGGCCACTGTAATATAATAAACACCCGTAGCTACAATAGCAATAGCCAACATTCTGTTCAAATTTTTTATACATCTTTCTTTTTTACTATTATCTTTTGCCATAATGATCAAATTAATTAATAAACGTTATTATTTTTATAAATATCAAATGTAAAATTTAATGGCGTTATTTACAAAGATCTGTTATTTAACTTTATAAACAATGCGAAAAAATTTAACATCTAATTATATAATTTTATTTCTTTGCGATCTTCTCGGCCACCCTTAGTTTGGCGCTTCTCGCTCTCGGGTTGTCAGCCATTTCTTTTTCCGAAGGAACTACCACTTTTTTGGTGAGAATTTTTAGTTGGGCGGAATGTCCGCAATCACATCTCCAATTATCCGGCGGGCAGATGCAGTCTTTGCTCTCTTGCCTAAAATAATTTTTTACTATTCTGTCTTCCAAGCTATGATAAGATATAACGGCCACTCGGCCTCCTTTTTTCAATAATTCGACAGCTTGGGGCAAAGCATTGCTTAAATTGTTCAACTCATCATTGGACGCTATCCGTAAAGCCTGAAAGGTCTTGGTAGCCGGATCTATTTTTCTATAATAACCCTTGGGTACGGCCTCTGCTATCAGATCTTTTAATCTGCCGGTGGTTTCTATTTTTTCCTTTTTTCCGGCTTCAGTTATTTTTTTGGCGATCCGGCCGGCGAATTTTTCTTCCCCGTAATTTTTTATAATATTCTTTAGATCTTCCTCTGAATAATTGTTAACAATATCTTGGGTGGTTTTGCCGGAAGAAAAAGACATATCAAGGGGGCGGTCGCCTTTGAAACTAAAGCCTCTTTCTTCGCTTTCCAGTTGATCCGACGACAGTCCCAAATCCAGAACAATGCCGTCAAAAGAATTTCTTTCACCTCCGTTCGCTTTGATCAATTTTATAAGGTCAATGAAGTTTCCTTTTATTAGCTTCACATTGTCGACTCGCTCTCTATCGATCCGCTTTTCGACTCTTTCAAGAGCCTTCTCATCCAGATCTATTCCGAAAACCAACCCTTGTCTCCCGGTTTTGTTGGCTAAGGCCAAAGTATACCCTCCGCCTCCGACAGTGCAATCTATGAATTTTCCTCCTTTTGCCGGGGATAAGTATTCAATGACCTTATCCAACAAAACCGGTTTATGCGCAGTATCCATTTATAAATTGATTATTTGGCCGCCCCGGAATACGTGATCGCCTGCATGGCATTCCACTCTTCGGTGTTTTGGGGTGCGTGCCCGAAAATATTTTCAAATATTTCGATTCCTTTTTCTTCACTGTTTAAATTCCTATTTTCCGCTCTTTGCCTCAAACCATAGGCCATAACCGTTACCGCGGCGTTATCATTGGGATTTTCTATGTTCGGAGTCCGGTCATATATTTCTTGGAATCGTTCCTCGGCCCGTTCTTCAGCTTTCGGATTTCTATTTCCCGGCCATCGGCCGTTGGCGATCTTTACCATATCTTCCACTTCTTCTTCGCTTTCCGGAAGCTTATCAAAGGCCCCTTTAAAAGAATGGACGACCGCGGCCCGTTCTCCGGCTCCCAATCCTTTAGTATTCTCGTCCACTCCATAGCCGACAAATACATCAATGGCGTCTCTGGCCCGTTCATTTAATTGTTGCAGTTTTTCTTCCACTTTACCCAAATGCTTCCTGGCCCGTTCCCTGGCTTGCTCCATCTTGCTTTGCGCTTTTTGGAGTCCTTCTTGTCCTTCTTCCGGAACCTCGGCCTCTTCCATTTTTTCTCCCACTTCTTCAAGAATAGCGTCCAGATCTCCGTTGAATAAGTTTTGCGCTCTCTTTCTTATTTTGTTCGCTCCTTCGTCCGTTTCACTCATCTCTTTTTCTTCTTCTTTTTCTTTGTTATCCGAGGGGCATTCTCCCCGGTCGGCTATCTCCACTTCGGCACATTCGGCACGACAAGCATTGGAATATGTTTTTCCATCAACTCCGCAAACCGGATCATATTGCATAGTACATACGCAATCTCCCGAATCATATGTTTCGCCGTCTTCTTGTTCAGACGTAGAAGTGGATTCGGAATCGATCTCGTTTTCCGGAATTGAAATGTCCGTGGAAGTGGAATCTTCGGCATTTATATGCGTGATCGCCAATAAACCGAAAGCGAAAACGCAAATAAATAAACCGATCGATAGCTTACTTGTTAAGGTAACCGTTTTTTTCATAGTTTTTTATAGATTAAAGATTAATGTTATTTGTAGCTTTATATTTTCTCGATCGAGAAAAAACACATCCTTAGCCGGCCTAAACTCCCAATTCTCCCAATTCTTCGGCTATATCATTGCTATTTTCTTCCGCTCTGGCCTTATATTTATCCCAAGCCTGTTTATCCCAGACCTCCAACCTGTCATATACCCCGGCTATAACCGCTTTCTTTTTTAGTCCGGCGAATTTTCTTAAATATTCCGGTAAAGTTACTCTGCCTTGATTGTCAAACTCCACATCCATGGCTCCGGCTAACATATGCCTGGAAAAGGCCCTGGCTTTGGATTGGCTTATCGGTAAATTGGCGATCTTTTCCGCCTCTTTCTCCCATCTTTCTTTAGGGTATAAAAAAAGGCAGTTGTCCAATCCTTTGGTCACAACCGCCCCTTTTTTGAGCATGTTTCGAAACTTGGCCGGAACAGCCAATCTGCCTTTGGTATCCAAATTGTGATTGTATTCACCGATGAACATAATGTTCGTTATTCGTTATTCGTTATTCGTTCTCCACAATTCCCCACTTTTCACCATCTGTTAACCATTATACACCACCATTCCCCTCCGGTCAACTATTTACCCCCTCATATTAACCCCTAATATTAGGTTTTTTACCAATAAAAAAATTCCCGCTTATTTGGCGGGAATCTTTTTTATATAATATTTACTCTTATTTTTTCACAAGTTATCCACAGTTTTTAAACCGTAATATTCGGCTCCTTGTCATAAACAGGCCGGGTAATAGTTATCCCGTTCAACTTTTTTTCCATCTCTTGAGAACCACTTCCTTTAACCGGCACTCTCCAGGCATAACCCAAAGCGTTGGCCACAGTTACCCCGATCCGGACCGAAGTAAAAGTGCCTCCGCTATTTTCCACCTCTATTTGCTTAATATCTTTAACGCTCGCTCCGCTTTCGCTTAAAACCTCTTGGATCAAAGGCAATAAATTCTCGGATTGGCGGCATTGGGCTTCTCTGCTTTTCCCGCTCACCACTTTTCTTTCCCTTATTAGCTTAACTTCTATTTCGGTGCAATTGTTTTTAATGGAATTGATATATAAATCCATTGCTCTATTGCTCTATTGCTCCATTGTTATTTTTCGCCCATTAAAGCAATGAGACAATAGAACAATGGAGCAATGGAGATTATCTTACCTCCACCTTTTTCTTAAATTTAACAAATTTTACTTTAATCGGAATATCTTTGGCGCTCACTCTTTTGTACACATCCTTTACGCCTTTTACAATATTGTCCCAATTAAAATTTTCTTCCACTCTTATTTTAGCAGACATTCCCTTTTCTTGCATTAATTCCGGCCGATCCAAACAGTATTTCATTTTAAACGACAGGTCATCAACGTTTTTATTTGCAAAAACCAGGCCGGTTTCTTTGATAACTTCTTTATTTTCCGGGATATCGCTGGTTACTATCGGTAACCCGTAAGCCATGGCTTCCAACAAAGCGATAGAAAGCCCTTCGGATTCGGAAGGTTGAACAAACAAGCAAGCATTGGAAAAAAGTTCTTCCAATATTATGCCGCTTTGAGAACCGGTGAACATAATATCGGGGTTGCCTTCGGCCCTTTCCTTTAACTCCCGCACATAATCATCGGTATTGGAACTTCCGCCGACTATAACCAATTTTTTATCGGTATTTAACTTTTTATAAGCATCCATTAAATAATGAATACCTTTATGCCTGACCAGTCTGGAGACGGTCAAGATATAATCACCTTTCTCCAACCCCCACTTCTTTATTTCTCCGGCCTCCCGATGCTTTTTATCGGCCGTTATTCCGTTGGGCAAACAACTTGCCCGGCGGCCATAAGTTCTTTTTATATAATCTTTAAGGCCTTCGGATACGGCAATAACTTCATCCGCCCGCTTGCAACACATTCTTTCACCGAATTTAAGATAAGCTTTGGCAAAGGCGCTCCATTTCTGATGCAGATAACACTGGGTATGAAAAGTGGCCACTACCGGCGTTCTCGGTTTCAATATTTTAACCAGCCATATCAGGGAAGAAGGGCCAATGGAATGAAAATGGATAACATCCACTTTTCGGAAAAGCAAATGAAAACAAGACAAGAAAGTATGCGTAATGGCATCCAAATTTTTGGTGGAAATTCCCGGCAAATTCACTACCTCCACCCCTTTATATTTGTATTTTTTTTCATTTACCCCTGTGTAATTCTTTCTGGAATAAGCTAAAACCGAAACCCCTTCGTTGCTTAAACGAACAGCCAAGTCCTCCACATGCCTTTCCACTCCGCCTTCTTTAGCCGGAATTCCTTTTTGTCCTATTAATGCCACTTTCATATATTTTTATTAGTTGATAAAAAATTATCCGTTTTTGCGAGCAATCCTCTTTTTTGTTGACCTAAGGGTTGGCACTTATTGGGTAGGCAGTCAACAAAAAAGAGGATTGCTCGCTTGCGGTCTATTAACAAATAACGATTTACTCTATCTCAAATCCGATACTATAACTCCTCTCGGTCACTTCTCCTTCCGCTTTAATATCGGTCTTTGTCGGCAACGACTCCGGTACTTCGATCACTTTAGAAAAACGACCGTTTTCGTCAGCTTCGGCTTCAAACTCCTCGCCGGCAAAATAGATATTTAAGTCCTCATATAAGCCGAAACCGCCGCCGCTAAGCAATATTTCGGAATTAGAAGAGGCTCTATTCTTATCCAATTTTAAATACATCGGCTCGATCGGGTCATAGTTGTTTTCTTCGGCTGTTACATGATCCACCACTTCCATATTATTGTCTAAAACCAAAATGGAAGAGTGGTTAAAGACCACCAACTTTTCGTTATTTCCTTTTCCGGCCGTTGCCAAACCTATGGCCCAACCTCTGCCGCCGGCTTCATCCATGGTAAATTTCCATTTGGCCGGAGATAGATCGTTCTTATTCGCTTTTACCACCCCGACGCCGTCGGAAAAATAAACAAAACGGGAATCTGAAGAAGGAATAATATCATAACCGCTTTCGGACACATGTCCGAATTCTTTTTTCTTTTCTCCGTTAAAATCGACCGCTTTCACAGAAGCGTCATCAACCAAATAGATCAAGCTTTCTTGCCCGTCATTATATATGCCTCTGGCTCTTCCGTCCTCTGACAGATCTGTAAAATCGATTTCGGAAATGATCTGTCTGTCCGAAGTTCTTAAAACTTCCAATCCGCCTTTTACGGAGTTGAAAATAAAATTATTATTTTCCGAAAAACTAATATTTTTTACGAATCTGTTTTCCACATCATAAGAATTTATTACCGTGCCGTCTTCTTTATAGACTTTGACTCCTTTGTTGCCCATGGTTATGATCTTATCGCCTTTCTTTTTCACTCCGTCATACCAATAATAAGAGTTATCTTTGCTTTCTCTGACCAATTCCGGCGCTTCCGGATATTCTAAGTCATATTTATAAAAATATTCGCCGTTTACCAAATAAACATACAGATCACCGCCTTCTCGGCTAAATGTCATATCCTTGAATGCCATATCTTCTCCGGCCGGAGAAACCAATGCCGTTTTTTTATATAGCTTTCCGTCCTCCAGAGTGAATAACTCAAAATTGCCGGTGTCGGCGGTGCCGATATAAATAGTCCCGTTATACTCCACCGCTTCTCCGGAATAATAAGGAGATAAATTCTGTCCTTGAGAGGGAGCTATTAACATGCTTGTTCCCAGCAAAGCCAACATCAAGAAAACAATCGTTTTTTTAAGTCTTTTTCCAATCATATTTTTGTGTTTAAAAAATAAATTTATTATAAATACTTATTAATTGTTCATAAAAATTATCTTTATCATTCCTTTGGGCAACGGTTCTTTGGGCCTTTTCTCCCGCTTCCTTTCTTAACAAAGGATCAAAAGCGAGTTTCTCCATTAAGACCGATAATTCTTCAACATTGCCGGCGGTATATAAAAATCCGTTATAACCGTTTTTGATTAATTCATTCGCTCCACCCAAATCGGAACTTATTACCGCTTTGCCGGCTTGTTGCGCTTCCAGAATGCTGTAAGGATAATTTTCATACCATTTAAACGGAAAAACCGCTATCATAGCTTCTTTTACAATCTCCCGCAGATCTTCCTTTTCTTTTCG
Organism: uncultured Gammaproteobacteria bacterium; assembly: GCA_964512155.1. Lineage (GTDB taxonomy): Bacteria > Patescibacteriota > Patescibacteriia > Patescibacteriales > JAGXOH01 > JAGXOH01. Next base: position 11,983 of record CAZEHL010000013.1, on the reverse strand, counting down.
GCCGGTAAAAACCACCCTATCTTCCAATCCTTTTTCTTGAACCAATTTTTCCAATTCTTCCTTTTGCGGACCGTCCCCCGTTATCTTCAATTTAATATCTTTCTCCCCGGCTCTCTTGATAAAGATGCCATAAGCTTCTATTAGTTCCTTTAATCCCTTCTCTCGGCTTAACCTGCCGAAATACAAAATATATCTTTCACTTTTTTTCTCTTCTTTAATTGGTAAAGTATCTTGTTCCAAGATCGGATTGGGCAAATGATAAATCTTCTTATTAAAGCCGAATTTTTCAAATTTGTCAATAAGGAACCGGCTGGGAGAAATAAAAGCGTCCGCTTTTTGGTATATTCCTAAAAAGTAATGGAGATAAGCCTCTGCGGTGCATACCAAACTCTTGGCATAAGAGTCTTTCACGCATTTGTCCAAAAAACACCGATAGTATTTATGCTTCTTGTTTCTTTCCCAGATCTCGCCATGAGCGAATAAATTATAGTTGGGACAAATTAATTTATAATCATGCAAGGTCATAACCGTCGGCACTCCCTGCTTTTTCAACTCATCGATTATCGACGGACTCAAATGATGGTAAATATTGTGCAGATGCGCTATATCGGGCCGGAATTCCTTTATCAGCTTCCTTATCTTTTTCTTGGCTTCGCGGTTATAAAATATTCTCCCTACTGCTTTGGTTTTATCAACAAAAGAATACTTGTTATTAAAATCGGAATTATCGGCGAAATAACCGTTCCAAGCGCCTTGTTGGTTTTTGGGGTGATGCATGGAAAAATGCGCCACTTCATGGCCTCCTTTTTTTAGCAATTCGGCGGTATCAAAATAACAAGCTTCCGCTCCTCCTCGACGATAGTGGTAATTGTTCACCTGTAATATTTTCATATGATCTTTATCTTCTTATCAACTTCGCCAAATGTCCGGCGCCTCCTTTGAGCATTTCCGACACGCCCGGCCGAAACATACACCCCAAAAGGCAACCTTCGCGGCAAGACAGGGCCGCTCCGACTATTCTTTTTCTGGTATCGCTTTCCAAAAAAGCTTTTAAAGAATTGTTCTTGATGTTTCCGATAATTCCGAATTTACAGAAAATAATATTGCCGAAGGGATCTATGCTCAAAGAATCCAAGGGAGCGGCGCATTCAATGGAAAATTGCGGGTCGGTAAAATAAGGATAAAAATTTTCCAAATGGCCGCGGCTGTTTAAAACCAGTCCCGGATACTTATTTTTGACCTCCATCAATTCATTGATAACTTGCCTTAATTTGTCTTGACTTTCTTTTTGTATCCAAAGAGGGTCTTTTTGTTGTTTATTCTCTATGTTCTTATTGCCGTAATCATAGCTATCATAAGGCTGGATAAATATTAAAACATTATTTTCCGTTGCCATCCGCGCCACCCGAAGCGCTTCTTCCAAGTTACCCTGGGACAAAGTTAAATTTATTTTCAAATTCAAATTGCCAAAATCGTTCCGCTTTATTATATTGATAACTTCTAAGGCGGCCTCATACGCTCCGGAAAACCCCCTCAATTCATCATGTTTGCCTCCCAAGGCATCCACTGACAAAGAAATGTGTCCTCCTCCGACCCTGTTGTAAGCATCTAAAAACTCCCGGGTCACTAATTTGCCGTTGGTGGCAAAATGGGTATATAATCCTTTTTCATTAGCGTAGGTTAGCAAATTCAAGAGCTTGTCCTTATACAAAAGCGGCTCTCCTCCGGAGAAGCCGATCTCGGCCATCCCCGAATTCTTCATCTCATCTATGATCTCTTTCATCCTATCTTCGCTGATATAAGCGTTCGGATCCTCTTTTTGGCCAGCCTTCCATTGGGGGCACATCCGGCAAGCGAAATTGCATTTATTGGTCATTAGATAATAAAGTTTCAAAGGCCGGGGAGGCCTGTTGCCGGTCTTTAAGAACCTGTTGATATCGATCTCATGCAGGATCTTTTTTCTGCCCAAATTCAAATATTTGATTGTTTTGCGGATGCTTATCATAAACCGAATATTTTAGATTTTACAAGCCACCAACCGGCTTTGATCTTGTTTCTTTTTATGGACGGTTTGGCGGTGCATACCATCCAGCAAGGAGTGGGGCAATTTTTTACTGTATTTCTAACTTTATAGGCCGACTCCGATTTCCAAATAGCGGAAAAATCGTCTTGGACCAAATTGCCCACGGCGTGATTTAAAATATTGCATGGATAAATATATCCCTTGGGGTCCATAAAAAAGGAATCCCGAAGAGCCGAGCAAGGCAATATGGGCTTGGCCGTCCGGGCATACTCGTTCAGTCCGTGCAAATAATAGCATTTGCCCAATTCATTCTTTTTCAGGCTTTGCAACTTATCTTTCATTAAGGGCTTGAGTTGGCGTTTTACTTCACTTGCATCCGGGCTATCGTTATCTTGAGTGCCGAAATAATTATCACTGTTGTGGGCGATGGTTACTCCCAGATTAAGATCCTTTTTATCCGCCAATTTCTTAACTCCGGCAAAACCTTCTTCTGTTCCTTGAACAAAAGTATAGCCCAAACCGATATTTTTAAATCCGATGGCCTGCAGGGAATCTATGGTCTTTACGGCCCGATCGTAAGCGTCCGGAATTCCTCGGTTATAATTATGAGGAGCTCCGATGCCATCCAAAGAAATGGCTACTTCCACCCTGTCTCCGTATGGCTTGCTCATAATTTCCTTTACTCGAGCGGTGATAACTTCCGGTAAAAGGCCGTTGGTGGATATTACCACTTTGGACGGATCACATCTGTCAAAAACAATATCCAATATTCGGACCAGATCTTTCCGCAAAAACGGCTCTCCTCCGGAAATGTTGATATCATCCAAACTCTCCGGCAGTTTGGCCAAAACTTCCGGAAATATTTCCTTTTCCGGTTTTCTTTTCCAAATGTTGCACATCCGGCATCGGGAGTTGCAATTGTAAGTAACGGCGATAACCGCATGCGTCGGTTGGGGTATTTTTTGATTTATGTAATTTATATTCATACAATTTTTCTCTTTGTATATAAAATTTATTAACGTTGCTTATAAGATAATTTTATTAAGACATTTGTTAACAAAAGGATTTATCTCGCAAGCGGGGAAACCCCCTTTTTTGTTGACTGCCTGCCCGTAAGCGCCAACCCTTAGGTCAACAAAAAAGGGGTTTCCCGCAAAAAAGCCAAACTAAAGCTTATAAACAACACTATTTATTATTTATATATTTGTAATAATCCATAGATCGACGGTTATAAAAAAATATACAATTATAACATTGCAGATCTCCTTTTTTTTCTCCGTTTTTAAAATATTTTCTGGCTGATACGAATTTTTCATTGTTCCAAATATCTTTGATGTTCGAATATCGGGAAACATCGGCAAGATCATTGCTCCGGCTTTCATAAAAAAAACAACAGGGCTGGATCGTGCCGTCGTATTTAACCGACAGGGAAGAATACAACCAAAAACATCTTTTATTCGCCGGCATTGCCTGTTTATAACGGCTTATCAAGTCTTCTTTAACAGAGAATCTGTCTATTTTCAACTCTTCCGCCACTCGCCTTATTTTTTCCAATTTATCTTTACCGGCCTTATTAAAATTTATGGCTTGGGCTTCAACAATAGGATATTTGGAGCCGAGCCTCTTTTTAACGGCTTGCAATTTTTTTATATTGGCCAAAACTTTCTCCCAATCCCCTCCCCGGCGATAGCTTTCATAGCTTTGCCGGTCATATCCGTCCAAAGAAATTATTAAATGAGTAAGTTTTTTCTTTACCAACTCCTCGGCCAGTGAGTCCGGTAAATAATTGAAATTGGTACTGATAACCGAAGCGATCCTTTTACTGCTTAAATAACCGGCCATCTCCGCTATAGACGGATGAAGCAACGGTTCTCCTTCATAATACAAGGAAACCTTGACCAAATACTTGTCCAGCTCGTCCACTATTTTTTTAAAGGTTTCCATGTCGATATCTCCGTGCTTAAAAGATCGATCGGCGCGGTCGGCGGCATGGATGCAGCCGGCGCATTTTAAATTGCATTTATTTGTGGGCTCAATTTTGATAAAATAAGGAAAACTCCTTAATTCACTTTTCCCGAATATCTTTTCCAGTTGAGCCAAAGCGATATTGGCCGTTTTGCGGATGCTCAAAAAAGGCGCGGTAGTGCTCCAATGCCTTCGCGCTATAGGCAGAAAAGAAGTATAATTGTTATGCCGTATTTTTTTCATAACTGTTGCCAAAATCGGAAATATATGATTTAATATTAGGCTACTTTTAATAAATAATCAATCCAAAAGAATGACCTTAAAAAATAACATATTTTCAAAAAAAAGTCAACTGTTTTGGGCAACCGGTATAATTTTATTTTCCGGTTCTTTCTTGTTGCCGGCTCCTCCTTTTTTAAAGATAGTTCTAGCCTTGTTTTTCGGGCTTATTCCTTTGTTTTTAGCCAATCCCGTCTATTTCTTGTATTTTATTTTTTTGGCCACGCCGGCCTTGAGAGAAGTCGCCCATGAACAGACCATCACCGACCTCGGTCCTTTTGCGGTTAACTTCAACGCCGTTTTGAATGCGGGTATTGCCATTATGGGTATATATATTTTTGTCGGCCATCGGGAAAAATTTATAAAACTGTTCAAAAATAAATTCATTTTCTTTTGGGCTCTATTCGGCATCTTGGCCGCAGCCGGTATCATGTATGCTCCAGACAAAACAAAAGCGCTTGCGGAAACAATACGAATAACCACCATTTTTATAATATTTATCAGCGCCCTGCTTCTTGTAAAAAATAAACTCGACTTTAAAATTCTAATTACTTGTATGCTGGCCGGTTTGGCTGTTCCGATCTTGGTCGGTGCCGGAGAATGGATAACCGGAAGCGGTTGGTATGACAAAACCATTATCGACTACCGGCCCAACGGCACCTTCCTGCATCCGGCCACTTTCGCTTTTTATCTTCTCTGTTCCCTGCCCATTTGGTATGCCGTATTCCATCTGGCCAAAGAGAATAAATACCGGATATTATCCGTTTTGGGCGGAGCGATCGGCACCATTTTAATATTCGCCACCTTGACCCGGGGCGCTTGGGTGGGACTTTTGGCCATACTCGGCCTTTACGGGCTTGTTAGAAACAGAAAAATGCTTATATTCGCCACTCTCGGTTTAATATTTCTATATTTGCTAATACCTCCCATCCAAGGCAGAATAAACGATATCGTCGACCCCAAATACAACAGCTCTTTCGTGATCAGGCAAAGGATCGTTAACACAACTTTGCCGGCGGTAGCCCAAGCGCCTATTTTGGGCAACGGTTTCGGCCAATTCGAACATGTGCACTACAATTATAATCCGGAGGCCTATACTTATAATTCCCTGCAAGCCCACAACGATTATTTAAGGATAATAATAGAACTGGGAAGCATCGGACTGTCGGCTTATTTGTTGATATATTTCTTTCTTCTTAAATGGGTCATCTCCGAATACAGGCAAACGGAAGACAAAGAACGACAAGCTCTGCTGTTTTCACTTATAATGCTGTGGGCCGGCATGCTGACCGTTTCGTTGGGAGACAATATCCTGCGCACCATGCCCGTCCAATACCTGGCCTGGGGCTACACCGGCGCCGTTGTCGGATACTTATTTAAAGAACGCCGAATATAATATTACCAAGATCTTATTTTTTTCTTTTGAGAATTGAAAAATTGAAAATTCACTGTAAATTGAAAAATGAAAATTGATAATTTATTCTCCATCATATTAATTTTTATATTATTAAATATTTTACTCCAATAAAAATAAAAAAGCGGTTCACTATTGCATTTTGCAAATCGTGAACCGCTCGGGTTGGGCCGGCTTAATCGCCGGCGTTTAAGACTTTGGTAGGGTCTTGAGAAAGACCATTGTTGCCCTCCTCGATATGACCCTTTTCAATGTGATACTCCCTGGCTACCTGGTAGCCGTTTTCCCCGGCCTCTTCTACTGCCTGTCGTACTTGCGTACCTTCCACGTACGCGAAGTACTTGTGGAGGCCCTTAACGTGGGCAGGGTCATCTGAATCCCTGACGATAACGAAGCCGTCATCTTCCCAGGGATACAAGAGCCAATTTTGCTTCTTGCCGTCCTTGGAGGCGTTCCAAGTAAAAAAACTCCCGTTTTCATTGGAGGTCGGATTCGGGAATACCAACTTAACGTCGGTATCTTCCTGCTTAACCTCGTAGGATTCGGAGTTCCCAAAATTGGAATGCCCGACGACAGTGTCGCCGGCTTCCGCCTGGAACTGTCCCTGTTCCGGAGGAGGCACTGAGAATCGGACTTTGTCATCAAACTGAATATTGACGACGATCCGATCCTTCTCTGCAGTCACAGTAACGTGACTGCTCTTGACGGTTCCGGCCAAAGCGGGTCCGGCCACCAAAACCATTGCCAACATTGCGATTGCGCTAAGAAACATTTTTCTCATGTCTTTTCTCCTTCTTTTTCTTTTATATGTTTCTCACTCTTACCTCTTATCTCTAATCTCTTACCTCTATACGACACCTCCTTATTTGTTTTTAAATTGAAAAGATCGTATCTTTAAACAAGTCCTTGTTTAAAATTACCATCTTTCCAACTTTATAGATTATCCATATTAACACCCTTTTGTCAAGAGATATGGAGTGGGAGCGAGAAAAAAATAATTTTTCCCCGCTCCCTTATAATCATATTTATTATAAAGAACAAAGTCTTTTAGCCGCAGCCGTAAGATGACGCTTCCGCCGGTTGTCTAGCATGGGATCGCAATGTCCTTCCGCCGCAACTCATAGCTTTAGCTGTCTATCCGGGCTTATCCTCACGGTCCGGCTCGAAATTAATTTCTCGCCGCCGCTTATCGGAGGCTACTGAGGTGCTTTGATCGGTTGGGACCGATCTTTGCACCACTTGTAAAAATCATACAAGTGTACCTGCCATGACAAACCGTCGCCGCTTACATGACCAGAGTCATGATAATCGGCTTCGGTCCATTGATATCCGATCTTGAGAGAATCTCCCAAGAATCCGATGTATGGAGTTATCTTGCCCACTTTATCTCCGTCCTCCAAAGCCTGGCCCCAGAGTTCGGTGGATAAAGTGACATACTGTTGTCTATCCTTGGCCCAATCCAGTTCCAGGGAAGCATCAACACCTTCTATGGTGTCCGCTTCTTTGGAAAGCATCTCTTTAGAACCGGTTTGGGAAGACGTCCAGGAAGCGGAAGTTTCTTCATCCGTTTGCCAGGTGTAGCCAAGCATCAGCTTGGTCTTGGGCAGGAACCGTTTATCAAAACGACTCCAATCCTCTACTCCGGCTTGGATGCGCCAACCTTCATACTCTTCCTCTTCCCGGTAAGTACCCCACTCATCTGTTTTACGGCCTTCGGCTTCTTGCTCTATCGGCCCTCCTCGGAAAATAAATTCCCGGTCGGTGCCGGTCAATCTGGCTTCCGGTCCGTAAAACTGTTCATCACCTTCAAAATAAAAGGTGTTGGGGTCGGCTTTGGTGGGATCTTTCCAGGTGCCGTCCCAACCGGAATGGTTGAAGAACGGTCCCAGATGGAGCTTCTTGCCTCCAATATACCTGCCGGTGTCGAAAAGCAAGGAAGCATAGATCCAATCCGAGTAATCCTCGGCGCCGTCGGTGTAATCTTGCCAAGTCCCGCCGCCGCTTACTTCCAGCCTGGCTTTGGGCTTGGAGGTTACTTGCTGATAGATCTTGTCCGCTCTCTCTTGCACTTCCGCTTTGGCCACTTTGGGCGGAGGCGGAGGCGCTTGAGGCGGAGGCGGAACAAACATTAAAAGCTGCAAATAAAAGTTGTCGCATTGGTCGGCTTTGATCACCCTAAGGAAATAATCCTTATTGATCCGGGTCATCGTGGCCGAACCGGACAACTCTTCCTTGGCCGTCACCCTTGTCCACCCTTGGGCGGACTTGTTAAAGGTTGCTACCGCAAATTTCTTGCCGTTCAACCGCATGGTGGCGCTTGTTTCTTTGAGTGCCTTCTGCAGTTTTACGGCAACACCTTGGGGAACGGAAACATCCATTCCCGCCTCTTCCGCACTAACTTGCAATTGTTTCAAAGAAAGAGGCAGGGCCTCTTCCTCCGGCAAGGTGGTGGGGTTCGCGTTAACTTGCCTTTGTTCCACCACCAACGGAAAAGGAATTTCCAGAATTTGCCCCACCCTCATTTTTTTCGGGTCAGACACCTGGTCATTCCAGCTCGCCAGAGCGTCCACCCTATTGGGAGTGGGCTTGGCCTCGTAGAACTTCTTGTGGATGTCCCACAAGGTATCGCCGGAGCGAACCTTATAGGTTTTCACTTCTTCTTCTTTTGCCTCCTCTTTTTCTTTTTTGGCTGATTCTTGAATCTGCCGGGCAACCTTTTCCGCATCCTTTTTTTCTTCTTTTACCTCCCTTTTCATTAAAGGTTTGGGAACCTCTATCTTCCGGCCGGGGAAAACCCATAATTTTTCATGGGTAATATTGTTCCGCTCAGCCAGAACTCGGATCCTTTTCTGAGTGGGGTCCGTCTTATAGTGATCCTTATGGATCGACCATAAAGTCTCCCCCCTCTCTACCACATGCGTCTCGCCCGTTGCTTGTTGAGCAAGGGCGAGACTGAGAATTAGGATCAAAAAGATCCATACGAATTTTCTCATCTCGCCCTCCTCTTGTTAGAGGAGCTTAGTCGGCCAAATATTGGCCGTACCGCTCCTCGTATTTCTTCTTTCTTTCCTGGTACTCTTTCATCTCTTGAAGCCATGTTTCCATGGCCTCTTTGTCACGAGCACTTCCGGTTTCCAGGCCTTCCAGCTCTCGGGCCAGTTGGTACCTGGTCACCGTGGCCGTATCGTAATACGGCAAGGAGAGATCCGCCTCTCCTACGATGGTCTCCACAATGGCCCAGGCCCGAATGCCGACTACGGCAAACAGACCATGGAAGTCTGTAGCCGCCCCGATCATGAGGTCCTGCTTAGTGATCTTTCCGATCTTTTTCAGCAGGCGCTCATAAAGGTCCGGGATGTAAAGGTTGTCTATTCTCTTGGCCATAGCGGAAAGGTTGTTAACCACCTCTTGATCTCGGTCAGAATTAGGCTCTACATTCTTCCAAATCTCGACATTTGCCGCTTCCTCAAAAGAAGACAACCTTTCCCAGCTAAATTGATCGGCATAAACACCAAAGTGCTTTTCGCCGTTCAATCCATACTGGTGTTTGCCGGACCTGGAAGACACATAGGCCTTCCGACTCAGATCTAGATCTCCGAAATCAATGATCATCAAATACACTCTATTATCTCGGACCACCTTCGTAGCCCTAACAGAAGTATCTGACAGCTCGTTGTCGCCAAGATTCTGCTCTCGCAGATAAATCTCGTGGCACAGCCCGAATTTACCTTCTGACCTCATCAACACCGGGTGCATAGGCACCCAGACGACGTTGTAGGAAGATCTATCTTCTCCTAAATCTTGGCCGAAGTCGGCTTGAACATTTTCTTCTAAATCCCGCTCATCCAACTCCAGAGCTTGAGAAGCATTTTTGCTTTCATTCACTTTTGCTTCTGACATCTTCTGTTCCTTTTCGGGCATCTTGAAGACGTCCTTTTCCGGCATTACATTCTTACCGGCACAACCGGTAAAAACAAACGCCGCCGCCACTACCATTAATATCAGCGCTTTTTTTGTACTCATATCCAACCTCCTTCTATTTCTATCCGATAAAAGTTGATAGTTCTTGTTTGGCTTCTTCATGGGTCTTGCCCTTCAAAGGATTTTGATGAGTACAAGACTTGCGAAGATGCGTCAAGTAGTTACGACCGGTAACCGTGTGCCCGCAATACGGACACCCGGCTCGAACATTGCCGTTCTTTTTATTAAAGAACATATCGGCAATGTCCTCCGGCTTCTTGGGAAAATTCATAAGTTGATCGTCCGCATGAGCCTCCGGTTGTTGCTGTTCGGCTTTCCTGCTTCGAAAAACAAGAAAAAGTATTGCCGCTAAAACCAACAACAAGCCGACGGCCAAGCCAATAATGGCCAGTTTGAGCCAATCGAATCCTTTTCCTATTGACTCTTGAATGTCGTTTTGACCGGACCGGATGTCTTGTTGCCCCTTTTGCAAGGGCTCCAAAGCATCCGCCAACTCTGACTTGAACTCCTGAGACAGGTCTAAATTCAGCGCTTGAATCTTGTTATCAAGTTCTTGCAACAGCTCTTGCCTTTGCTTGTCGGCAAGATCCCTGTTGTCCAAAACTTGATCTTTCAAATCCTTGACCGCCGCCTCGATCTCTCTTTGCCCCATGCTTGTCTTATTGGACAAAGACTCTATTTTTTGAGACAAATCTTCGACCGCTTCCCCGGTTACCGGGTTCAAGATCTTCACCACCCCCACGGTGGCGTTGATCTTTTGGCCGGTCACCTGGTAGGGAGAAATTTTGGTTGTTACGTCCACATTCGGCACCACCTTCAGAAGAGCATCTTTGATATTCTTCGCCCTCCTATCCGCAATTCGCTTGTTAACTTCAAAATCTCCGGTTTCACTGGTGTGAGCCAAAATTTCCACCTCGGAATTACTCCCGATAAACTCGGCAACCCGAGTTACTTCGGAAAAGTTCTCGATCTCGGCGCTTCCTTCCGCAAAGTGCACATACACCTTCCGGACATCTTGCGCCTCGCCTATGGAAACACCGGCCAGCAGGACTAAAACTAAAAAAATCAATACCTTTCTCATCACTGAAACCTCCTTTGGCTTCCCATGCGCCTTAGCTCCGAGCGCTTCGGCCCGGGTAAGCCGTTTAAATTGTCAACGAACAACCGGAAAAACATTTTTTCCGATCTCGGAAAAACCGGCCAAAACCGGCTCTCCCGATATCGGACAAATTATTCTCTGAATATATTCCTCATATCCCCTTCCGGTTCTTTTTGCTCTTTAGATCTCGACTCTTCTTCTTGTGCTATTCCTCGGCCTCTTTCCTTTCTTTCCGCAAAATTTTCCTCTTCTAAAGTACTCCGGGAATCGATCTTATTTTCTTCCTTTTCTGTTCCGCTTCCGCCTTCTTCTTCCGATATGGGCAAATTGTTTCCCTTGAAATCTTTTTTGTTTTTCCCGCCAAAACCTCTCTCTTTCCAATTTTCTTTTTGGTTGTTAAAAAACCTTCCATATTTTTCACCGGCCTCTCTTACGGTCTGAAAACCGCCCCGCTTGCGTGAAGGCCAAACATAGAGATCATATTTCCGATTGGGGAAAAAGTAAACATAACTTAGGGCTATGGCTAAACCGAAGATCAATCCGATTCCCAAATTTAAAAAGGCATTGGGTTTAACCGGCCAAGAGGACACAACCGGAGTATCCAGGGTCTTGATCTCCACATTATCCCCTTTGCTGTGATAATAACCATGCTCGGTCTTTAATATATAATTAACCGCCAAGGATATTTGCTCCAACTGCGCTCTATCCGGATGATAAACCTTTATTTCCATAATACCGGAACCCAAAAAGGGTTTGGTCTTTACGGTCTTTTCCCATTTTTCCAACTCATCCTTTAAATTTTTCTTTTCAAAATAAGATCTATCTATATCAAAACCGGAATTGATGACTTTTTTATAAAAAGAATGAGAAGACACCACTCTGGTCAAGGTGTTGCTTAAATATTCGTTGGACTTGGACATCGAATACGGGTCGATATTACCTTCGAAATTCTGCACGATCAACAATTTGGACTCGGCTCCGTATTTAAATGTTTGCAAAGCGGTGAAAATAACGGATATGGCCAAAAACACCATCACGATGGCCGCCACGGTTTGCTTTTTGTTTCTTAATATTTCCCGGAATTGTTTAACATCCATACTTTTAAAATAATTTAAATATTAAAAATAGATTAACCGGTTATCTAAACATATTTTTAAAATAAAGTCAAGGGTTAAACATAAAAATGTTATTCTCAAATAGAAATCGGACTGTTTTCAAATAG
>CAZEHL010000012.1:19271-23419 GCA_964512155.1 uncultured Gammaproteobacteria bacterium | reverse complement strand
TTCCCGTTGCTGGCCGCTATGTCATGGCTATCTAAGGTCCATTTTTTATTGTCCATATCGGTTGCCTTTCCTCCGGCTTCTCTTACCATCAACACTCCGGCAACCACGTCCCAAGAATTGGTGCCGGGAATGGTAATGGATTCGATTCGGCCGGACGCCACATAAGCGAGTTCAATGGCGGCGCTCCCGAGTTGACGGCAATCAAACCCGTGTTCTTTTTGATAATTATAATATTTCAACGCTCTTTGCTTGCTTTCCCGGTCATGCCCGTGGCAAAAAGCGTGCAAACCGCTTTTTTGATCCATGGATGAAACCGACATTTTTTTACTCTTGCCGGTTGCCGGATCAATTATTTTTGCCCCCTTGCCTTGCTCGGCCACATACAATTCCCCCAAAAACGGAGCATAAACCACTCCCAAGAGCGGTTCTTTTTTGTAAGTTATTCCTATGGAAACCGACCAAAGCGGATTGTGCATGGAAAAATTGGTGGTGCCGTCCAAAGGGTCCACTATCCAGGTATAATCCGAATCCGCCTTTGAATCTCCCGATTCCTCGGAAAGGATCCTGTGGCCGGGAAAGTCTTTTTGGACAGCGGCCAGTATCTTTTTGTTGGCAATAATATCGGCTTCGGTCACTATCTCGTGCTTGGATTTGAACCGGATCGTTCCCCGATCGAATTTCCGATATTTCTTTAATATAAGATCGCCGGCCTCGATGGCGGAATTTAATGCTAACTTTTTGATCCGAGTCTGTTGGTTCATATTTGTTATTAAATAAATATACTTAAATATATCAACCTCATATCTACCACATATCTACCACATATCTACCTCACATCTACCTCACATCTACCACATATCAACCTCATATCCACTTCATATCAACCTCATATCCACTTCATATCAACCTCATATCAACCTCATATCCACCTCATATCAACTCCATCTCCATCTCATCGGTTTCTGTGTTCCATACGGCGTACGTCGGCCGGGAGAAAACACCCCCCAATGTTCCGGGGTTGATAAGCCTAACACCGTTTCTTACCTCTTCCCACGGCCGGTGGGTATGCCCGTAAAAAACAATATGGCAATCCTTTCTCTCTAATACCTTATCAACTAAATATGGTTCATGGCAAGCTCCGATTGTCTTATCGTCCACTTGGAAACGGCCGACCCGGCCGCCATAATTTAAATTCTCATACCGTTCTATCTCCGACTCTTCATATATTTCCATATTCCCCTTAACCAACATGATCTCTCCGTTAAAATTATCAGCCAGGTATTTCAGAGTTTCTCCGTTAGTAACATCTCCGCAACAGATCATTTTGGAAATATTATTTTCCCGGCAATATTCCAAACATTGTTGAAGATTGGTTAAATTGTCATGGATGTCGGCAATAACGGCTACTTTCATAAAAATAATGTTATTCTTATATTTTTATTTTAATGTATCACACTATAGTATATGATCTGTGAGTACCTGAGGACCTTCGGAAGGTGCTCACATTCCAATAAATACCCAAATTAACCAATTAACAAACCAACGATTTTATTTAACCCACCTTATCACCGCTTTGGTGATAAAGATGGATCCCCAATAACTTACAACAAGTCCGACGGCTAAAATCAGCCATTCCGATACCCCCAAGGGAACCACTTCAAACAATTGATTCAAGGGAGTATAAATTACCGCCAATTGCAAAAGAAAAGTAAGTAACAACGCTCCTATCAACCAAAGATTGGAAAACCAACCTGTTTTTTCTCTGGCTTTGATACTGCCGATACGAGCACACTCAAATAAGACAAATCCCGTAAACAGAGCGGATCTGGCCATGGCAAATCCTTGATTGTTTTTAATGTAAATAAATGTCGCCAATAATACTATAGTAAGCAAAGTTCCCACTCCTACTATAAACCAAATTAATTCTTTATTTATTAAAGGTTCATTCTTTTCCCGGGGTTGTCTTTTCATTATATTTTTATCCGCCGGATCGGCCCCCAAAGCCAAAGCCGGAAACCCGTCTGTTAAAAGATTGATCCATAACAGGTGAGCGGGTAGAAGTATGGGTTCTTCCAAGGTCAAAAATACGGTAGCGAAGAATAATACCAATACTTCGGCGAAATTGGAAGTTAATAAATAATTTAAAAATTTTCTAATGTTGTCGAATATCCGCCTTCCTTCCCGAATGGCGTTCCTGATAGTGGCAAAATTATCATCCAACAAAACAATATCGGCGGCTTCCTTAGAGGTATCCGTCCCCTGTTTGCCCATGGCAATACCCACATCCGCCCGTTTAATGGCCAGGGCGTCGTTTACTCCGTCCCCGGTCATGGCCACGCTGTACTTTTTTTGCAAGATACTTAATATCCTGGGCTTATGAAAAGGGGAGGTACGGGCAAAAATATTGGTTCCGTTGTTCAATTCGCTCTCCAATATCTTATCATCCATTTCTTCCAATTCCGGGCCGGAGATAACCTTTAAATTTTTAAAACCTATTTCCCCCGCTATGGCCTTGGCGGTCAAAGCATTGTCGCCGGTGATCATGATCACTCTGATACCGGCCCGATAACAATCGGCCAAAGCTTGTTTTACTCCTCGGTGAGGCGGATCGATCATGGCCTGCAATCCCAGCCAACACATGCCCTTCTCTTCTTTGTCCAATCCGGATGAATCAACATTCTTTTTATAAGCAAACCCCAACACTCTCAACCCCTCGGAAGCGAACTCTTTATTCTGTTTTAATATTTTTTTCTTATCTTTGGGATCCATTTTCCTTGTTCGGCCGTTTTCCAAAATACGATCGCATCTATCCGCCAATACTTCAGGCGCTCCCTTGGTATACATGGTATTGTTTTTGGAAGTTTCGGTTTTGCCATAGACCACGCTCATCATCTTCCTGGAAGAATTAAAAGGATTTTCGGCTATTCTTACCAAATTCCGGCTGATATCGTCCTTAAACATTTTTAATTTATTAGCGAATCTCACTAAAGCGATCTCGGTCTGGTCGCCGTAAAATTTTTTCTTTCCTTCCCGGTCAGTCCGGCGTCGGACGTTATTACACAGAATACCGCACTTGATCAACGGCTCTACTTCTTTTTTATTAACAGATCCCTTCTTATTTTCCATCACTTTTCCGTTATAATACAACTTTCGCACTGTCATTTCATTCCTGGTTAAAGTACCTGTCTTATCGGTACAGATTATCTGGGTGGCGCCGGCGGACTCCACCGCCGCCACTTTTTTCACCAAAGCGTTCTGCTTGGCCATTCGCCTGGCTCCCATGGAAAGAACTATGGCCAGCACCGCCGGTAATCCTTCCGGAATAGCGCCCACGGCCAAAGAAATGCCGGTTAAAAGGGACTGATAAAGGCCGTATTTAAATACCGCCACTCCGGTAAATAGCGCTATAAACCCGCTTAAAATAATAATGATACGCTTGGAAAAAACAGCAACCTCTTTTTGGAAACCGGTTTCCGCCTTTTCCATGGATTGAAGAGAGCGGGCGATAGACCCTATGCGGGTATCCATGCCGGTGGCGGTCACCCGCACCGTTCCTCCGCCGGCATCCACATAAGTGCCTCTGGATACCTCGTCTTTTTTGTTTTTGCTTACCGCTTGCGACTCTCCGGTTAAGGCCGATTCATTCACCCGAAGCAATCCCTCGGTCTTAACCACCTCGGCGTCCGCCGGGATGAAACCGCCCTGGGAAAGCAGAACCAGATCGCCGGGAACCAAATATTTTATATCGATCTCCTTTTCCCCGCCGTTTCTGATAACGGTAACCGTGGGATTGGCCATCCGCTTTAAAGTTTCCACCGTTTTTTCCGATTTATACTCTTGAATAAAACCGGATATACCGGAAAGAAACACGATGATCAAAATAAGTACCGTATCTATTGTGTGGGCTTCCTGGCCGGGAAGCAAACCCACTCCCCAAGAAATAAGAGCGGCGCCGATCAAAACCAACATTATGGGAGAAGTAAACTGCTCCCATAACAGCCTTAAAGGATGAACAGAAGATCTTCCTTTAATTCGATTGTAGCCGTATTGTTTTAATTTTTGCTTGGCTTGAGCGGTTGTTAATCCTTGCATATTGGTAGTAAAGCGGCGAACACCCAAGGGATTCGAATTTTTTCCAGCAATTTTCC
>CAZEHL010000012.1:10339-19171 GCA_964512155.1 uncultured Gammaproteobacteria bacterium | reverse complement strand
TTGGTAGTAAAGCGGCGAACACCCAAGGGATTCGAATTTTTTCCAGCAATTTTCCAGCTATAAAAGTAAACAAAAAAATGCCGGCTAAAAAAAGAAAAATGTTCTCCATATAATTTACCTCGAATTTACAAATCCATACGAATTTACGAATAAATATGGAATGTAAATTTGTAAATTCGTACGGATTCGTAGATTAGTGGTCAATCAATTTAATTCATGAATGCCCATATCTCATAAACAAGGCCTAAAATAAACATTAAAGACAATATATAGGCCGCCGGTTTATTTATCTTGTTTTGCAAAACCGGGGTTATTCTTCTTTTTTTCCTTACTGTAAATAATAACACTATTAGAATAATACCGAAAACGCCTCCCACTATGGAACCGGTAACTCCCACTACATCGGTTAAATTCCTAAAACCCGCTAAATATAATAAGAACGGCACCCCGCAGGCCAAAGCCCATGCCCATGTTTTATTCATTCCCACATCCCACCAATACACCTCTCTTAATGATTGGGAGATGATAATAAAAGAAGTGGTAACGGTTAGCAGCCCCAAAAACAAAGTGGAAGTTATTACTCCGTTGCTAAAATACATTCTTAATCCCACCAAAGACTCGGAAGTAGTGTTGGCGCCGGTGATGCCCACCACTATCAAAGCGAAGATGGCGGTTATCACCCCCGGTAAAATGGTTCCCCAAGCAATGGCGGATTTTATCTTTTTCTTCTCTTTTTTAAGCAACCGGCACACTTCGGGGATGGCGGCCTGGCCTCCGACAGCTAAAAATATGGGGCCGTAAGGAAGGAATATATTCACCGAATCAACAAAATGGTAGTTGCTTACTTCCAAACTCCCCCAGCTTTTGTAAAGAATTATCATTATTACCGCTATTATCATGGAGGTGAACAAGAATTCGGCGTTAGCGATCATCCGCAACCCTACCAACACTATAAAAGACTCCAATAGGAAAAGAATGGAAGTGTATAAAAAAATACCGCCTCCGAAGAAGGGGTTGAATATTCCATATAAAAATATGCCCCCGATGATTATATATATCAATAGAGTGCCGTGTTTTCCGATAATAGATATGGCCAAAACGATATTCCGGATCCTTTTACTGCAATAAACCCCCACATACCCGGGTAACCGATGCATCTGCTTGGTGGAGAGCACCACCTCGGCATATATCTTATGAAGTAAATATTGAACAAATATCAATAAAGGGAAAAAGATAACAACACCCAAAACCCCCGCTTTGCTGACAGTGTAAGGAATGGCGAAAATTCCGCCCCCGATAACCGTTCCGGCTAAAATGGATATGGCATATAAATAATTCTTGGACATGAACATCAATTGTTATTATATTGTAAAGCCCGGATACACTGTATTTATCACCTTATACGCCCTCGCCCTTGAAAAGCGTTTTTTAAAACCAATTAACAAATTAACAAATATACCGATCAACAATTCCTTCTTATCTTCACTTCATAATTTATCTGTTCTATCTTACGTAAAGCTGATTGAGCCTGATCGAATTTGGTCCGCAGATAACCGGTCATATCAAATTCCGATAATTTATCTATTATTTGAACGGCCTCTTTTTTGTACTCGGCCGCTTTGTCCTGTTCGCCATCCGCCACTTCATTAACGGCCAAACGCGCCAATTCTCCCGGCACATCGCATAAACCGGCCAGATAACTGTCAAATTTTATTTTTACTTCTTTGATCTCCGAAAGATCTTGCTCGCAAAGAAGGCGGAAAAAGAATTTCGCTTCCACGTACTCTTCCACGGCCGCCTTGTAGGAACCTTCTTCATTAACTCTGATAAAACCGAATTTATCCTGAAGATCATTTACGGCATTTTCAATCTCTTGTAATTTCCCTTTCGCTTGCTCAATTTCTTTTCGGTGCAAGGAAAAAATAACCCTTTTCGACTCGTGCAAGACCTTGTTGGCATTCTTGATGATCTCTTCCCTCTCCCGCTCTTTATTTGTGTAAGCCTCTTTTAATTCTTGGAAAAAATTTTTATTCAGCATGTTTTTTATTAAGTGTTATCAAATTAAACATTCCCCAAAAAACATTGGGAACATACTATTCTCTAATTGGATTTACCGCGAATATACAAATCTGTACAAATTTACGAATAAATATGGAACGTTGATTTATAAATTCATAATTAATTTCTATGTTTGTAGCAAGACACGAAATCACAAAGTCATCTCGGAATGATAGTACGTCATCCTGGGAAAAAAGTGCGTCATCCCGGGCTTGACCCGGGATCTCGTGAATACCCCGAGATTCCGGCTTTCGCCGGAATGACGATGTTGTTTCCCGTTATCCCAATGCCCTGTTCTTGTAAACTAACTGTTTTAAAATTATCTAAAGAACACAAAAAATCGTCTTCTTTTTTATATAAATATCTTATTCCTTTATCACTCTCAATATCTCATCCCAAGAAGTATCGCCGTTTAAAGCTTTGATCAACCCGTCCTGGATCATGGTCACGGTGCCGTTCTTGATCGCTTCTTGCTCTATTTCTTTGTTGGTGGCATCAGGTTTTTGCACCAGACGGGGAAGCTCTCCCGAATTCTCAATGGTCTCATAAATACCCAGCCTTCCTTTATAGCCGATATTATTACACTTGTCACACCCTTTGCTTTTATAGAATTTTAATTCGTTTGAAATTCGATCCTTTTTAATCTTTGGATTCATGCCCTCCAATACTTTTTCCACCTCTTCCCTGTTTTTATCCGACAATTCCGTTTCTTGTTTGCAATGAGGACAAATTCGGCGCACCAGTCTTTGGCCGATAGTGCAATTTAAAGAATTGGCCAATTGTTGTTTTTCAATACCCAATCCGCTGAATCTGCTTATGGCTCCGGCGGCGCTGTTGGCGTGGATGGTGGACAATACCAAATGGCCGGTCAAACTGGCTTCAATGGCGACCCCGGCCGTCTCGGCATCCCTGATCTCGCCGATCATCATGATATTGGGATTTTGCCGCAGTAAAGATCTCATGGCTTTGGCAAAAGTATAACCTTCATCTTGGCTTACTTGCGTTTGAATCACTCCTTCCAAGTGGTATTCGATCGGGTCTTCCACGGTTATGATCTTTACATCTTGGCTGTTTAACTTATTTAAAATGGCGTACAAAGTGGTGGTTTTGCCGGAGCCGGTAGGGCCGGTATTGACGATAATTCCTTTGGTCTTGGACATTGATTCCTGCACGATATTTAAAGTGTATTCTTTCATTCCCAATTTTTTCATATCCAAGGAAGCGGCTTGATTGGCCAATATCCTGATAACCACCGTCTCTCCGTAACCGCCGGAAATAATGGAAATCCGGCAATCCATCTTTTCTTCTTTAAGATAAATACTGAATCTGCCGTCCCAAGTAGCCTGCTTGACGTTGGTGGGAAACCCGGATAATACTTTTATTCCGGACAAAAGAGGCAAGTAATGCTCTTTTTCTATTTCAGCTATATCATGCAATATGCCGTCGATCCGAAAACGTATTTTGGCCGTCTCTTCTTCCGGTTCAATATGCACATCCCCGGCATCGCTTTCCAGCGCCAAGGCCATAATAATATTGATCATTTTCTTGTGGGAAGTTTCTTTCAATACTTGCCCCACGCCCGAAGCATCGGCACTCAATTCTTTCGCTTTCTTTATTTCTTCCTCGCTTATATGGGCGCCTCTGCCGAATACCTGCGAAACCATAACATCATATAAGTGATCCACATAATCGGTGTTGCCGATAACTCGATATACTTCATCCACACCGGTTAAGCCTTCCAAGGCTTTTAAGATACCGTCTTGCAACATGGTCAACATGCCGTTTTCAATGGCTTGTTGCATTATCTTAAAAGCCGGCGCGTCCTGGCTGGCCAATTCTTTTATATCGTCATCCATGGGAAGCAATTCATACAACCCCACTCTGCCTTTATATCCAATGCCGTTGCATTTTTCGCAACCTTTACCGGCCTTGTAAATGGTGGGCAACTCTTTCGGCGCTTCTGCATTGGACTTCGGAGAAATAACCGCCAATATTTTGTCGATCTTATCCTTTTCCGGTTTGGTAAGTTTATGCTCTTCCTTGCAATGAGGGCACAGGCGCCTGGCCAATCTTTGTCCGATAATGGCGTTTATGGCCGGAGTCAAAAAATACGGTTTTACCCCCATATCTATCATTCTGGGCAACACTCCGGAAGCGTCGTTGGTATGCAAAGTGGACAAGACCAAATGCCCGGTCAAACCGGCCTGCACCGCAGTCTCGGCCGTCTTTAAATTTCGGATCTCTCCAACCATTACTATATCCGGATCCTGCCGCAAAGATGATTCCAGTGCCTTGGCAAAAGAATAATTATCCTTGGGATTGACTTGGCTTTGACTGATTCCTTCCAGCTGATATTCCACCGGATTTTCCAAAGTAATAATTTTGTTTTCCGGAGTGTTTACCTTCTTTAAAATGGCGTAAAGAGTGGTGGTCTTACCGGAACCGGTGGGACCGGTGGTCAATATCATCCCGTGCGGTTTTTTTATTTCTTCTTCCAATATGCTTTGAACCTCTTTCCTAAGTCCCAATTCTTTGAACTTAAGAGCAATGGCACTGGATCTTAACACACGCATTACCACGCTTTCTCCGTAATTGGTCGGAAGGAAGGAGGCCCTGATCTCGATCTTTTCATCATCCAAAAATATGGAAAACCTGCCGTCTTGGGGTTTGTTGCTGATATTTATCTTGACTCCGGCCACTAACTTCATTCTGGAAACGATCTTTCTCCACCTGTCCTTATCTATGCTGGCCGCCTCTTGCAAAACACCGTCTATTCTATATCTTATGGCTATACTCAACTCTTCCGCTTCTATATGAATATCACTGGAATTCGTTTTTATGGCCGTGGCCAATATCAGAGTCAGGACATCGGAGGTGTTTACTTGTTGCACTTTTTTATTTAAGCTTTTGTAATCTTTAATATCATCTCTAAACCTTCTTAGGTCTTCTTCTTTTATCTTCACTCCTCCCTCTATCCTTTCTATTTTGGGCAAACTGTCATATATCTCCAAAGCATAATCAAAACTATGCTTGGATATCATATATATCTTGCCGTCGACATGCAATTTTTCCTTCAACTCTTCTAATTTTTCCCGCACCTCTTCTTTCTTGGGGTTGAGAGCTCCTATTCTTAATGAATTGCCGTCATAATAAAAACAAACGGCATTTATTTCCTTGGCCTCTTCTTCCGCTATGAGGGCGATGGCTTCCGAGCTTATGGGGTAGCCGAAAAGATCGATATAAGGATACCCCGTTTTTTGGGCTCTTTGCTTGGTTTGTCTTTCCAGTTCTTTAAGCTTGATCTCTTGATGCTTTTTTTGGAATTTGCCTTCCACGCTCTCTTCATCCATATTCTCGCCCTTGGAAGCTCGGATCAGCTCATTTACCGATTGGAAACCTTCATCAGCCATATAATATAAGACCAAAATGATTAAAAATAAAACACCGCCGAAAAGATCAGTTGTTTTTTATAGCCATGGATCATAAAACCCGCTGACGAAAATCTACGGTTTTTAATCCGGCCGCTACTGCGAGCAAGCCTTGCATAACAAACGATTGAACTTTATTTTGCCAATCCGGGAAAAAGTCTGGACAATTTGCTCAACACTCCTTTTTTCTTGGTTATTTCCAGGAATAAGGCGGTCCAAGAAGATATTTGAAAGACGGTAAATATCGAGCCGGCAAAGATAGTCAATGCTATTGCCGAAAGAATGTAAACCGAAATGACCATCCAGAAAAACGGCGTTGCCAAGCTTCCGAATAAGATGGCCAAAAACAGGAAAGGTATGCCGATGGCCAAACCCGCCAAAACCAATGCGATGGTCAGTAAAAATTGAATAGCGAATAATATAAACCCCATCTCCAAACTAATAAGCCAGTTATTTAAAAACAACTTCCAGCTATCCTTGATGGCGTCCGTAAAACTTTTGCTTTGCAAAACTATATAACAGATCGAATATTTTAAAAGCAAGGACAATATCAAAGATACCGGAATAAATAGTATAAACAATATCAAATAAGATATGCCGGCCGAAAGAGAGTAATCATCTGCAAAAAAATAAACAACAGGCAACGACATTAAGGCGAAAGAGAGGTATACAATCGTTTTGATTATTAAATTCCAGCCCAAAACCGGCCAAAAATTCTTGACGCCGGCTTGAACCCCGTCTTTTATCCCCAAAGAAGAATATTTTTTATTACTTTGAAAAGCCTCGGCCGAATTATTTACCAACCCTATCTGGCTGACAATTGAAAGCCATAATACGAATAAAAACAACGCCGCCAAAACGGCAAATAGAATAATAATTATAACAACCGATACCGGGTCCTTTTGAAAGGCTTGGATAAAATTGGATAAAGTCAATCCTTCCAGCGCTTCACTGTTTAAAAAACGAGCAAAGCCGAAGTATGTTCCTTCCTGCAAGCCTCCGCTCAATTTATTTATGGAAATATCATATTTCCCCACTCCTCCCAAAAAAGCGGCGAATAAGCCGAAAAACCATAAATACTTGTTATGCCAAGACAGGGGTATGGTTTTTTTAAAAATTTTTCTGTAAAGGGACATAATTGTTAAATGTTAAATGTTAAATTGTTAAATAAATTATAACATAAATCAATATTAAACAAAATAATCGGCCGACAAGAACATAACAAAACCCCGCGTCTTGTAACGCGGGGTTTTGTGTGAATCTTTTTTTCTGTTTTTGTTTTCTTGATCGGTTTATTTAGATTTTAAAGTCATCCACCGAGGAAGTGTCCACTTCTTCGGAAGATTCCTCTTTTGAAGAAGGATTTTCGTTTTGATTTCTTCTTGACCTGTTTTGTTCATTGGGATCGTGGATCTTTAAATTGATCCTGGCATTGGTTTGCGCTCCCAATACTCTTAACAAATTCCTAATGGATTGAATGGTTTGGCCTTTTCGACCGATAATATAACCCATATCGTCCGGGTGTACTTTTAAGATCAAAAGCACTCCCATTTCATCCACTTTTCTTTCCACTACAACGTCATCCGGATAAGATACAATGGATTTAACAATTGATTCCAAAAAATCTTGATCTTTTAATGCTTCTCCCATAGAAATTTCTTTTCTTTCAAATCCATTTGCCTCCCGCGCTATTAAACGCGGACAATATGCGGATTTGCAAAGAATTACTTAAAATTTAATTATCCATTATTAATGGGCTATGATATGTTATAATTATAACATGTATTATGTTTTTGTCAATGATATTTTTATTTTTCCCCGCCGGCGGTATTTTCTTCCTTTTCCGCTGATCCTTCCCCGGCGTTATCTTCTTTGGCCTCTTCTTCGGATGCCGGCGCTTCGGTTGCCGCCGGTTCGGTTTCGGCACTTTTTTGTTTTTCCTCGCTTTTCTTTTTTAACTCCTCTCTCTTTTTATTTTTTAACTTAAGGGTTTTCTTTTTTTCCGATTCCAAGATCCCTTTTTCCACCAATAAATTGTTAGCCGACGGAGATATATCGGAACCGTTTTCCAGCCAATACTTTATTCTGTCTTCCTTTGCTTGCAATTCCTTGCTGTGGGGATTGTAATGGCCCAAAATCTCCAAAGCCCGGCTCTTGGGCGGTTTGGATTTTTCCGAAATCACCAATCTAAACATGGGCTTGTTTCTTCTGCCTGTTCTGGTTAATCTAATAGACAACATCTTTTATTAAACCGACGCGATAGATTTGCAATTTTTTATTCTAATTCTATGCGTTCGGCCATTTTAACTAAATAAATTATATATTCTTTATCAATGCTTAATGATAGCGTAAAATAAAAAAAACGTCAAGGAATTTTGATATGAATGGATATACATAGATATAGATGGATATAAGGTTGATATAAGTAGATATACATTGTCACTGAACTGAATTTTGTTTTATCAATCATATATCTACCATATATCTACATATATCAGTCATATATCAATATATATATAATATATATAACAATATGTCATCTAAAAAGTACATCATCGGTACCTCGGGATGGAATTATCCTCATTGGAAAGGGGTGTTCTATCCCGAAGATATTCCCCGAAAAAAGTGGTTTGCTTATTTTGCAGAACGGTTTAACACTGTAGAGGTGAATTATTCCTTTTACAGCTGGCCCAAAGCGGAAACATTGCAACGGTGGCGCGAGAATTCTCCTTCCGGCTTTAAATTTACCATGAAAGCCCCTCGACTTATTACCCACTTGAAAAAACTAAAAGAAACGGAAGAGTATGTGAAAAATTTCTATGAACTCACTTCCCACCTAAAAGAAAAATGCGGGGCCCAACTCTTTCAACTCCCACCTTCTTATACTTTGACAGAGAACAATTGGAACAAATTGGAAAAGTTCTTACAATCCTTGGATGGTAGAAAGGACAATGTAGTGGAATTTAGATCACCGGCATGGTGGAGAGAAGATGTATATGAATTGCTAAAAGAAAATAAAGTGGGGTTCTGTATAGTGAATGGCCTGGATATGCCTCAAGATACCCCTATCACCGGCAAAGTGGCCTATTTTAGATTTCATGGTGACAATTATGGAGGCAATTATTCTTCGGAAAAACTTAAAGAATATGCCGAGATAATGAAGAAAATGGAATGTGAGAAGATATATGCATATTTCAATAATGATATAGGAGGCCACGCTGTCTTCAACGCTCAAGAATTAATGAAAAAGATATACAATGGATATACATAGATATGCATTGTATCTTATCAACCTTATATCTATTATCAATATTTCCTCACCTCTTCAATAAACTCTTCCAATAGT
>CAZEHL010000012.1:0-10239 GCA_964512155.1 uncultured Gammaproteobacteria bacterium | reverse complement strand
ACCTTATATCTATTATCAATATTTCCTCACCTCTTCAATAAACTCTTCCAATAGTCTATCTTCCTCCACCTTCTTCACAATTTCTCCGTCCTTCATTATCAGCCCCTGTTTTTTGCCCCCAATAATGGCCAGGTCGGCGTCCTTTGCCTCTCCAGGGCCGTTGACCACGCATCCCATGACCGCCACATGAATATCCTTGTCCTTTTTTATTTTTTGCATCTCTCTTTCCACTTTTTCAGCCAGTCCGACAAGATCGATCTCGGTACGGCCGCAAGTGGGGCAACTGGTTACGGTAATGCCCTTTTTCCTCAAATTAAGGGACTTTAAAATTTCAAAACCGACCTTGATCTCTTCCCGGCAATCACCGGTCAAAGAAACCCGCAAAGTATCGCCGATACCCTCATACAACAAGATCCCCAATCCGATAGAAGACATTACCGTCCCCCGGAATTTGGTTCCGGCTTCGGTTACGCCGATATGCAAAGGATAATCGACTTTCTTTGACAACAAACGATAAGCCTCCACCGTTCTTTCTATATCGGATGCCTTAAGGGATATCAAGATCTCCCGGAAATCATATTTTTCCAAGATCTTTATATGCTTCATAGCCGAATCCGCCATGGCCTCGGCCGTAGCCTCTCCTTTATACTTTTCCAAAATTTCCTTTTCCAGGGAACCGGCGTTCACTCCGATCCGTATGGGGATATTTTTTTCTTTTGCCAAACTCACCACCTTTTCCACCTTGTCCTCATCTCCGATATTGCCGGGATTGATGCGCACTTTATCCACCCCTTGCCGCATCGCCTCTATGGCCAGATCAGCTTGAAAATGAATATCCGCCACCAACGGGATGTTAATATTCTTTTTCATCTCTCCCAGGACTTTGGCCGCTTTCATGTCCGGTACCGCCACCCGAATGATCTCGCAACCAACCTTTTCCAGTTCTTGTATCTGCTTTATGGTCGCCTCGGCGTCCCGAGTGTCGGTGTTGGTCATGGATTGAACCGATATGGGAGCGTCGCCCCCGATGTGAATATTCCCCACTTTTATTTTTTTGGTATTTTTACGAATGATCATAGTTTTGATCGATATGTGGTAGATATAAATTGATATGAATAGATATGAAGTTGATATAGATTGAAGTATAGTCTATCTACTTAAAATGCCATCACATATCCACTACATATCTATTTTATATCCATTTTTTCCAAAGCTCCCATCACATCCTTGATCACCCGATCCGGAGTGGAAGCGCCGGCGGTTACCCCCACCTTTTCCTTTCCGGCAAACCAACTTTTCTTCAATCCTTTATAAGTGCTGACAAAATAAGAATCCGGATTGATCTTTTTACTGACCTGGTATAGGCGGGTAGTGTTGGCGCTGGAAGAAGATCCGATAATAACCATTGCGTCATGGGAAGACGCCATTTTTCTGGTTTCTTGCTGCCTCCAAGAAGCGGTGTTGCAAATGGTATCAAAAACAACAATATTGGAAAATTTTTCAGATAACTCTTTTTTTATCTTTTTGAATTTTTCTTTATTCTGCGTGGTCTGGGCCACAAGTCCGATCTTATTTCTGGGATGCAGGGTTAATTTGGACAAACCGGCCGGCCCGGAAAAAACATGCGAATTCTTGCCGGCGGCGCCCTTTATTCCCTTTACCTCTTGATGTTCGCGGTCTCCGAATATCAAAACCTTTCGATTCTCTTTCCGCAGATCATCCACCACTCCGTGAATATAGGAAACTCGAGGGCAGGTAGTGTCCAATATCTCTACATCTTTCATTTTCTCGATTTTTCTTCTTTTGACCGGACTTATGCCATGAGCGGTTATTATTAAAGTGCCTCCGGTTATCTGATTTAAGGAATTTATCACTTCAATATTTTTTTTGGTCAATTCTTTAACCACTTCTTCGTTGTGCACCAAATGCCCGTACATTTTAATCGGAGGCTTAAGTTTCAAGCGATGTTTTTCCACCATATTCAAAGCCCTTTTTACTCCGAAACAAAAACCGGCATGTTCAGCCAAATTTATTTTCATATTGAGTATTTTAATTAAATGTAAAACTTTATCCCTCAAAAGTTACCCTCAACATTATACCATATACAAAAATAAGTAAACCATTTTGTTTCCCCGGTGTCCGTATGCTATAATAATTAAAACCGCTTTTCATTTTCTTCCAATAAATTAACTAAACTAAAAAAGAAACTTTATTATACTAAAGTTTGCTTTTTTAATAACTATGAGTAAATTCAGGAGGTTTATCAAAACTATTAAAAACCGCTTTTTCGCTTCTCCCGCTCCTGCCGGCAAACAGGCCTCCGAAACAACCCGGAGCCGGCTTAGCTCACTTCCCCCGAAAACCGGCAAACAGCAAAGAAAAAATTTGGCGGTGGCGGATAACCGGCAAACACTGTTTCTTATTTACGGATTAAAAACCGCTAAAAACAAATTTTTAAAATTATCCTCCTCCTCCAACGGCTTGGTCTTTAATGAAAAGAATCAAAAAGCCAAATTAAATAATAAAACATCCATTACCGACAATATTTTGAATTGGAAAAACGTAAGAGTAACAGCGAATAAAAATAACTATTTATTAACTTATACCAAAGCCGGCACCAAAAAAGAACGCCTTTACACCCTGTCTTCACCGGACTTGATAAACTGGAAAAGAGAGGGAAGTACGGACAGTGTCAAAGGAGCGACCGCGATCGTGCCGAATTTTCAATATGACAATGAATATTTTGCCTATTTCGGGGAAAAAAACATAAGCTCGGCCTCTTCCAAAAATTTAAAAAAATGGACTCCGGAAAAAAATATTTTGCTCAAACCCCGCCCCGGACACTTCGATTCCAAAGCGGTATTTCCGGGCAATGTTTTCGAATACTCGGAAGGATTGGTTTTGTTTTATTACGGCAGAGGCGGAAAAAATAAACTCTCGATCGGAGTGGCTATGTTTTCCCAAGACGATCCGGAAAGGCTGATCTGGAGATCACCGGAACCGTTATGGGAGCAAGATGATGATGATAAAAGCGTTATCACTCCTTTGGGAATAATAAAATTGAGTGAAGATTTTCTTTTCTACGGAGAAGACGGAAATGGAAAAATATTTTCCGCTTTTCTTCCGCAAATTTGCTATGAAAAAAATGAAGAAAGAGAAGATAATGATATTCATCCGGTCTTGGAAAGGATCAAAGAAAATCCGATCCTGGAACCGGTATCGGAAAATGACTGGGAATCCGTGGCCGCCTTTAATCCCACTTCCTTTGAATGCGATGAAGGAAAGATATATATCATCTATCGAGCCATAGGCGACGATGATGTTTCTCTGTTCGGTTGCGCGATCTCGGAAGACGGGATCAATATCAAAGAAAAAATATCCGAACCGGTTTATCTGCCCAGAGAAAGTTTTGAAGGAGTCGGAAAAAAAGAAAAAGCCAAGAGCCGGGTATTTGGAAGACATATGTCTGCCGGAGGCGGGCAAGGAGGTTGCGAAGATCCCAAAACAACCCGGATCGGAGACAAAATACACCTTACTTACGTGGCCTATGACGGAGAAAATCCTCCCAGAACCGCTTTAAGCTCTATAAAATTAAAAGATTTTAAAAACAGAAAATGGGACAAATGGAGCCGGCCGGTATTGATATCCCCTCCTGGGATCATTGATAAAAGCGCCCTTCTTTTGCCGGAAAAAATAAACGGCAAGTATGTGATATTCCACCGCATCTATCCGAACGTGTTAATAGACTTTGTGGATGACTTGAACGCTTTTGACGGTGAAACATTCTTTTTACAGGGAGAATACAAGATACCGCCCTCCCGTCCGGCTTGGGACAGTAAAAAGATCAGTATTGCATCCGCTCCCATAAAAACCGAATATGGCTGGCTGGCCATCTATCACGGGGTCGGCTATCAAGAACCTCTTAGATATAAGGCGGGGGCCATGCTTTTAGATCTGGATGATCCGACCAAAGTGATCCGCCGCTCAAGACGGCCCATTCTGGAGCCGGAAACCGATTATGAAAACAACGGCCATAAATTCGGCATTCTTTACCCCGGCGGAGCCAATGTCAAAAACAACACTCTTTTTGTTTATTACGGCGGATCGGATAAATATACCTGCGTGGCCACCGCCCGGCTTGATAAATTCTTGCACCAATTGATGACTTCAGAGGAACCGAAAGTAAAAAAAGTAGATATAAAGTAGATATATAATTGATATGTGGTAGATATGTGGTAGATATAAAGTAGATACACAGTTGATATAAGGTGGATATAAAATTGATAAAAAAATTCGATTTAATGACAATTCATATCCACTTATATCTATGTATATCTATCTTATAATTTCATGATCACCAAACGCTACAACAACAACCCCCTTTTAATGCCCTCTGAAATAAACAGCTGGGAAGCGGTGGCCACTTTTAACGGTTGCCCGATCAAAGAAAAAGACACTATTCATCTGTTCTATAGAGCCGAATCGACTCCGACTCAAATAGAAGATGTGGAGTTAAAAATATCCAGCATAGGCTATGCCAAAAGCGATAACCGAGGAGAAACCTTTAAAGAACGGACCGGCTTAATAACTCCGGAATACGAATGGGAAAAATACGGATGCGAAGACCCGAGAGTTACCAAAATAAACGGCAAATACTATATCTTTTACACCGCTCTTTCCAGATATCCTTTTGAAGCGGACGGGATCAAAGTGGGGGCAGCGGTTACCAAGGACTTAAAGAATATCCGAAAATACCAAGTTACCACTTTCAACTCCAAGGCCATGGCCTTGTTCCCGGGCAAAATAAAAGGGAAATACGCCGCCATTCTATCGGTGGACACCGACAATCCGCCGGCCAAGATAGGGCTGGCCTTTTTTGACAAAGAAAAAGACATCTTTTCCAAAAAATATTGGAATAAATGGTACAAAAAAATAGATCGGCATTGCTTGGACTTTAGAGAAACCGAAAATGATCATGTAGAGGTCGGGGCTCCACCGGTAAAAACAAGAGAGGGTTGGCTGATTATCTACTCCCATATCAAAAACTATTTTTCTTCCGGCCAACCGGTGTTTGAAATAAAAGCGGCTCTGTTGGATCTAAACGACCCTTACAAAATAATCGGCAAAACCGACACCCCTATGCTCTTGCCGGAAAAAGAATACGAAATATACGGCCAAATTCCCAATATAGTTTTTCCAAGCGGAGCCTTTATCAAAGGGGAGGAGCTTCATTTATATTACGGCGGGGCCGATACGGTCTGTTGCGCTACCAGATTTAAATTAAAAGATGTTATCGCGGATGCTAAAAATACGGCCCAAAACACTTTTAGCTTAAAGAGATACCGCAAGAATCCGATCCTTGTCCCGAAACAAGAAAACGAATGGGAAGCAAAATCGGTCTTTAATCCCGGCGTAATATATTCGGGAGGCAGATTTCATCTACTATATCGAGCTATTTCCAACTCCGATGTCTCGGTTATAGGATACGCTTCCAGCCGGGACGGCTACCGAATAGACGAAAGATGGAATGAGCCGATCTATACACCCCGCGCCGACATTGAAATGAATAACAGAGGAAGATCCTACGGATGCGAGGATGCCAGATTGGTTAAAATAGAAGATAAGATCTATATGTTCTACACTGCCTATAACGGTATAGACCACCCCCGGGTGGCGGTCACCCATATAAAAGAAAAGGATTTCTTGAACAAAAACTGGAAATGGGCGAAACCGGCTCCGGCCTCTCCCCGCGGACTGTCCAACAAAGACGCGGTCATCTTTCCGGAAAAAATAAACGGCAAATATGTAGCCCTTCACAGGTTAAACAATAAAAGTATCGACATCCAATATTTAAAAGACTTAAATTTTACAGAAAATACGTTGTCTTTGGAAAATAATTGGATAACCCCTCGGACCGGAATGTGGGATAGCGAAAAAGTGGGGATCAACGCCGAACCGATCAAGACCAAGGACGGCTGGTTGCTTTTGTATCACGGAATATCCGAATATGATAGGCGCTATCGATTCGGAGCCCTTTTAACCAAATTGGATAAACCGGAGGAGGTGATAGCCAGAACCCGGGATCCGATCTTTGAACCAAAGACCATCTATGAAAAAGAAGGGGATGTGCCGGGGGTGGTTTTTTCCTGCGGGCACGCTTTGGTTAAAGATACTCTTTTTATCTTTTACGGCGGAGGGGATAAAGTTATCGGCGTAGCCACGGTGAATATTGATAAACTACTGAAAGAAGTAAAGAGATCGAAATGATGTTCCATTGTTCCATTGTTCCATTGCTTAAAAATCCACCTTAGGTGGATTTTTTATTGGCCGAACAACAAAATAAATAATGAATTTTAAGTGTTTTTCTTTTTCTTCTTCTTTTTTTTCTTTTTACTATCGATATTGCTATTTTCCTTACTTTCTTCTTTTTCAAATTTTTTCACCGGCATTTTAACGGTAAACTCAGACCCCTCTCCTTCGATACTGTCCACCCAGATCTCTCCTTTTTGCAAGTCGACCAACCTTTTGGTTATCCATAAACCCAAACCGGTGCCGACAACTTGAGATGTGGTCTTATTTTTTATTCTGGAAAACTTTTTGAATAACTTTTTCCTCTCTTGGGCGCTCATACCGATTCCGCTGTCTCTTACCTTTATCAAAACATTCTTCTTTTCTTCATCCAATTGGAGTTTAACCGCCACCTCGCCGGATGGGGTATACTTAATGGCATTGCTGACCAAATTGGTGATCACTTGAGTAAACCTGTTTTTATCAGCCGATATAACCGCTTGCTTAGCTTCCGATTCCGCTTCTTTAGAATATAACTTCAACCCTTTTTCTTTAGCTCGAAATTTAAATTGATTTATAACTTCTTCTATTATTTGGCCGGGATCAAGCTCCTCCCAGTTTATATCTATTCTGTTCTGTTCAATCCTGGAAACATCCAATATATCTTCAACCAAATGGCCCAATCTATCGGTAGCGGCGGTTATTGATTCAATATATTCATTTAAATTCTCGGTTTCCTCTTCTTCTATATCTTCGCTCATCATGGAAACATATCCTTTTACCGCTGTTAAGGGAGCACGCAACTCATGAGAGGCGATGGAGATAAATTCATCCTTCATTCTATCGACTTCTTTTAACCTGTTCGACACGGCCGCTTCTTGAAATAATTTAAAATTGGTGGCTATCAATATCAAAATAGCCAAAATTATCAAGCCGGAGAAGAAATAAGACCTAAATATCAATTCTTGGGTTAAAACTTTTATCTGTTCCGAGGAAACTTTAGCGCTCAACAAAGCCACTTTTTCCCCTTGGCTGTTTTCCAAAGTTCTTGCAATCATTTGGTAGCGGGCTCCGCTTTGGTAATCATAACTTTCTAAAGACTGGTCCGAAGACATCCCGCCGGCATTAGTGGAAAAAATAAGGGCACCCTCTTTCCATGCAATGTTGTTCAAGGGATCTTCTACGAGTTTTCCTTTATTTCTTTCTGATATGGAGGCGATTATTTTAAAATTATCTCCTTCCGGAACCAATACATCCAAAGCTTTCAACTCTCTGTTCTCATTGACTATGGTAAGCACCCTGTCTTGAACTTCTTGTTTATCCGGCCAGGCTTGCTGAATGTAATTTTTGGCGATATTGGTGCTTAAAGTTATTTTATTGTCTATCTCCACGTCCAAATTCTCTTTTGCCTTCTTGATAGTAAAATAATTAAGGGCCAGCAAAGCCGTCGGAACAAAAACTACCAATACCAACGCCAACAGAAGTTGGTAATTGCGTTGTAAAACATTGAAATACTTCATTGTTTTTTATTAAGCACTACTGTTGCCGATTATTTTTACTCACAAAACGAAGGAATAAATAAACAACAGCCAAAGTGGCCACGGCGATAATAATGTAAAAATACATAAAATATTGGCTTAACATGGAATCGGCGGGATCCACAACGTTTACTTGTCCGGTCTCTCTTAAATAAGATTCTTCATCTATGGCCCTGGCTTTGTTCACAAAGAAGTTAAAGGGACTGGACTTGGCCACTACTCTTCCTTGATCATTAACGGTGGTGGCATAAATCTTATGCTCTCCGTCCTCCAAGCGCTTTTTAAGGGTGTAAGTCCAGTTGCCATTGTCATCCGTTTTTACCACCGCCACCAAGGGGTCTTGGGAGTAAATAAATAAAGTGATAAAACTGTTCGGGATTCCTTTGCCTGAGATCTTTATTCCTCTTTCTTTTTTACTTTCATCTTCAGGGGTGGTTGTCGCTTCGGGCGTGGTGGTGGCTTCAGGGGTGGTTGTCGCCTCCTCGTCCTCATCATCTTGTCCTATTACAACATTTTCCACTGACACGACCGTAAAAATATCATCCCTTTCTTCTCCGGCTGTTGTAGGCTCTTCATATTCTTCTTGCTCATCTTCTCTCCATTCAATTTCAACCCCGTCTTCTTCATATGCTCTATCTAAATCATTCCCGGAAGAAGAAGTTTCATCGGCATCCTGTTGTTGAGATGTCCCTGTTGATTCTTCTCGTTTTTCATCTTTAACTCTTTGCGCTAAGGAGATCATTTCTTCAATATTGTTTATTCTATTTTTTCTTTCTCCAATTTCTTCCTCCTCACCGATTATTTCTTCTCTTTTTACTCCCAGATCTCCGGAGCCGCTTTCATCTCCTTCAACCTCTTTCGTGCTTTCCCTTTTGGTTTCTTCTTTAACCTCTTTCCCGTTCTCTGTTCTTACATCTGAAACAAATTTATCTCCTCTTTTCTCTGCCACATCCCTTGGCAAGTAATCTTCTCTTGTTTCCTTATCCTCTTCACTTATTTCCTCAATCCCTTCCATTTCTTCATTTCTCCTCGCTTCCCCGGTTCTTTCTCTCACTTCTTTGGCCATCTCTTGTGCCTCTTCAGCTATTCTGTTCACTTCTCTATTTCTTTCCTCGGCCTTCTCCCTTGATTGCTCTACTTCCTTTGGCAAATAATAATCTTCCAACGCCTCTTCACTTCGGCCCGTTTGTCTTTCTTCCTCCTCTTCTTCTCTTGCTTCCTCTCTCCTTTCCTCAGCCTCTTTTCTTGCTTCATCGGCCCGTTCTTGGGCGGTATTTTTTGCTTCTTCCGCTATTTTTTTTGTGTCTTCCACTATTTCATCTACGCTATCCCTTGTTTTGTCGGCCCGTTCTCTTATCTCTTCAGCACTTTCCTGCTCCTCTTCCCTTGCTTCCTCAGCTCGCTCCTGTTCCTCTTCTCTTCTCTCTTCAGCCTCTTCTCGCTCCGCTTCTCGTTCCTCTTCTCTTGCTTCCTCTCTCCTTTCCTCAGCCTTCTCCCTTGCTTCCTCAGCCTTCTCCCTTGCTTCCTCAGCTCTTTCTTTTATCCTTTCCCAAATCTTTTCTCTTAACCTTTCTATTTCTTTTCTAGTGTTTTCCCTTATTTGTTCCAGTCTTGAAACCGGACTTTCTTGAGCCCTATTTCTAACCTCCACCTCCTGAGAAGCCAAGAGATCATTGTCCTCTGTTTCTATTCGTAATTGATAAACTCCGTTACGAAAATTTTCAGAATCAAAATCCTCTGATTCCACCCTATCTCCTTCTACCTTTAAAGAGGTTACATAATATTTATGGCCCATTCTTGGTTTTAAATAAACCTCTAATAAAGATAATTGTCTTTGAGTGTTTTGTTCTATATCTACTTCGAGTTGAACTGTGCCACGCAAAACGCCTCTCTTAGTAGGTTTTACTATATCCACTCTTAATTCTTCTTCTTCACCCTCATCATCTTCTTCATCTTCATTCTCACCTCTTCTACCTTCCCCGGACCTTCCTCTTTCTTCTTGATCAGAAACATTGGAATCTCCTTGTCTATTTGAATTAACCGTTTCTTCATCTGACTCATCTTCTTCATCTGACTCAACCCCATTATTTCCTTGACCGGGATCAAAGTTGGGAAAAGCTAAGATCGGGCTGACAGCGGAAAATAAGAAAAAAACAATAAAAAAAACGGTAAATGCTATTTTAATGTTTTGGAATTTTTTCATATACACATAATATTATTAAAATAATTTAAATAAATAACTGTTTAATATTTATTATACCACTTTTCTTTTCTTATAAAAAAGCCTTGGTGAATATTCGCCAAGGCTTTTTATCTTTCCATATTAAGCTGTAACTTGAAAAAGGGTGGTAGGAGGGGCTCGAACCCTCGGCCTCTGGGACCACAACCCAGTGCTCTAACCAACTGAGCTACT
>CAZEHL010000011.1:10369-23516 GCA_964512155.1 uncultured Gammaproteobacteria bacterium | reverse complement strand
CAAAAAATTTTTTTTCATATTATTTTATTCATGCAAGGATCCTCCCCACCCAAAAATAGATAAAATCTCGAGCTTCCTTTTTATTCGATTTAATAATGACCGAAAGTATTGTCCTTATGATATCACACTTAAAATTGTTTTCAAATAAAATAAACATAAAACCAAACCCTTGACACCCCCTGGGGGTGTATGATAAGTTTAATTCATTATATAACAATTAAATTGAAAATATAAACAACACCAATAAACTTTAAACATAATAAAACAGCTTTGACTTTTTCCTCAAAGCTATTAAACCGTCATCTTTATGGAAGAACAAACCCAAAAAACCAATTTCACCCCTCTGGTATTCCTGGCTTCCCTTGGGGCCGGAGGCATCGCCGTAATGCCTTTTGTCTTGATGCAATATACGATAGAGCATGGAAAAGGGCTTATCACCAGGGGGCAACTCTGGTCAGAGAGCTTAACCGGGCCATCCGTCCTTTATTATTATCTTTTGGAGGCGGTTATGATCGGATTCGTGGGCATACATTTTATTTTGACCATCTATTTTTTAACAAAACTGGTCAAATGGTTAAGGACCGAAGAATTTGGAAATATACTACATGATCCTTTAAAAAACAGTATTTTGCTCGCACCGTTGATCTCAATTTTAATGACCATGAACGTTTTTATAGGACCTATACGTTATTTTTTACCCATCCTATCGGAAAATTTTCAAAGCTTATTCCTTCCGGCCATGCTCTTCTGGTCCGCTTTGTTCATATTTGTTCTTTATACCGAGATCAAGCTTTTGGGGATATCATTTTCCAAAGGATTTGATATCAACAAGATCAACTTTGGATGGTTGTTGCATCCGTTTCTGTTGGGAATGCTTACCGTGGTAGGCACCGGTATCGCCGCCATGTCCCAAAACTCCACCATCGCCGATTCGGCCGCTTTTATGTCTCTTATTTCCGGAAGTATGGGAATATTTTTGTTGGCTGTAAAAATGGTAGTTATTTTCAAAAGCCACTTTTCAGCCACCGGCTTGCCTGAAAAACAATTCTTGCCCAGTTTTCTGATCGTTATACCCAACATCACCTTATTTGCCATTGGCGCTTTTCGATTCGGGCACTATCTGGAAACTCATCAAGGATTTGAATTGGGCGCCTACTTCTACCTAGTTATGGGAGTATCTTTCGCCTTTGAAATTTGGTATTTTCTTTTCGGTCTATCTTTGTTGAAAGATTATTTCAAGAAAGATCACTTTAAAGATTTTTATGTAACGCAATGGGGATTTATTTGCCCCTTGGTCGCCTTTGTGGTGCTAGGAGGATTTGTCCATAAAATAGTTCTACCCAATCCCCTCTTATATACCATTCTTGCCATAACTTTAATGATCACGGTTGTCTTTTATTTTGAATTGCTGGCCAAACATATAAAGTGCGCCCGCCGAATAAAAAATGATTTAAATTGCAAGATGTAATATTTACTCATGTTGCCCACACGATAAGCTTTATTGAAATCTTTATTAATAAAAAGATTTATTGCGCAACCGATTCTTAAAAGCATAATTTGTTTGTAAAAAAAGCCATAAACTTTTACAAACAATAAATCAAAATCCCGTCCGATGATCGGACGGGATTTTAATATAAATGATCTATAATTATCCGGAGATACAAAAGATTGTTCGGCAAAAATATATAACAGACAAAACCGTTTTTGATCTTTAAACCCCTATTGTTCCGTTTTCCATACAACTATTACATTTTTTCCCGGTTCCTCTATGGCCTCATGATAACCGGTGGGATAATCGCGAATAGCTTCGAATAAGATACGGGCGTCATATTCATAATTTTCTCCCTTGCGGGTACCGGGATCGTTGGTGATAAAAACATGCCTATCCGAATCATATCCCTTTATCAAGAGCATATGTCTGGATGGCCCAGGAGGAGTAAAATTGGGATTGCCCAATTCTCGTCCGTCCATAGGAGCTACTATCACATTACCTTTGGCAAGCTCCCGGATAATATCATCCACTTTCACATTCTCTTTCAAAGCAACATTTTCATAATTAAAGTAATCCTTAAAAATCCAATCAACCGTATCCCGGGCGGAAACATCCCTATATTCTCCATATTTTTCTTGTAAATAATCAGAGGCGCCCAAAATGTTATCCAAGGCCTCTTCCCGGGTTAATGAACGCTCTCTATCCCATTTTACCGCCATTAAAGAAGAGGCTTCTTCACAGCCGTCCTGTTGTCTCTGGTCTTCCCAATCTCCAAAAGGCGCTTGGGAGGTAAAAGGCACCTCTTGAGGCGAAGCGGAGATATTCATTTCTTCAAGGTCGGCGCTCTCGGCCGTATACCCTACCGGAATATAAAGTAAAGATAAGTTAGTAGCGCCAAGGCCGAATTCTCTCATAATACCAAAAGCGTCTGCCGGCCGGCCCAAATAATGCTTAGTTAACTTTTCCGGATGTATATAATAAGCTTCTCCATGGCTTTCGGTATCTAAGAGTATCATACCGGCCAATCTTTCCGGAAAAACAGAGCGATCATTTATATATTCATGAGTCGTTCCTAAAGATAAAAGCCTCATGATAACAAAAGCATCTGCCGGCCGGCCCAAATAATAACGCTTACCGTCTTGAGGATAAACATACCAAGCCTCTCCGCTTTCTTCTGTTTGGATTAATATTTTACCTTCAACACCGTTAACCGCGTTTGCAAAAAAAGGCGCGAAAAATAAAATTATAATCAAAAAATATTTTGCTTTTATTTTTTTAAAAAACATAAGTGTAAATGTTTCACACTGGTCAGTGTGAAACATTTAAAAACTATACATTCAATTTATAACGAACGCTTCGGCCCGCTTTACCCGCCTGCTTTATTACTCCTTCTTTTTCCAGGTCATCCAAATACCTAAAAGCGGTAACTCTGGAAACTTTGAACATGTCCATAACATCTCCGGTTTGGATCTCGTCTTTTTTCTTTATTCTATTTATTATTTTCTCTTTTCTTTTTTCCACTTTGGTTTGCCTCTTGTCATTGAAATTCTCCAAATTGGAATCATCTTCCTCTTCTTTGCTTTCAATTCGTTTTTTTGGCTTCTTTTTTTCTTCTTTGTCTTCTTTTTTATTTATTTTTTTATTTATTTCCTTTTTACTGTTTTCTTGCTTGCTTGCCGGCCCTTTTTTTTGTTCTCCGCCCCGCTCTTCTTTTTGATCTTCTGAAAAAACACTCAAAAAAAGCCAGACCACGATAGAGCCTAAAAAAACACCTGAAATAAAACCGGAAAAAAAAGAAAAAGTGTGCATAAATGATCGAAATTAAATATTAGATATTGGAATTTATCGCGTTATTTATAATTTTAATAATTATAGGCTCGATCCGCTCTTGTTGTCGGCGAGCCAAAAATACAACATATTCAATACTGAAATGCTGACAACGTTAACAATTATTACAGATATAATTTAATGCTTTCTTGATGTAATTCAAGTATATCATACTTTGAATATTGTCAAAATAAAGCCCGCTTTTACTTATTGTATTATAATATTCCTTCCTTTAATGTAATTTTAAATGTTCACTTTCGCTTCCTGAATACTCGCCCGCATTTTGTAAACAACGCTATTATGTCTTACATTTAAATCTTTTAAAAAAGGAGATGAGGCGATGGGGAAAGAAGAAGAATTGAGAAGGCCGGATCCCGGAAATTAAAAATTCTTATAATTTGCGTGCAATTGATCGTAAAATTCTTGGTAGCGGTTGATGTTTTTGATCCTCAACTCCGGCCGACTGCTCCCCACGGTATTGACCGTAATGTCTCCGTTACCGAACAATTTATTTAAAAAATCTTTGTGGGTATTTAAGAAATCTATTTTCTCAAAAACAACCGAGGTTTGCTTTTTATAGAAAACTCCCCATCTGGCCAAGACCCTTGTGTCTTCAATGATATATTTTTTAAATCTGGTGTAGACGGCAACCGCGCTTAAAACGGCAATATTCAAAACAAACAACACTGAAATCAATAAAATTATAATATTGATCTTAACAGGTAAAAATAAAATAAAAACAACCGCCGAGATATCCGGAAGCAAAAGGGGCAAGGCCACTAAAAAAAGAGGATTTTTCATCGAGGGGATCTCTTTTTTTAAGATCCGGCCGGCATATTGAGACGGATCCTTTAGATACTCTTTTACATCCTCCTTTTTCGGCATCCGCGATAATATAAAATCTATCAATTCATCTTGTAACGGAATATTTGGCACATATTCAATAGTAAAACTGTGGGATTTAACGGATTGGCCTTGTTGGGTTTTAATTATACTCTCTCCGGCTATATTAAAACGCAGACCTCCTTCCCGGGAAAAAGGATACTTGGTGGTGGTAATATCTTTGATATTATCATAACGGATGTAAAAAAAGTCCTTAAAGAATATCCCTTTTCGGAAATGAACAACATCTTCATAAAAGAACAGTTTGGAGCGTTGATAATAAAAAACTTGATAAATATAGATAGCGCCCCAAATAACACCCAATAAAACTAAAGGCATAGCCGCCCCCCAAGAACCATATCCTTGAGAAACCAAAAAATTGCCGGCATAAAAAAGCCAAAGCAAGGAGATTATTATTACGGCTAAAACAAAAAAGAATGAAGCCCGGAGAGATTC
This sequence comes from uncultured Gammaproteobacteria bacterium, assembly GCA_964512155.1. Taxonomy (GTDB): domain Bacteria; phylum Patescibacteriota; class Patescibacteriia; order Patescibacteriales; family JAGXOH01; genus JAGXOH01. Next base: position 18,859 of record CAZEHL010000011.1, on the reverse strand, counting down.
GGTAAAGCTGAACTTGGAGTCTATGTTGAATACTTTCCGCTTGGGCGCCACTCCCGTCTTGGCTTGAATTTTTGCGGCCAGATCATCACTGTAATCAACATTGACAAAATCCAAATTGGAACCGGCTCCGATGGAGTAAAACCGAAAGGTGGCGGTATTGAACCAATAATCCATAAAATTCCTCTTGATTACCAGGCCGGTTATCTTTTCATTGCTGAACTCAATATCCTTGGCTGTTAAGAATTTATAATGAGAAAGCATTCCTTTCTTTTTGATATAAAAACGAGTGAACTTGGCCTGCAGGAACAAAGGAATAAAATTAACAAATATTATGAATAATACTGTTAAAAAAAGCGAGGGAAAGGCAAGTCCTATCAATACTAAAGGGATATAAAACGCTAATGGAAAAAAATGCCGGCCGGCGTTGATCCGGAAGTCATCGGTGAATTCGGTTTCATAATCCGGAAAAGAAACGCTTTTTTCTTTTTGTTTTCCTCCGGCAACGCCTTCCGGTCTTGCTTCAACGCCTTCTTGTTTCGAGGCAACCCCGGAAGAGGTCGGCGCTTCCCGCGTTTCTTCTTTATGTTCATCAATTAAAGCATCCAAGGTTTCGCTTATCTCTCTTCCTCTTCTTAAATTTTTAAACAATATTTCATGACCGCTTCCTTGGACGCTTAATTTTACGTCATAAAGATCAAAGATGCGGTCGATAATGGTTTGGGTGGTGGCGGAATCGCTTAAATTCTTAAAAGGGATAAAAGCGTAATGTTTATCCAAAAAACCTTCGGTATAAGTAATAATATTGGAATAGATATTATATTCTCTTTTTAACAAATCCAAAAATCTTAAAACAAACCAAGTAAATATGGGGACAATAATAACTGCAAACAGAATTGCCGATAAAATCTTGTTATTCAATAAAAAATCCGTTATCTCCGGCGCTTCGGTGGCAAAATTGGATATTACGGCCAAGGAGACAGCCAAAGCGACAATAAAACCTTTAAAAACCTCGAAAAAAGCTCCCAAAGGATGAGGATTTTCAGTGTATTTTAATTCTTCTCTACCCAAATTAAACCCGTTTTCGCCCATAATCCGTTCTATCAATTGCATCACCTCTTCCACATTATCAATTGAATTTATATGGACTTCCGATTCCTTGGAGCCGGCGGCCTCCACTCGAATATGGCCGGTTCCAAAAATGCCGTACTCTACAAAAGGATAAACTCTTTTCACATGAGTGATATTCTTTACCAACAATTCGGTTTTGCTGTCGGAAAATATTCCGCCGGAATATTGGAGAATACGGTCGTTTTCAAAAACATACCTCCTTTTGCGGTATATAACAAAAGACTGCAAAGAAACGAATCCGATCTCTAAAAATAACAAAACGACTAAAACGGAAAAAATAAAAGAAGGCAAAAAAATAAAAAGAGAAGCCGTAAAATAAACCGAAAACAAAATAAGAGCCGAAAAAAGATGTTTTACCAAGCGTAGAGCGATAAAAGGAAATTTAACCGGTTTGAATTCTTTGGGTGTATTCATTTGATCTATCTGATATTTTATTATCAGCTGTCTTTTTCATTGTCTTTCAATCTTGGTTTTTTTATCAAGATGCCGATCAACAAAGCGGCAACTCCGGCTAAAATATAATACAGATCGAATATTTTCATTTTAACAAAAAAGGGATCTGTTAAAGAACGCAATTGACCCGCTTTTAAACTTGAATCAATATCATTTAAAAACGCCGGGATTATCCTTTCCAGTCCCAACAAGATCATTAAAACAAATATACCGGAGGCCAACATGCCGGCACCCAGCCATTTTAAACCGCTCAATATGCCGGCCAAGATCAAAATCAGCACCGCCAATCCGATCAGTCCGGCATAAATATAAATTTTTAAACGATCATTCCACCATTGAAAATCGGCCACCATTTTTTTTATTTCTTCCGAGTTTTTATGCTGTTTTAAAAGATCGGCCAAAACGACTTGATCCGGGATTCCATTGATCGCCCCGGCAATAATCGAATTTATTTCTGATGTCGCTTTATTTTCTATTTCTTGCCTCACCTCTTCTTCCGCACCGGCCGGAATATTCATCTGTGACATTTGGGTTTCTGTTTCTTCTTTTATATATTCCCCGCTTCGGCTTTGCATGCTTTCTTTTATTATGGCCTTCCTGTCTTTTAAATCGATGGTGGCTGTTAGGCCTTCTTCTTCTCCTTTTAAATAAGACAGGCCATCCTCTATTATAATAAGCAGTGTTTTTTTCGACCACTCTTCATCAAATGTTTGGGCAAGGGACTCTCTTAAAGAATCTTGTAACTTTTGCCCGCCATCTCCCGGAAGCCCTTTTAATCTCGGAACAACCGCTTCTTCCACTTCATCCGAAATTACGTTCACTACCAACGGGGAAATTTCCGCTTTTTCTACCGAGTTCTCATAAAAAGACAATTGAAGAAGGGTTTGTTGGGCTCCTTGGAAAAAAACAAATATTGTTCCGAGGAAAACAAAAACAATAAAGAGTAAGCTCAAAAAAAATATTTTTAATTTTTCCATAAAGTTAAATATGGGTTGTTTAAACCTTAATTATTATATTGAATATTAATGAATTAAACTTTGTTTGCAAATATATTTAATCTCAGCTTTATTTTATTTATTTTACTATTGTTAAATAATAAAATCAAATAAAAAACGAAATAAAAAATAATTCTTGTTTTTTAAAGAAAAAACGGTTACAGTAAAACAAATGAAATGTCTTAATTAAAAATTATTAACAAAGAGTAAAAAATGATCAAATTTCAATTTATTCTTTAATTGCAAAGCATGCTTAAAAATAAAAATACTTACAAGATCGCCTTGATCGCCTTGATCGTTTTGGGGTTTTTTCTCCTGCCGGCGATCGCCGGATTATACGCCAACATCGCCTGGTATAAAGGTGTGGGCTTTTATTCGGTATTCATCATCCCGTTCCTCACTCGGATAATAATCGGGGTGGCCGGTTTTATTCTGATTACCGGAATATTGTTGTTGAACTTTAAAATTTTTAACAAACTAAGCCGGGGGAAATTATATGTTTCCCAAACCCAAAGCGGAACCATCTTGGAGCAACCCAAAGAAGTGGGAGGGATAGTAAAAAAAGGATTCACCTTGCTATCAATATTTATCGGGCTCATAGCCGGCCTGGCTCTGTCCGGCAACTGGGAAACGGTCCTAAAGTACATATACCGCGTTCCTTTCGGAACAACCGACCCGGTGCTGGGATACGATCTTTCCTACTACGTGTTCACTCTTCCTTTCGTCCAATTGGTGGCCGGAATGCTCTTTTTCCTGTTGGCGGCCTGCCTTATCTTTACCGCCATTCTTTATGCATGGCACATTCTATATCATCATTACGGTCAAAGGGTGAAATATTTGGGTTTCTTTTCCCTGCCCTTTATCCCGGAAACCGCTAAAAAGCACCTTACCGTCCTGGGTATGGGCTGGTTCTTATTGACCGCCTTTTATTTATACGCCATCAGTTTGCCCAACTTACTGTTGAGCCGGCATGAACTTTTGAGCGGGGCCGACTACGTGGACATCCACGCCCGCCTGCCGGTAACTTACGGACTTATGGGCGTGTCCTTGCTTATAGTGGTAGCCGGGGCCTATATGATCCTGCGGAAAAAATACGGCCTCTGGGGCCCGATGCTGGCCTTGTATATGGCCATACTGATATTGGGAGGGGGGCTTTATCCTTCCCTTTTGCAGTCCCTGGTGGTGGCTCCCAATGAACTTTCCAAAGAAGAAACCAACTTAACACGCCACATCTCCGCCACTCGAGAAGCCTGGGGACTGGACGAAGTGGATATTAAAAAATTAAGCGGAGCCCAAGAGTTGACCATGAAGGATATCGAGGAGAATGAGGGGACCATTGATAATATCCGGCTCTGGGACCGGGGCCCGTTGCTGGACACTTTCAGCCAGCTCCAAGAGATCCGGACCTATTACACTTTCAACTCTTTGGATACAGAGCGGTACCGATTGAACGGAGAATACCAACAACTGTCCCTGGCCCCCCGGGAACTGGATGACAACAATCTGCCCAAGCGCAACTTTATCAATGAAAAACTTACCTATACCCACGGCATGGGAGCGGCCGTAACCCCGATAAATCAAGTAACTTCGGAAGGATTGCCCGCTCTGTACGTGAAAGACCTTCCTCCCACCTCCACCGAAGAAAAACTCGATATTGAACAGCCGGCCATATACTATGGAGAAAAACAAAGCGACTATGTCATCGCCAACACCAAGTCCAAGGAATTCCATTACCCGGGCCAAGAAGGGAACGTTTATCAAAACTACACCGGCAGCGGCGGAGTCCTTCTGGACTCCTCTTGGAAAAAAGCTTTAATGGCCATTAACTTCGGTTCTTACAAAATATTTTTGAATTCCGATATCATGGAAGAAAGCCGGATGCTTTATCATCGCAACATTAACGGGCGGATAGAAAAGGCACTCCCCTTCCTCTCGTTCGACAGTGATCCTTATCTGGTCATAGCCGACGGGAACCTGAAATGGATCCGTGACGCCTACACCACCACCGATCACTACCCTTATTCGGCGGAAATGGACGGAATCAATTATATGCGCAATTCGGTAAAAGTGGTGGTGGACGCTTATGAGGGTGATATCAACGCTTACGTTATGGACAAGAACGATCCTCTGATCCAATCTTACGCTTCCATATTCCCAAAAGTATTCCGATCGGCTGAAGATATGCCCTCCGCTGTTAAAGAACATATCAGATACCCGGAGGACCTGTTCTCTAAACAGTCGGTACTTTATACCGAATATCACATGGACGACATTCAAAACTTCTACAACAAAGAGGATATGTGGACCTTTCCCCGGCTAATGAGTACCTCCAGAGGAGAGGGGGTGGGTCCGATAATGCGACGGTTGATCATGAAACTCCCCGGAAAGGCGGAGGAAGAATTCGTATTGATGCTCCCTTATACCCCCGAAGGCAAGAACAATATGATCTCCTGGATAGCGGCCCGCTCGGACGGAGATAATTATGGAGAGTTGATCAACTACCGTTTCCCCAAGGACAGCTTAGCCTACGGCCCCCAACAGATAATATCCCGTATCAACCAAAGGACGGAAATATCCCGGCAGACATCCTTGTGGGATCAAAGAGGTTCGGAGGTGCTTCAAGGCAACTTATATGTCATTCCCATTGAGGAATCCATTCTTTATGTCCGCCCTCTTTATCTGCGGGCCAGAGACAGCCGGATGCCGGAGTTGAAGCGGGTGATCGTGGCCCATAAAGAAAATATCGCCATGGAGCCCACTTTGGATCAAGCCCTGCAAGCCATATTCGGAAACGAAGGGAAAAGCGACCCGGAAAAAGAAAGCGGACAAAAAGAAGAGAAGCAACCCCAAATACAACCGGAAATAAAAGAACTGGTGGGAGAGGCTAATCAATTATTTGAACGCTCTCTGCAAGCACAACAACAAGGAGACTGGAGCGGATATGGAAATATATTGGACCAACTAAAGGATAGGCTTAATGAACTACAATCCCGGACCGAATAAAACTTAAAACCATAAAAAACCGCCAACTTTTAAAATCGGCGGTTTTTTATTGTAAGAAAGCTCTCTTTTACTTATTTTTAGAACAAACTTTGATAAACTCCCTAAATAGAGGATGGGGCGCCAAGGGACGGGAAATATATTCGGGATGAAATTGAGTGCCGATAAAAAAGGGATGGTCGGTTATTTCTATGGCCTCCACTATTTTGCCGTCCGGAGAAGTGCCGGCTATTTTTAACCCTTTTTTCTCCAACTCTTCCCTGTAATCATTATTAAATTCATATCTATGCCTGTGCCTTTCCGAGACTATGTCTTCTTCGGTATATTTTTTATACGCTTTGGACATTCGCGTTCCTTTCACTATTTTGCAAGGCCATCCTCCCAATCTAATGGTGCCTCCGTATTGATTGTTGGCTATCAAGTCGGCTTGATCGGGCATAATATGAATAACCGAATGCGGAGTATCCGGATCCACCTCGGCCGAATGGGCGTCTTTGAAACCGCATACATTTCTGGCAAACTCAATCACGGCCATTTGCATACCGTAGCACAATCCGAAATAAGGAACCTTTTTTTCTCGGCAATATTTTATCGCCCTTATTTTCCCCTCGGATCCTCTTGAACCCCATCCTTGAGGAATTATAATGCCGTCGTAATCTTTTAATATCCTTCCGCCTTTCTCTTCCACTTCTTCGGCGTTTACCCAATGAATATTGGGCTTGACTTGACCGGCAAAACCGGCGTGTTTGACCGCTTCTATTACCGAAATATATGAATCTCCCAAATTAAAATCGCCGGTGGTAAAGTATTTGCCCACTATGCCGATATCTACTTCTTTCTTTGCCTCTTTGCCGGATTGAACCATCTTTTTCCAAGCCTCCAGGTCATGTTTTTTTCTTTTTAAAGATAGTTTTGTCAAAATCCTGTCTCCGAGTTCATCTTTTTCAAAATTCAAGGGCACATCATAAATGGAATCGGTGTCAGGAGCCGATATTACATCCCGTTTATCAATATTGCAGTTAATGGCAATCTTTTTTCGCCTGGGATCATCCACTTCCACTTCGCTTCTGGCGATAACAAAATTGGGTTGAATACCGGATTCATTCAGAGTTCTTATGGCGTGCTGGGTGGGCTTGGTCTTCATCTCCCCCACCATCCGCGGAACCGGCAAATAACTAACCATAACAAAAACAACATTCTCCGGATCATAAAGCTTCATCATTCTGGCGGCTTCCAAGAAAAGAATATTTTGATATTCGCCGATAGTCCCGCCGATCTCCACTATCATTATTTCGGCCCCTGTTTTATCCACAGCTTTATACATCCTGTCCCTGATCTCCATGGGTATATGGGGAACCACTTCTACGCATTTCCCTCCATATTCCAGGTTTCTCTCTCGCTGTATAACATTTTTATACACCCTGCCGGTGGTCATGTAATTCTCACTGTAAATATTTTTATTCAAAAATCTTTCATAATTACCTATATCCTGATCGGTTTCATCCCCGTCTTCGGTTACAAAGACCTCTCCATGCTCCATGGGATTCATGGTGCCGGCATCAACATTTATGTAAGGATCGATCTTGATAGCGCTTACATTATAGCCTCTTCCTTCCAAGATCCTGCCTATGGAAGCGCAAGTCACTCCCTTGCCCACTCCGGACATTACACCTCCCACCACAAAAATAAATTTGGTGGGGTTTTTCTTTTTTTGTGTCATAAGAAATTTGTTTTATTATTTTGTTTCTTATTATTATTCTTCACTTTCCAAAGTTGAAGTTGCCGTACCGGTGGCGGTTTCGACCGGAATGGAAAAATCGGACTCTCTTAAAAGCTCCAACGCCTTATCCAGCTGAGGATCCTTTACTTGATCATAATCTTTTTGAGACATTTCCACTTTTATGTCAGGCTCAATACCTTTCTCTTCTATAGTATCTCCGGACGGGGTTAGCCATTTGGCCACGGTTATTTTAATGCTGGATTTATTTTCAAAATCCTCTAAAGATTGGACAGAACCTTTGCCGAACGATTTTTCCCCCAATATAATGGCTTCCTTGTGATCCTGCAGAGCGCCGGCCACTATCTCCGAGGCGGAAGCGCTGCCGTTGTTGATCAAAACTACGGAATTAAAATCCTTAAGCCTGGCCAGGCCTTTGGCTTCATATTCCTCTTTTTTCCCGCCGGCAAATTCTTCAATTACGATATTGCCGTCCTCTACCCACTCACTGGCAATTTCCACCGCTCCTTGCAGATATCCTCCCGGGTTATTTCTTAAATCCAAAACAATACCCTTGGGGTCTTTCTCTTCGGCCTCTTTTACCGCTTGATTGAAAAGATCAAAAGTATCGTTTTTGAAATTGGTTATTTCAATTATAAAAATATCATCTTCCATTTTTGTTCTAACACTCTTTACTACTATCTCTCCTCTAACAATGGAGATATCTTGGGGTTCCTGAAAACTCTCTCTTAATATGGTCAACACTACTTCGGTTTCTTTTTCTCCTCTTATTTTTTGAACCGCTTCGTCCAAATTCATGTTGGCGGTGGAAGTGCCGTCTATGGACAATATTTTATCTCCGGGGCGAAGGCCGGCTTTATCAGCCGGAGTTCCTTCCAGCGGAGATACTACGGTTAAAACATTATCCCTGATGCTGATCTCCGCTCCGATGCCTTCAAAAGATGTTTCATTTAAACTTTTTTGGAAATCTTCGGCTTCCCGGGGATCCATAAAAACGGAATAAGGGTCATTCATGGCCCTTACCATCCCCTCTATAGAGCCGTAAAACAATTCTTTGTCGTTTATTTTATCTTTGTCCACATATTTTTCATGCAAAGCATCCCACACTTCCCAATAAAGATCAAAATCAACTTCTTGACCCAATTTTCCTTCCGGGGAACGAGAATATTTGCCGGT
>CAZEHL010000011.1:0-10269 GCA_964512155.1 uncultured Gammaproteobacteria bacterium | reverse complement strand
TTAAAATTTTCCCTCCGCTTATATTCAGGCTGGTGGATACCACGGGCGCGCCCGCTCTATTTACCATTCTAATAACAAAATCATTTTTAGGCAACCTGACTCCGACAACCCTTCTGTTTTCGCTCAATATGGGAGAAAGCTTGCCCTTTTCTTTCAACAGGAAAGAGTAAGGCCCGGGCCAATATTGTTTTAAAATTTTTTCTTGCAATGCATCGATCTCAAAAAAATCTTTGGCCATATCCAGATCGCCCACCAAGACCAATAAAGGTTTATCTTTGCTTCTTTTCTTTATTCGATAAACCCTATTTACGGCCTTGTCGTCGGTGGCTAAGCATCCTATTCCGTACACGGTGTCTGTCGGATAAATTATAACTTGACCGGATCTTATACTATCGGCCACGGTGTCGATGATTTGAGAGGAATTCAATTTTTCTTTATCAGCCTTGATCACTCTCATACTAAACAATAGTTTTCATCTCTTTTAATATCTCCGGAAACAGGGGTAGCAATATTTTGATAAAATCAAGGAGAAAAGGAGTGAATTCGGATTTAATCAACATCTCTCCCAAGAAACTATCGGCTCCGACATATTTGGAGAGTATATATAAAGCCAATCCCAAAACCAACCCTCCTTCAATGAACCCGAAAAGCGCTCCGGCTAAACGATTGATGGTCTTTAGAAAAGGCAAGATGGAAAGAATGTTATAAGTTTTATCCACTACCGCAAAAATAAAAGTGACCAGCCTGTTGATAATGACGAATATCACTAAAAAACATATAACCTTTCCCAAATTGTCCAATCCGAAAAATAAATATTTGATAATATCAAAAAAAGACAAATAAAGATGGGCCGCCCCCCAGGCTCCCAAGATCACGCCCACCAAAGAACCGACTGTTTTAATGAGGCCGTAAAAGAGGCCGTAAAAAACAAATCCGGCCAAGATGAAAAGTAAGATTATATCCAGAAAAGTCATAATATCTCAAAAATTTAAATGACAAAGCTCAAATGACAAATGAAATCCAAATAATAAATTAACAAATTACCAATTGACATTTGAGCTTGATTTGTCATTTGGATTTTGTCATTTGACATTTATAAAATAACCATTAAGGAAGGCTTAAAAGCGACAATTAGTTTATTCTCGGAAATAAAGGGGCCCCTTTAACCACTTGCTCTCCTCCCTTTAATCCTCCCCATCTCTTAGCATCTTCCAGACTCCGCTCTATCTCCTTTGTCGGTTTCAAGCCCAAATATTCCCATAAAAACGAGGTGGAACCGGGCATAAAAGGTATTATCATCCAACCTATCTGCCTTAATGTCTCAGCTAAACAATACAAATGCTTGGCGGCTTCTTGTTTGTCTTCTTTGACCAGCTCCCAAAGTTTGACAGCGTTTATATGCTTATCACAGTGGCTTAAAAGTTTGTTAAGATGGCGCAATACTTCATCCAAATGGATCTCTTCAAAGGATTGCCGGTATTCGCTCCAAATATCGTTTATGTCTTGGGAAAAGCTTTTATCCAGACCCTCCACTCCTTTTATTTTTAATTTTTCTCCTTCTTCAGGTTCTATCTCCGGGACGATTCCATCCAAATATTTAACAGTCAAAGACACTACGCGATTTAAAAGATTGCCCAAGCCGTTGGCCAGATCGGCGTTATACTTCTCATCAAACCTCTCCCAGTTGATATCTCCGTCATGGCCGAAGGGGGTGGCGCTCATCAATAGATATCTGGCACCATCGGCTCCATATCTGTTAATAAGGTCTGCCGGAGCCACTACATTACCTATGGATTTGCTCATTTTCTGTCCGTCCACCAAGAAAAAGCCGTGCACAAACATCTGTTTAGGCAAAGGCAATCCCAAAGCCAAAAGCATAGCCGGCCAAATAGTGGCGTGCACTCTTAATATATCCTTGCTCATAAGTTGCAACTGGGGAGGCCACATTTCGGGTTTGTTGTCCGGATCGCCGTCCCAACCCAAAACGGTTAAATAATTCAGGAAAGCGTCCGCCCATACATAAGCGGTATGGGAGTTGTCAAACGGCAACGGCACTCCCCATTTCACATTCTTTCTGGAAAAAGAAATGTCATGCAACCCGTGATTCTTATAAAAGCTAATGATTTCATTCTTTTTTTCCTCCGGTCTTATCTTTAATTCATCATTTTTTATTTTTGCTAACAATTGCTCAGAGTAAGCGGACATCCGGAACATATAAGTTTCTTCACTCATCCATTCCGCTTCTGTGTTATGATCAGGACACCTTTTCCCTTCTATTAGATCTCCTTCGGTCTTGTACTGCTCGCAACCCCGGCAATACCAGCCTTCATGTACTCCGATATAAATATCCCCTTTATCGTATAAATATTGAAGGGTTTTTTGAACCGCCCGCATATGCTTGGGATCGGTGGTTCTGATAAAACCGCCCAAAAAATTATAAGATATTTCCAGCTCATCCCAAGCGAATTGAAAATCGGCGGCTATACGATCAACAAACTCTTCCACATTCTCATTATTTTCCGTGGCTTTTTGTTCTATTTTGGCCCCGTGTTCATCCGTACCGGTGGCAAAGAATACTTTTTTGCCGGTCATGGAGTGGTAACGAGCCAAAACATCGGCCGCCACGGTAGTATAAGTATGGCCCAAATGGGGTTTATCGTTAACGTAATAGATGGGAGTGGTAATATAAAATTGGCTATTTTGATGGGGCATATTTAATAATTAATTCATATTTTTAAAAACAAAACTTAACAAATTAACTGTAAAATCTATTAACATTGTTTACAGTTTTGCATTTTTATCGGCAATGTAAAAAACCGGAAAGAATCAGCAACCTTGTTTGTTGACCTAAGGGTCGGCGCTTATCGGGCAGGCTGTCAACAAACAAGGTTGCTGATTCCTCGGGAGGTATTTAAAATTTTTTGTAAATAACGCTCGCAAATCCAACAAATTAACTAATTAACCAATATTCATTATTATAACAAACTCACCTTTTTTTGCACCCTCCCCTCCTCCAATGATCTGTTTCTTTATTTCTTCTACACTCCCTCTATACACAGTCTCATGCATTTTGGTCAATTCCCGGCACACCACCATATTTATGGTTATGTCTTGATCCGAACTTTTTTCCACAACCTCTTTAGCCCCCTCTATTTCTTCCAGAAATCTCCGGATGCGATGTTTGGATTCATAAACCGCCACTGTGTAATCGGAAGCCAGAATGGAATAAATGAACTTTTGCCTTCCCTTTTTATGGGGCGGGTACCCCAAGAATAAAAATTTATCAGTCGGCATGCCGGAAACCGATAAAGCGGCGATAACCGCCGAAGGGCCGGGAATAGCTTCTATCTCGACCTCGGCTCCCAACTCCTTTGCCACCGCCTCTATCAGCTTGCCTCCGGGATCAGATATCCCCGGAGTACCGGCGTCCGATACCAAAGCCAAATTCTTGCCTTGTTTTAATAGATCAATGATATGATCAACCTTTTTTACTCCAGAATGCTGATGATAAGAAAAGGTATTGGCTTGAATATTATAATGGCTAAGTAATTTCTTGGTCACTCGAGTATCTTCGCATAAAACAAAATCAGACTCTGACAAAATTCGCAGAGCCCGCAAAGTAATATCTTCCATATTCCCTATGGGAGTGGCTATCACGGATAATTTGGACATGGGACGAATTTTAAATTTAAAATTTCCAATTTTTATTGAATTGCCAAATTATAAAATTTTCATTGGAAATTGAGAATTGAAAATTGAAAATTATTACCTGAGATCCTCTCTCCTTTCCCTCACGTATCTGGTCCATTGCTCGGCTATTTCCACAAACACTTTGAAAGGAGCTTCAATTATAAAATCCAAAACAAAAATAAAAACATTGATGCGGGAAAATCTTTCTGAAAGCCATTTCCCGACCGCGGCGATGGGTATATAAAAAAAGTCCAATATAAAAGTAAAGATGTTCTCTTTTCTCTCCACTACCATATATTGCTGGACGATCCTTCTGATGCGGACGGCGAAAAAACTGGCAAAGGTGAGGAAGAACAAAAATATTATTATACTGACCCAATTGAACCCTATCTTGTCCAAAACCCAAATAACGGCCCCGAAAGATATTAAAAAAGTAATGGAATAGAATATTCCGAATATCGTTCCGGTTTTTTTGCCAAAACCGGCTTTTTTTCTTAAATATACGGGAGAATTGTTTTTATTTTCCTTAAAAACTATCTCCTCCACTCCCTGAATTATTTTTTTGGCGTTTTCCTCGGTGGAAACTCTGGTGAACACAACGGCGACAAGAAGAAGAACGGCCGGAAAAGAAACATTGATAGCCAAGGCCACCGGATCAACATTTTCTCCAAACCATCTGATCATCGGCACTTCCAAAATCACCACAAAAATGGATTTGGTAAGAAAAATATATATAATACTGCGAACCGCCGCCCGCCATAATTTTGATTTGGCCTCTTTGTATTTTTTGGTATAAGTTTCGTTGATCGCTTTTCGAAATGCTTGAGGGCGCGCCGTCGCTTCGGAATATTTTCCTTCCGGGTCGGCTGTTATAAGATCAAGTAGAATGGAATAATAAACCGTATATCTTCCGATTATTTTGTCCAATTGTTTTTTAAAAGGATGATTCAATTGTCTTCGTATGGATCTTCTCAGGTCATCAATATTGCCAGCTATATTTTTGATATCATCCTCACTCGGATTTTTCCATTCTCCGTTATAATATTTAAATAAAATAAAACTAAGCATTCCTTCGTCGAATTTGAGAAAATTTCGATGAATGCCCAAATATATCTGTATAGAAAGATCTTTTTCATACTCCTCATCTTCCGGTTTGATCGTTTCCATTAGATCGCGATACATATTATTCACAACCGTTTCCCTGACAGTGTCTTGGCCCAAATTCTCTTCTATCTCACTGGCCATTAGGTCCAACAGCCAATCGCTTAATTCATTCCTGTCATTAACTCCTTTTTTGATTTCTTTTTTGGATTTTCTTTTGTTGATATTGGTCAAGTTTTCCAGAGAGGGGCCGTAATAAGGAATAACCAGATTCCTTAATTTTATATGCTTTTCCACCAACTCGGCGACCTCGATCATCTTTTTCTCCGGAACTTTGTTATTTGGCAGATAACCGGCCCTTATCAACTCATACAAAAGATGCTTGGCTATTCCTTCGCTTTTGGAAGCTTTGATCATTCCTTCGATTATCAATTGCCTCTTTAATATTCTCTCTATAGCTCCTTTCCTCAACAAATACTCTTCTTGATAATCCACTGTATTCCTTATTTTTTCATAGTAAAAAGCCATTTTGGATATCAATTCCGAAACGCTTATTTTGGACTCTTCTTCACTTGAGGGCTCTTTTTTGTTCTGTTTGGAATAAACAGCCTTAAACAAGCTTTTGGCGTTTTGAGACAATGTAAGAGTGCCTTCTTGTTTTTTTTGAAGATGGGGATTTACCATAAAATATATCAATGCAAGCAGAAAGAGAAACATCTTTTATCGGTGGTAAATGACGCTACTGCAATCTGCTTTTAAATTGTAAAAATACCTACCGCTTCCGAATGAGTCGAAAAAATAAAAAAACTCAAATTTGGATTAAAATTCAAAGCTTTTTTCTATCTCAGCTTCGGTGTTTTCTCCCCATTTATCTTGCCAATCCGCCGGTATGTCATCCCAAAAATGAACCGTATAGACCGAATCTCCATTTTCATCTATTTTTTGGAATCGGCCCTCCTCGTCTATGTTTTTCCATTCTTCCTTATCAAAGATTCTGACTGTCATAGGCTTGGCATAACCGGCCACTTCCGAAAAGCTGTTACTCTCATCAGAGGTGGGCACAAAAAATTCAATATCTGTATAACCATCGGTTTCTTTTTTCTGGGTCTGATAATACTCGAAAGAAGAAGGCAATGCCACTTGAAACCCGAGATCCGGATTCTGATAATGATATTTGTCGTCTTCCGCCAATTCATCCATTGTCGGCTTATTGCCGGCGGTGGAAGACCCGCATCCGCTTAAAAAAATAGCCATCATTAAAAAAAATGATGCAAAAAATATTTTCCTCATATATCTTTGATTAAAAAATTAACAACGCTCTTTCTCGGAGTTTATTTCAATTTAAATATTTTTTCAAGCTCTTTCTTGATCCGATAGATTTTATAAGCCCCGTAAAAGAACATAAAAGCCACAATAATAATAAACAGACCTATTATCAACCTCAAAAAAAGAGCGCTCCAGACGGCCAACACGGCCAGAAGCAACAAAAATAAACCGTTTCCGATCAATGCCCAGATTATGCCGTTGATTTTTTCTCGAATAAAATTTATTCCTTTTTTCATAATGATTTTTTATAAATTATTTATTATTTCTTTATAAAAAGTATAACATATTTTCCTATCAACCAAAACCATACTGTCTTCCCTCTTATTGTCTTGATTTTATTTTAAAAATATTATATGCTTGCCAACAATTAAACAAAAAGGAGGGTGTTTATATGATAACCGTATCTAAAGAGATACAATTTCAAAGTAACGGCATGTATGATTACATGGACGTTACCGAAGACATCAAAGAATTCGTCCGGGAAAGCGGAGTGAAAAGCGGACTTGTGAATGTGCAAACATTGCATACCACCACCGCTGTTTTATTGAATGAAAAAGAAACCGGTCTTTTGGAAGATCTTAAAAAAAGCCTAGATAGGCTGGCTCCCCGGGATATTTATTATCAACACGATGATTTCAGTGTCCGCACCGAGAACATGTGCGATGATGAATGCCGGAACGGCCATAGCCACTGCAAGGCCGCTCGGTTGCCGAGTAACCATTGCATCAACATCCTGGACGGAAAAATGCAACTGGGGACCTGGCAAAGGATTCTTTTTTTCGAGCTTGACCGTGCTCGAACCAGAAAAATGCAAGTTCTGATAATAGGAACTAAAAACGGAGGAGGATAACAACCGAAAGAACATAAACCACGCATCCGGATGCGTGGTTTTTTACAAATTTGCTTGACAGGCAAAAAGGAATACTGTATTATTTATATCAGTAACTGCCCGCTTTTTCCGAGAGGCGGTTTTTAATTAGGATTAAACCAATATTTATGATAATAACCAGATTTATAAACTATGTTAAAGCCTCTACCGAGGAATTGAAAAAAGTTACTTGGCCGACCAAGAAAGAAGTATATAAATACAGCACTTTAGTGATCGCGGTCAGTTTAGGGTTGGCTGTCTTTTTAGGGGGGCTGGACAAAATATTCAGCCGGCTATTTCAATTAATTATGTAATTCTAATCTTTCGCCTTTATGGTCAAACAAGATCTAAACAAGGGCAGACGATGGTATGTCCTTCATACTTATTCCGGATATGAAGAAAATGTCGCCCAAAATTTGAAACAAAGAATCGAATCCATGGACATGGAAGAAAAAATATTTGATGTGATAGTGCCGATTGAAAAAAAGATCAAAATTAAAAACGGAAAAAGACGCGTGGTAGAAGAAAAAATATTTCCCGGCTATGTATTGGTGGAAATGATCGTTACCGATGAATCCTGGTATGTGGTCAGGAACACTCCGAATGTAACCGGATTTATAGGATCCGGCACCGTCCCCACTCCGGTAAGCGAAAACGAGATCAAGCAACTGCAAAAAAGGATGGGCGTGGAAGAACCGAAATACAAGATCGACCTGGCTGTTGATACGCCGGTCAAAATAACGGATGGCCCGTTTAAAAACTTGGAAGGCAAGATCACTGAAATAGATGAAGAAAAAGGAAAAGTAAAAGTGATGGTATCCATGTTCGGCAGGGAAACGCCCGTGGAATTGGATTTCTTGCAAATACAAAAATTATAAACAAAAATGCGGATTCCGCGAATTATATGGACCATGCGAATAATTGCTAAACATACATTCGCACAACATTAATTCAAAGCATTCACATAAATTCGTAGATTCGCATTATAATAATCTTATGCCGAAAAAAGTATCACAAGTAATAAAAATGCAAATACAGGCCGGACAAGCCAGCCCGGCGCCGCCGGTCGGTCCGATATTGGGACAACACGGTTTGAATATCCAGGATTTTTGCACCAAATTCAATGAAGCCACCGGGGACAGAATGGGAGAAGTGGTTCCGGTGGAATTGACGGTTTATGACGATCAAAGTTTTGATTTTAAATTAAAGACTCCTCCGGTCTCTGAGTTGATCAAAAAATACGCCAATATCAAAAAAGGATCCTCCAAAGCTCCGGCCGATAAAGTGGGCAGTTTAACTGAAGACCAAGTAAAAGAAATAGCTGAAATAAAATTGCCGGACTTAAATACCAATAAAGTGGAACAGGCCATGGAGACGGTCAAGGGAACCGCCAAGCAAATGGGAGTGGAGATTAAATAAGGAAGATCATTGCTTGTTCGGCTTTAACCCGTCACTTAATATAAATCAATAATAAAGTGGGAGGTGACAAAGAAACGCCGTTAACACCACTGATAAAAACTACTATGACGAGCAAAAATACACAAAAACAAAACGAACAAAAAGAGACTGCCCAACAACAGGAAGAATTGGCATATGAAAAGAATAAGACTTATCCCATTGGACAGGCTTTGGAATTGGCCAAGAAGATGTCCAAAGCCAAATTCGATGCTTCTATCGAGGTTCATTTTAATTTGGGGATAGATCCTAAAAAGGGAGACCAACAAATAAGAACGGCTGTTACCCTGCCCCACGGAACAGGTAAAGATATTAAAGTGGCCGCTTTTGTGGAATCTGATAAAAAGAAAGAAGTGGAAGCCGCCGGCGCCGATATAGCGGGCGGAGAAGAACTGATTGAAGAGATCAAAAAAAGCGAGGTGACCGACTTTGATGTAGCTGTCGCTCAAACTTCCATGATGAAAAAATTGACCGAAATCGCCAAAACCTTGGGAACCAGAGGATTGATGCCTTCCCCTAAAAACGATACGGTTACGGATGATCCGGCCCGGGCGGTACAAGAATTAAAAAAGGGAAAAATAAGTTTCAAAAATGACAATACCGGCAATATACACGCCATTATCGGAAAAAGATCATTTGAAACTGAAAAATTGGAAGAAAATTTTAATACTTTGCTTGAAACGGTCAGAAAGGCCAAGCCGGCCGGAGCCAAGGGAACTTATATCAAAAATATAACCATCAGCTCAACTATGGGGCCGGGCATAAAAGTGGCCTTAAAATAAATAGAAACAAAAAACTCGAGAAAATATCTCGAGTTTTTTGAAGGTGGAAAAATTTGCTCCTCTGTCGCCGTTCTGCTAAAATGATACAATATTAAGTGTAGAATTTATTGGCGTTATTTATAATTTTGAGTCTAACCGCTAAGCGAGAAACCCTTTTTTGTTGACTGCCTACCCGATAAGCGCCAACCCTTAGGTCAACAAAAAAGGGTTTCTCGCTTGCGAAGTGAATTCTTTTACTAATAAATATTATTTTGTAAATAATACCGATAAGTCTTGTATATTAATAATTAAAGAAAAAAATAATATGGGCAAATTGGAAAATCCGAAAACAGAAAGACTCAGCTGGGATGAAACTTTTATGAATCTGGCCTTGCTGGTGGCCAAAAGAACAGCCTGTAAATTCGTAGAGACGGGCGTGGTCTTTGTGGATGAAAACAAAAGAATAATTTCTTTGGGTTATAACGGCCCGACTGAAGGAGATTATCACTGTATAGATGTCGGATGCGCTAAAGTGGACGGAGATCCCAAGACCGGGGAACTAAAAAGATGCCGGGGGGCTCACGCCGAGATCAACGGCATTATCAATACCCAAGATACCCGCCGACTGCGGGGCGCTACCTTGTATACGGTCACCTTTCCCTGTTATGATTGCATGAAGTCATTGAATAACGCCGGAATTAAAGAAGTGATTTATTTTGAAGAATATGAACGCATCAAATCCGGAGGTAAAGAAACAGAGAGAGAGGATGAAGCCAAAGAACTGGCGGACAGGAAAGGAATAAAATTGAGGAAATTTGAAGGAAATATACATTTACAATAATAAATATCAATAATAATTATGATCATCGGCATCCAAAAACTTTTACAAATGGTAAAAGAAAATAATTTGGTGGAAAACCTATCCGACCGGGAGCTTAACAATCCGGAAGGAGCCGGCTTTGACATTAGGCTGGGCGAAGTTTATAAAATAGAGGGAGACGGTTTTTTGGGAGTGGAAGAACGGGATACTCCGAACACCGAACTGATAGCCGCCAACGATCCGGAAAA
>CAZEHL010000010.1:8430-27092 GCA_964512155.1 uncultured Gammaproteobacteria bacterium | reverse complement strand
CACCCCTTGGTTGGACGGCAAACATACCAATTTCGGAGAAGTGGTGGAAGGAATGGAGGTAGTGGAAAGCATCGATCAAGTGGAAACCGATGGAGGCGATAGGCCGGTTAAAGACGTAGTGGTGGAAAATATTGAAATTTTGAATTGAATATTTAAATATAAAATTATGTTCAAAAAAGATTTTGAGAAAACCATATCATTGAATGAATCTTATGTTCAATCCTCTTAAATATTTCGCGCCCCACAGTTTAAAACACTTAAATGAACACATTAGCGCTTTGGTGGAGGGCAGGTTGTGGCTCAAGATCCTGATCGGCATGTTTTTGGGTATTGCTGTCGGCCTTATATTCAGTTCCGAGTTCGGGTTATTGGCCGGAGAAAACGCGGAAACTTTGGGCAGTTGGCTGGCCTTGCCGGGACACATTTTTTTAACTCTCATCCAAATGATAGTTATCCCTTTGATATTGGCTTCCATTATCCGGGGGATAGCGGCCAGCGAGAATTTTGAACAGCTAAAAAAAATGGGGGTAGGATTGGTGCTCTATTTTCTTTTCACCACTATCATCGCCGTTTCCATAGGAGTGGGGATCACCCAGTTCATCAAGCCCGGCCAATATGTGGATACTTCCGCTTTTACTCAAGAATTTAGCGAAGTCAAAGTAAACCAAGAAGAGATAGAGCAGAAACAAATAAAACTAAATGAGTTACCGGGAAAGGTGGTGGCGACATTACCGGATAATCCGCTCAACAATATGGTGAATATGGAAATGCTTCAGGTGGTCATATTCTCCATAATCATAGGATTGGCCTTGGTGAGCATTAAACCGGAGAGGTCCAAGCCGATCCTGAATCTTCTGAATTCAGTGCAAGCGGTATGCATGAAAATAGTCCGTTGGACCATGCTTCTGGCCCCGATAGCCGTTTTCGGCCTGTTGGCCCAGTTAACCATGAAAACCGGCATCCAATCTCTGTTCAGCATCGGTTATTATATGGGAACGGTGGTGACCGGTTTGTTTATCATGATCCTTGTTTATTTGTTTATAGTTATGGTCATCGGCGGTAGAAATCCTTTGAGGTTCTTAAGCAATATCCGGGAGGCGCAACTGTTGGCCTTTTCCACCGACAGCTCCATTGTAACTATGCCGCTTTCTACCAAGATAGCCGAGGAAAAACTAAAAGTGAGATCTTCGGTATCCAATTTTGTCATTCCCATCGGAGCCACCATAAATATGGACGGCACAGCCCTCTATCAAGGGGTGGCCACTATTTTCCTGGCCCAGATCTTCGGCATTGAATTGGGTATCGGCGCCATTCTGGTGTTGATAATGACGGCCGTGGGAGCTTCCATCGGCACCCCGGCCACTCCCGGAGTGGGAATAATTATTCTATCAACCGTGCTTGTCAGTATCGGAATACCCACCGCCGGCATTGTTCTCATAGTGGGAGTGGACAGAATATTGGAGATGATGAGGACGGCCACCAACGTAACCGGAGACCTGACCGCCGCAGTGGTTATGGAAAAGATAGTTAAAAAAGAAGCGCCTGTAAAAACCCACTTAAGAGAAGCCTTAAGCCAATAAAAATTAAAAAGCTCTTGGAAGATCCAATTATCATGAATTCATACCCCCTAAATGTTTCACACTGATCAGTGTGAAACATTTTTTTAAAAAATTTTAACTTTATTGAAATATTTGATACCATTTAAATGGAAATAACGAGGTTTCAAAACCGCAAGCAACACCGATAAAAAATATAATTATCGAATTAAAATGTCGGAAAATTTAAGAAAAACCATAAATAGTATGAAAATGGCTTTCCCCATGATAATCGGAGTGTTGCTTTTGGTTAATCTGGCCAACCCCCTTTTTAAAAACTTTTATTCCGAAATATTTACGGGCAACTACTTCTTAGATCCGTTTTTGGGGGCTATAGGCGGAAGCGTATCCTTCGGGATCCCTTTAACAAGTTATATTGCCGGGGGAGAACTTTTGGCCGGCGGGGTCAGTCTATTGGCGGTATCGGCCTTTATTTTGGCATGGACCACCGTGGGATTGGCCATGCTTCCTGTGGAAATATCTTATTTGGGTAAAAAATTTGCGCTTTGGAGAAATGTTGTCAATTTCTTTTTTGCCATAATAGTGGCCGTTTTAACTATAGCCACTTTAAATATTTTAGGCATATGATCCGAGACGAAGTTAAAAAAATGAAAAAGAAAAGAATGTCCAATGGAATTAAATTCTTATTGGCAGTTGTCGGTATTTATGCTATAGTAGCTTTATTCGATCCGGCTTTAGTGGAAAAGGCTGTTATAAAAACGGTTGAAATTTTTATACAGATCATCCCGATATTGATCCTTGTTTTTGCGGTTATCTACATTATAAACCGTTATTTGGACCCTCAAAAGATCCAAAAACATATAGGGGAAAAATCGGGAATAAAGGGGTGGCTTTATGCGGTTATCGCCGGCGTTTTAATAGCCGGGCCGCCTTATGTGCTATATCCGGTTTTCGGCGACCTGCAAAAAAAGGGAATGAAAAATTCCCTAATAGCCGTGATCTTATACAACAGGAATGTTAAAATACAATTCTTGCCGGCCATGATCTATTACTTCGGCTTACCTTTTAGCGTGGTAATGTCAATATATATGATCATTTTTTCTTTATTGAACGGTATTGTTGTGGAGAAGCTGGCCGGCAAAAACGAAGGGAGCAGAATGTCAAAAAACGGATCTCCGAATAACTGATAAAAATGTTACTTTTTTATCAGTTTTTCGTTGTAAAAGTTAAAGGAATTAAAATAAATAATAAAAGGAAAAACTTATGAAAAAAAATCTCATTATTTTTTTGGTAGCCGCCATTTTAATAGTGGCCGGCTGGGCCGTTCTGCAAAGCGGAGAAAGCGACCCGCAACAAAATGAAAATCAAAACAAAGAACAGGATCAGATCTACAGTTTGGAAGGTTCAAAACGATTAGCTCGGGATTGGATGAAAAATGAATGCCCGACCTATACATATGACGGAGAGGATCTGTCTTTAAAAGAAGCAAAAACTCTTGATAAGAACGATTGCCAAGATTGCTATGAATTCACTTTTACTTTCAAATCGCGACATGGAGGATTCGGGGATAGGGAAGGACAAATGGTCACCCAGGCCATCACTCCTCATATAACTACCGTAAACGTGGAACACGGAGAAGTGGAGCAAGCAATAACAGACAATGAGTTCAACGAAATAACCGAAGAAGCCATACAAGGAGGCCAAGGAGTTGATCGATTGCAACCGCAAACAGTTGATCTGTATTACTACAATCAACAAGAAGACACGGATGAAGGAGGAAATGTTATGTGTAGCGAAAGTTCCGTTCTGCCGGTTGAAAGGATAATCCCGGCTCAAAATGAAATAAAAGAAACTATAAATTTATTGCTTGAAGGAAAATTAACCGAAGAGGAAGAAAGCCAAGGATTTGACACCGAATTCCCCGATCCGGAATTTAAGCTGGAAGAAATGGAACTGGATGAGAATACCGGAGAATTAACTCTTACTTTTAGCGAAGTGCCCGGATTTACAAGCGGAGGATCCTGCCGGGTCGAACTGCTTAAGGCCCAGATCGAAAAAACCGCCCTGCAGTTTCCGGAAGTAGAGAAAGTTGTCATTATGCCGGAAACCATTTTCCAGCCTTAAACAAAAGGCAAATAACCATTCTTTTCCCATCCAAAAGCGGGGCCTAAAGCCCCGCTTTTTTGTTTTTTCGGCATACTTTTGTGGCAAGTTGACTGTTTGGCTAAAACAAACTAAAATATTGATAGTGATTTAAAAAGTAAGTTATTTTTTATGGCTGAACAAGAAATTAATTCCAACTCCGAAATTCAAAGCGAAAGAGAGGATAGGTTGAAGAAATTAACCGAATTACGGGAAAAGAACATACCGCCTTATCCTTCCGCATCAAACAGGACGCATAAAATATCATCGATATTGAAAAATTTTGAAAATTTTACGGAAAATAAAGAAAAACTAACTATCAACGGAAGGCTTATGAGCAAAAGAGCTCATGGCAATCTCATATTCGCTGTTTTACGGGATGAAAGCGGCGAAATACAGATCGCGTTTTCCAAAAAAGATATCGGAGAAGAATCTTTTAAAAATTTTAAAAAACTTATAGACAGAGGCGACTTTGCGGAAATAGCCGGAACTTGTTTTGTTACCCAAAAAGGCGAAAAAAGCTTAATGGTAGACGACTGGAAGCTGTTAAGCAAGGCGCTGAGGCCGTTGCCGGAAAAATGGCACGGTATAAAAAGTGAAGAAGAAAGATTAAGAAAAAGGTATTTGGATATATTAATGAATCCGAAAGTAAAGGACATGGTTATCAAAAGGGCGGAATTTTGGAGGTCTGTAAGAAATTTTATGGTAAGCAAAGGATTTTTAGAGGTGGAAACCCCTATTTTGGAAACAACCGCCGGAGGAGCGGACGCCCAGCCTTTTATAACCCGCCACAACGCTTTGGATATAGATGTTTATTTGAGAATATCCATGGGAGAGCTTTGGCAAAAGAAGCTCATGGTGGCCGGACTGGAAAAAACCTTTGAAATAGGGAGGCAATTCCGGAATGAAGGAATGGACGCCGAACACTTGCAGGACTATACTCAAATGGAATTCTATTGGGCTTATGCCGATTACGAGGACGGTATGAAGCTGGCTGAAGAATTATTCAAATATGTGGCAAAAGAAACTTTCGGCACACTGCAATTCAATATCCACGGTTTTGAAGTGGACCTGGATAAAAAATGGAAAAGGTATGACTATCAAGAAACAGTAAAAGAGTTCACCGGGGTGGATATATTGAATACTACCGAGCAAGAAATTAAAAACAAATTGCATCAATTGGAGATAAAATATGATGAAAAGGGCTTTAATTTGAACAGGGGAATAGACAGTTTATGGAAATATTGCCGAAAACAACTGGCCGGACCGGGGTTTCTGGTCGGTGTTCCCAAGATCATATCCCCTTTGGCCAAAACCGATGAAAACAGGCCGGAATTAACCCAGCGATTTCAACCGATCATAGCCGGCTCTGAATTGGGCAACGGTTATAGCGAACTGAATGACCCGGTGGATCAAGCGGAACGTTTCGCTCTGCAAGAAAAAATGAGAGCCGCCGGGGACGAAGAGGCCCAAATGTTCGATCATGATTTTGTGGAAGCTCTGGAATATGGAATGCCTCCCACCTGCGGATTCGGCATGAGTGAAAGAGTGTTCGCTTTTTTTATGGACAAAAGCGCTCGGGAGTCTCAAATATTTCCATTGATGCGGCCGAAAAATCTCAATGTTTCCGTATCTGAAGAACAAAAAATCAATGAAAACAAGGACATAAAAAAAGATAAAGAAGATGGTCTCGGCATAGACAGAAAAAAAGCTGAACAATTAATAAACAAATATATATCCAACGAAAATACCAGACTGCACTCATTGGAAACCGAGGCCATTATGAGAAAAGTTGCCGAACATCTGGGAAAGGATGAAGAAAAATGGGGCATTATCGGACTGTTGCATGACCTGGACTGGGATATGACCGCGGACAACACCCGAGAACATACCATGAAAACCGCGGAGATCTTAAAACAAGAAGGAGGCAGTGAATTCCTTATAGAATCCGTTCAATCCCATTGCTTCGGCAACACCGAATGCGGAGCTTGGCAAGATAAAAAAAGGCAGACCAAACTGCAGCATTGCTTGGCGGCCGCGGAAACTTTAACCGGCTTGATAGCGGCGGCCGCTTTGGTGCAACCGGACAAAAGCGTTAACAGTTTAAAATTAAAATCATTAAAAAAGAAATTCAAAACCTCCGGTTTTGCCGCCAATTGCGACCGGGAAATAATTAAAGAATGCGAACAGGCCGGTATTGATATAGACTCCTTTTTGCAGTTGGGGTTAGAGGCTTTGCAAGAAAAAAGCGAAGAACTGGGAATATAAAAATATTGAATGGTATCCACTGTTGTTGCTCGACAAATATACCTATTATCCATAACCATAAAAGTGTATGTTGGACATAAAATATATCCGGGAAAACTCTGAAAAAGTAAAAAAGGCGGCCCGGGATAAAGGGATCGATCTTGATGTGGAAGAGCTTCTTCAAGTTGACAAAAGGAGGAGGGAGATGCAACAAGAATTGGACGAGGTTAAGAGAGAAAGAAAACAATTGGCCCAATCTTCCGGAGGAAAAGCCCCGTCTCAAGAACAAATACAAAAAGGGAAAGAGTTAAAAGAAAAAATAACCGAATTGGAAGAAAAACACCGGCAAACGGAAGAAAAATATCTGGATCTAATGGCCCGGGTTCCCATGGTCCCTTCAGAGGATACGCCGATAGGCGAAGATGATGCCGAAAACGTGGAGATATACCGAGAGGGAGAGCCGACCGAATTCGATTTTACTCCAAAGGACCACATTCAATTGGGCAAAGAGCTGGATCTTTTTGATCTGGAAAGAGGGGTCAAAACCGCCGGCTACAGGGGGTATTATTTAAAAAACGAGGGAGCCATGCTACAGATGGCTTTAATGATGTATTCTTTGACAAAATTGATAGAAAAGGGTTTTACGCCGATAATACCGCCCACTTTGGTAAAAAATTTCGCTTTATTCGGAAGCGGGTTCTTCGCCGGCAGGCAATACGACCCTGAAACTGATGAAATTTACAAAATAGCTAATGACGAGATATTGCCTGATGGAAGCGTTAAAAAAGAAGATAAATTCTTGGTGGGCACCGCCGAACCGTCTTTACTGGCTTACTATGCCGGGGAAACCTTGGAAGAAAAAGATCTTCCTATCAAATTTTGCGGTTTTTCTCCTTGTTACAGAAGCGAAATCGGAAGTTACGGCAAAGACACCAAGGGACTGTATCGTATTCATGAATTTATGAAAGTGGAGCAGGTGGCCATCTGCCGAGCCGATGAAGAGGAGGCCGGAAAATTGCATCAAGAAATGACTGAAATATCCAAGGAATTGCACAGGGAGCTGAAATTACCTTTCCGGCAACTTCAAATTTGCACCGGCGATATGGGTAAACCGAAATACAAAATGTATGACCTGGAAGCTTGGATGCCAAGTAGAGAAAATTACGGCGAAACCGGCTCAGCATCCAATTGCAAGGATTGGCAATCCAGAAGGTTGAATATAAAATATAAAGACGGCCAAGGAGACAACAAATTCACTTATATGCTTAACAACACCGCTTTGGCCAGTCCCAGGATCCTGATTCCCATTCTGGAAAACAACCAACAAAAAGATGGAAGTGTGTTGATTCCGGAAGTTTTACAAAAATTTATGCCGGGTGAGCAAAAGATCATTTCCAACAAAAAAGGAGGTGAGTTATGAAAAAATTTTTTGGGATGCTTTTAAGCCTTTTAACAAGCGTCGCGTTACACATTTTTTTCATTGTGGCCTTAGACGGAACCGTTTTGGAAAAAATCGTCTCCTTTGTGAATTAAAAGAAAGAACCAGCCGGGAATGCCCAACATTCGGCACTCCCGGCTAAAAGATCTTATTTTAAATCTTAAATAAATCCATATGTCAAAATTAAAATTGGCCCTTTTATCCGGAGGAATTTCGGCGGAAAGAGAGGTTTCTCTTAATACCGGAGAGCAAATATACCGGGCATTGGATAAAGAAAAATATGAAATATACAGATATGATCCGCGCGATGATCTGCAACAATTTTTTGAAGACGGCCTGGCCGGTCGATTCGAGCTCGTTCTTCCGGCTTTACACGGTCCTTACGGGGAGGACGGGAAAATACAAGGCCTTATGGAAATAATGCAAATTCCTTATTTGTTTTCCGATTGTTCGGCCAGTGCCATAGCCATGAATAAAAAAATATGCAAAACAGTGGTAAAAGAACAAGGAGTGCCGGTAATAAACGGAAAAATAATAAAAAAGAATGAGATCACAGAAGAACAGATCGCCGACCTGTCTTTGCCGGCTGTAATAAAGCCTTTGCAGCTGGGGTCTTCGGTCGGGATAAGTATAGCCAAAACAAAGGAAGAGCTGATGGAAGGGATAAATAACGCTTTCCGATATGACGACAATGTTTTGGCGGAAGAATATATCAAAGGACGCGAATTGACGGTAACCGTTATGGGCAGAGAGGCGGGGGAGGCTCTGCCGGTAATAGAAATAATCCCGGAAAAAACGGACTGGTTCGATTATCAAGCAAAATACGAACCCGGAGCCACCAAAGAAATTTGTCCGGCTGAAATTCCGGACGATATCAAAGAAAAAGTTCAAGAGCAAGCTATAAAAGCGTTTGAAGCGATAGGTTGCCGGGATGTGGCCAGGGCGGATTTTATTTGGGATGAAAAACGCCGGACGATCTTCTTTTTGGAGATCAATACCATCCCCGGCATGACCTCCACTTCATTGGTTCCCAAATCGGCTTTGGCGAACGGATTAAATTTTACGCAATTTTTAGACAAATTAATTGATACCGCCATGTCCCGTTAATATCCTCGAAGTCGTTTTAAGTTCACAACGATCGAGGATTTTTTATGAATAACGGATGCTCAAAAAGCTCTAAAAAACACCACTAAATTTTATAGACAACATGTTCCAAAGGACTAAAGATATAAATCTGTCAATAATAAAGCAAGTCGAACTAAAAGCCTCCAAATATCCGGATGCGATCTCTTTGGCCCAAGGCATCCCTTCTTTTGATACCCCCAAACATATCAAGAGAAGAGTGGAAAACGCTTTGAAAAGGGGAGTGGTGGCCAAATACTCTTTATCTCCGGGATTACCGGAGCTCAGGGAAATGATAGAACTGGATCTGGAAAAGGAAGGAATGTATTATAATTGGCAAGAAGAAATATTGATCACCGCCGGAGCCATAGAAGCCATCACCGCTTCCATATTGGCCATAACCGAACCGGGAGAGGAAATTATCATTCCGGAACCGACTTATACCAGTTATAAAGAAGTTATTAAACTGGCCGGCTGTAAACCGGTTTTTGTTCCCTTGGACGAAAAAAACGGGTGGGCCTTTGATATCGAAAATTATAAAAAAGCGATCACCGGAAGAACGAAAGCTATTTTTTATTGCAATCCGAACAATCCCACCGGCACCATCTATACCAAAAAACAACAATTGGATTTGGCGCAATTGGCCCGAAAACATAATTTATTTTTAATATCGGATGAAGTATATAAAGATTTTATATTTGATAATGATAAAATATTTTCTCCGGCCGAATTGCCGGAATTGAGAAAAAAGATAATAAGGATATTCTCTTTCTCCAAAGCATTTGCCATGACCGGCTGGAGAATAGGCTATCTTCATAGCGACAGCTCAATAGTGAAAGAGATCATTAAAGTCCACGATAGCTTGGTGACCTGCGCTCCGGTTATATCCCAATATGCCGCCATGGGGTGTTTGGAAATGGGGGACTTGGATAAAGAGCGCTTGTTTTACAATTATCAAAAAAGAAGAGATCTGATATGCGAAAGGTTGAAAAAAATGCCGCATATTTTCGATTTTGTCACTCCGAGCGGAGCTTATTACGTATTTCCTAAAATATTACCCGATATAAGCCGAAAATATAATTTAAACATTCTCAATGAAGACGGGGGAGTGGATTCTTGGAAATTCGTCATGCAACTTTTGGAAAAAGCTCAAGTGGCCGCGGTACCCGGTATGGCCTTCGGGCCGAACGGAGAAGGGCACGTAAGAATGAGTTTCGGACGGGATGAAAAAGATATAAATAAAGCTTTTGATAGGATGGAGAAGATGTTTCCTCAATAAAAATTTTCGCTTTATTCACTGATCGGACAATTATGACAAAAACCCTCTTAAAACATATATTAAAATATTACTTAAAGGTCATAACCAAATTGGTCCTCTTTATAAAACGGCCGACCATCATCGGCATTGCCGGCAACACCAACAAAACATTTACCAAAAATTATATTGCGCGGGAACTGAAACAAGCCGGACTCTCGATCAGAGTAAATCCCAATAACTTCAACACCGAAATAGGCCTTCCTTTGGCCATTTTATATTTACCCAGCGGTTATAATTATTATAAAAAATGGATTCCGGCCATTTTGAAAGCTCCGATGGTCATTTTTAAAAAAGATTTTCCGGATTATTTGGTTTTGGAGTTGGGTACATCCGATACCGGGGATATGAAATACCTCTTGTCTCTTATAAAACCGACCATATCGGTTATAACCGATGTGACACAAAGATACTTGGAAGGCTATAGTGATATGGACGAAATGATGGAAGAATATCGATTACTTGTAAAAAAAACCGATCGCCGGGGATTAGTGATACTTAACCGTGATAACCCGAGAATAAAACGATTGCGGAAATGCGGCAAAGCCCGGGTTATATTTTTCGGACTAGGGGAGAAAGCCGATATACAGGCAAAAAAAACCGGAAAAGGAGAAAGAGGGGAGATAATAACGGTGGTCTTTGATCAAGAAGAAAAAGAATACCATTTAGACCGCTTCGGCGATCATCACATATATGCTTTTTTAATAAGTTTGGCTGTTAAAAATAACCTGCTTTATGGCGCTAAAAAGAAAAAAGGATAAAATAAAAAAAAGGAAAAAAATGGATTATCATAAGAAAAAATTGGATAATCCTTTTTTGAGCAAACGAAAAAAGAAAAAGAAAAATATTCCTTCTATCCCGCTGAAAACCAAATTGATCGCTTTGGCGGTTTTGCCGGTCCTTGCGGGTATTGCCTGGTTTTTTCTTTTTTGTCCGGTATGGCACATAGATCGGCTTAATGTAAAAGGAGCCGAAAGAGTGTCATCGGCCGAGATTGAAAAAACGGCCCGCCGGACAATAGAAGAAAAACAAAATCTTATATTTTTCAATGTCGAAGAAACAAAAAAGGCCATAAATGAAAAGGTGAGACCGAAAGAACTAAAAATTGAAAAAGAATGGCCCAATACTTTGGTTATAAATATCAAAGAGGAGTCTTATGCTTATGTGTGGCAAGAAAAAGAAAATTATTACTATGCCGCCAAAAACGGATATATTTTAAAAAAATTGAATAAAGAAGAATATGCCGAAAGAAAAGAAGAACATGACCTTCCCCTGATCATTAATGAGAAAAACGGGAAAGTCGAGGATGATCGCGTTCATGCGAAAGAAAGTGATATCGATTTTATACTTGACTTATACAATGAATTTGATAAAAATCATAATAACGAAGACGATCTTGAGCCTGAAAAATTCATTCTTTCCTCCGAGGCGAATACTGTTGAGGTTCCTTTGAAGCAAGGGCCGGAAGTTTATTTTAATGCCTCTGAAGATCCGAAAGAGCAACTAATAAACCTCTTGGTCGTAAAAGACCAAAAAATAAAAAAAGATTTTAAAGACACGGAATATATAGATGTAAGATATGAGGACAAAATATATTATCAATGATAAAGGCCATTATTAGGTAATATTTTAATATTTTAGCTAAAATTAAATAAAAATAGGGGAGGGAAAACAATTTTTAAAAATAAAGCCAAAATCGGCCCGAAAAGAGTATGGAAACTTTTTTTAAATTAGTATTTACAACAGCTGTAATACTGTTTTGCTTAGTGGTAATAGGCTTTTTTCTTTTATTTTTAAAAATATTATTGATATTCTTTCCGGAGATACAAATATTCGGCTTAACTATCAGTTCCTAAAAAACTCCGGGCCCCGGATGATTTGACAACATTATTCATTCCGGCAAGAATGATGTAAAAAGGTATCGGAGGGGTTGCCGAAAGTTTAAAAATGCGTTAAAATTAACCTAATACGTTAATTAACCTATATTATGCGAAGTAATATATTACAATAAGATCAACCTTGCTTCAAAGAATCATTCCTTATACCCTTTCCGGCCAAAGCTACATTTTAAAATTATTTATCTTAAACTATGAAAAAAAACAAATCCTTGCCAAACCATCTTTACGATTTTTTGGACTACTTGGAAGTTGAAAAAGGTCTTTCCAATAAGACGCAAGAAAACTATGCCAGATTTTTAAATAAGTTCTTTTATTGGCTAAAAAAAGACAAATCTGACCATCTTCTCCCCCATCAACTTTCAACCGATCACATTTGGAGATATAGACTATATTTATCAAGGCATATTGATCCGAAGAGCAAGAAAACCCTAAAAAAATCCACTCAAAATTATTATTTAATAGCCCTGAGGTGCCTTCTCCAATATTTTGTTGAAAAAGATATTGACACCCTCCCCCCTTCCAAGGTAAAGCTTGCCAAAGACAAAGGTGATAAAGAGGTAAATTTCCTAAAATTAGAACAAATAAAACAACTTTTAAACGCACCCGGGGTCAACACCCGAATAGGCTTAAGAGACAAAGCGATCCTGGAAACTCTTTTTTCCACCGGTCTTAGAGTCTCGGAGCTTGTGGCATTGAACAGGGATCAATTACGTATTAAAAAAAATACCGATGATCTGGAGGTCGGAATAATCGGTAAAGGAAATAAGATCAGAACGGTTTATTTCTCAGAAAGAGCTATTGATGCTTTACGCAATTACCTTGAGAGCAGACAAGATATGGATAATGCTCTTTTTATCAATTATAAACCGGGTATAGAAAAAACAGATCGATCAAGGCGTTTAACTCCCAAAAGCATTGAGGAGATCATAAAAAAATATGTAAAAATTGCGGGTTTACCGATCAATTCCACGCCGCATACTTTAAGGCACTCTTTTGCCACCGACCTTTTAAATCAAGGGGTTGATTTAAGATTGGTTCAAGAGTTCTTGGGGCATAAAAATATTTCCACCACTCAGATCTATACTCATGTCACCAACAAAAAACTTAGGGATATTCATAAAAAAGCTCACGGGGGAAACAAAATAAACGATGAAGAATGATCGAATTATAATATAGAATAATTATTGGGCAAATAATCCAGCGGATT
Organism: uncultured Gammaproteobacteria bacterium; assembly: GCA_964512155.1. Taxonomy (GTDB): domain Bacteria; phylum Patescibacteriota; class Patescibacteriia; order Patescibacteriales; family JAGXOH01; genus JAGXOH01. The sequence goes on along the minus strand of CAZEHL010000010.1, from coordinate 14,167 downwards.
AACAGGAATCCCGTTTTTCCTTATCTCAAAATGCAAATGTGGACCGGTGGTTAAATAACCGGCTCCCCGAGTTCCCGGCAGCCCCCCGCTTAAGCCGATATTTTGCCCTTGGGTAACATAATCATCCTCTGATACATAACTTTCGTTTATATGGCCGTAAACAGTGGACATGCCTTCTCCGTGGACGATCATTATATAACCGTAACTGGCGGTTTGATCCAATTTCACTCTTGCCACATAACCGGAGGCGGCGGCTTTTATCGGCGTCCCATGGGAAGCCCTGATATCTATGGCCGGGTGTTCGAATAAATATCTAAAAGGATAATCCGGGTCATGAAAAGTGGCTGTTATGGTGTGTTCACCGGATAATGGCCATATAAGCCCGTTCGGATTGAGCTCCAGTTTATCTTTGGACAGATCTTCCATCTTTTGCCTCACCTCTTTCTCCAAGGTTACTATCTCTTGTTGAGCTTGCTTTTGGGCTTGTTCGGCTTTTTTCAATAAACCGTTATATCTTTCTTCCGAATTTTTGGTTTCCTGAAGTATATATTGTTTTTGATCCTTCTTGTCTTCCAAAGCCAACTTTTTATCCTTTAATTCTTTCTTTAATTCTTCCAGGTCGCTTTTTTTAACCTCCAGCTTTCCTCTATTCTCCTCTAATTCTTTTTTATACTCTTTAAGTTCTTCCACGCTATTATTCATCTCTTCGTTGACATCCTCCAAATATTTTAATCTATCCAAAAATTCGCTTAAAGTGTTATTTAAAAGAACTATCTTTAACGCATCCGCCTCCCCTTCTTTATAAAGCAACTGCAAAATATCGGCTATATGTTCTTTTTGCTCATCTATTTGTTTGTTCTTATTTTCAATTTCAACCTTTACTCTTGCAATATCCAAATTCACTCGGGATATATCTCCCTCCACTCTTTCCACTTCCAATTCCGCTTTGGCTATTTGGTTGTCCAGTATATCCAGTTGATTTTCTAAGGTCTTTTGCTTTTGTTGCGCTTCTGAAATAAGATTAGAGTATTCTTCTTGCTTCTCTTTGATATCTTCAATTTTATCTCTTTTATCCCCTATTTTCCGCTCTAACATTTTTACTTCCCCGTCAGCCGAAGTTCCGCTTTCTCCTTTGGCTTCATTGACAAAATAAAATAAATGGTAACCGAAGAATAGAACCGACAAAAAAAACGTTAAAAATAGGCCGAAAGAAATATAAGTTGTTTTTTTAAAATCAAAATTCATATATTATCCCGCTATCTTTATTTATTCTATATTTACATATTACCACAGATACATAAATTATAACACATTCAAGGCGTTAAAGCCACCCCCTCAAATCATCCACGCTTCCTTGACACTCCCCTTCTTTAATGATATATTATTCTTGTGATCAATTAGAAATAATGACCGCCGTAGTTTTATATTTAAAAAAATAAAATCGCGGTTAAAATGTTATATGGCGCATAAAAAAGCCGGAGGTTCCACGGTTGTTAAGGATTCAGCCGGAAGACGACTGGGGGTAAAACTCAGCCAAGGACAATTTGCTTATGCCGGCTCCATTATAATCAGGCAAAGAGGGACGCGTTTCCAGCCCGGCAATAATGTGGATAAGGGAAAGGATGACACTTTGTTCGCCAAAGTGTCCGGTTTTGTGGAGTTTACCAACAAAAGCATGAAAAAATTCAATAATAGAGTAAAAACCTCCAAATTTGTAAACATTGTACCGGCTGCAAAAAAGAGTGAATAAAGTAAACCCGCCTTTTAAGGCCAAGTATAAAAAACACGCCAAAAAGGGCGTGTTTTTTAATTGCTTTTCCGGCTTATTCCCCTATTTCATATGTTCGGAAAAGAGAAATTCCATCAAAATATCGGTAAACTTTGACCATTGAGATATGGATATTTCTTCTTCCCAAGTGTGATGCTTTTTGTATCCCAAGCCGATATTCACCGAATCTATTTTTTTAGTAGCCAAACAATTATTGGAACTAATAATAAACTCCCGGCTAAAATTAATGTCCACTCCGTTTTTTTGATAAATTTTTTTTAAGGTTTGGAAGGTTTTGGCATTAAGATCCGGATAGGTACCCTCATACTCTTCCGGCAACTTAACAGTGGTTGTTGTTCCGAATTCTTTATCTACCTCTTTGGCCGTTCTCCTGATCCTGTCTATATACTCTTCCCTGTCATTCTTATCAAAACAATAAATATTTCCCTCCAAGCTCGCATAAGGAGCCACTATGGTATTTGCCTCCCCGCCGATTATTTTACCGGTATTGGCGATGCATCCTTTTTTATAAAAACCCCAAGGAAGAGAGTTGATCATTTTACACAAAGCCTCAATGGCGTTGGCTCCGGATGAGTAGTCGGTTTGAGCGTACACTCTCTTGCCCTTCACTTCAATCAAAAAAACATAAGCAAACGGACTAAAAGCCAAAATTTCGTTTACAGGGGCGCCGTGATCCAAAACCAACGCCTTGCCGGAGCTGACTTCGGCGTAATTTAAGGTATGAACCCCTTCTTCTTCATTGGTGGAAAAAATAAACTCCAGATCGCGCAAATTTTCCGCTCCCGAATCATTTATTGCATAAAGAATGGAAGCTATTCCGGATTTCGGATCAGCCCCCAATATAGTGTCCCCTTCGCTCCTAATAATATTCTCTTCCACTATCGGCTTTATTCCCCGTCCGGATTGAACAGTGTCAATATGAGAAGTTAAAAGCAAAGAATTCTTCGGATTGAAATCAAGAGTTTTAAAAATTAAATTGCCATACTTGTCCCGACCGCCCCGGAAGCCTTTTTTAATGAAAAAATCCTCCAGATATTGCCTAAAATCTTCCACTTCTCCGGTGGGACTGTCTATTTGAACCAATTCCAAGAATAAAGATGTTAATTCTTTTTTATCAACCCCCTTTCTATTTTTCATAATTTTGATCTTTAATTATTGTTTATAATTATAATGATGATATTGCTTATCGAATGTTAAAAATGGGGGCGGTTCGATTTGAATTCGAACCGCCCCTTTGTTTAAATTAAAGCGGTCTTCCCCTGCGGATATTTATGATCATAGATAACCGCTTCTTTGGCAAGTTCAACTCTTGCCAGATCCTTTTTTCTCTTGGTTCTGAATAAATGTGCGGCATCGGTAAACATTTTGTCGTCCACTTCCGGAAAGTCTATCAAGTCACGCAAATGCTCGACCAAACGGGCCAGCCCTCTTTCACTCACCAAGGACCGAAATTTGGGCAAAGTAACCTTTTTGATCCTTCCATTGGGACATTTGATCTTGATAATCTCTCCTTGATCTATTTTTTCCGAATTTAGGGCATTGTTTAACAAACGGCAATAATCCCCGTTCATTAAAGAAGAATGCCAAATACGGCCGTTTTGTTCCAGTCCCAATTTGGCAAATCTTTGGTCATACATGTTGAGCGCTCTTTGTAAAGCCTTCTCTTCTCCTTCTTTTTCACAGTTTACCACTTCATCGGCATGATACAGCAACCACTTATTTTTAGCCCCGGTTATTCCGCTTATTAAAGAAAAATTGCGCGCCTGATAATAACCGATCACGGCCATCAAAAGATTTCCGAAAACATCACCCTCCAAAAGATCAGCTACGGCATTTTGCAATTTTGCCAGTTTTTTCCTTGTCGGAAACATTTCATGAGGGACAAAACCGTCTTGATACTCCAAATTCTTGTTTAACTGAAGAGGCATCCTTTGAATTTTAACAATTCGGGGATGGACCACGCCCTTTTCTTTAACTAAATAAAAAGCGACATCAAATAAGTTCGTAGTCGGGGTATCGGCCACAATATTGAAAGCTATCCCGGCATACCCTTCTCCGTTTCCGGGGTTGACTCTCAAATAAATATTTTTTTCTTCTCCGTCCACGTTTACTTTTCCGATGAATTTGGCCGGTCCCTTGGCCTTAAAAACATTTCGCTTCCGGTCATGATCGATCGGAAAACCGGTGGTTTTATGGGCATCCCAAAAGTAACCGCCGAATATTCCGTATTTTTCTTTAAAGTTCAGGCTTAAAAAATCCAGATAACCTTCCATATCCATCTCTTCGATGTCGAACATGCTGAACAATCCTTCGGCTCTGATAATTCCAAAAGGATAATCTTGCCAAAAACTTTTTCCGTGCGGGAAGCCGGAAAATATCGCCTTATTATCTTTTAAGAATTCATCAATTAAAGCAAGGCCCTCGGCGACAGTCAGCCTGTTTTTACTCCTCAATTCAGTTAAATCCCTTACAACCAACCCTCTTTTCTTCTCTCGGGTAACCCGGTAAGCGTTTATTGAAGCTTGATCGATCCTGGAGCCGTCATAAGGAACAGGAACATCTTCAGCTCCTTCCATAAAACCGGCCACGGTCAGATACTTCACAAGATCGATTATTATCGCCGGCTCGATATCGGAGTGTTTATTTAAAACACCCTTTAAATATCTTTCTCCGACTTCACTTAATTCCACTTGGTCAAAATAGAAAGAAAACCATCCTCTCTGCCAAGAACCTATCGGGCCGTTAAATAAATTGATAGCGGTACTCATGCCTAATTCCTCCTTCTTTATTGATTTTAAAGGTGCGAAATATAAAAAAACCGCCTTTGGGGGCGGTTCATTTTCCTTGATCTTTCTTTTTATTACCACTTTAAGAACCGCCCAATACAAAAACCGGCACAAGCTGCCTTCTTGGCTCCCATCATGTTCAATCCGGTTGTTTGGGCGGAAAATAAATCCATACTCCAATAATAAAATATAATTGTAATAATAAAATTATAACCGGCAGCATCGGTATCGTCAACCCTAAAAAAAACTACGATAGTTGTGGATAACTTCTATTCACGCAACATCTTTTTGATCTCCGGCAATTTTTCTTTTGTTTTTTCTTCTCCTTGTTTGATTATTCTTTTCGCTTTTTCAATATTAAAAAAATTATTCCATCCGATCAAACCTTGCTCATCTATGCTCGGCTCTATAATAACATCCGCGTCCTTGAGGCACTGTTGGGCAAGATGATAACGGAGTATATTCAAAGCTCTTAAAGAAATATCTTTAAATTTCACTTCTTTTTCTTCCATTTTTCCATTATTGAAGTAACGGGTATCAAGATTAACCGCTATCACTTTCCCGGCCCCCATCTTTGACACTATATCGTCCGGCACCGGATCGGCCAAACCTCCGTCGGTTAAAAGCATATCTTTATATTTTATCGGCCGGAATACCAAGGGCACGGAAATACTGGCTCTTATGGCTTGAATAAGATCCCCTTCTGACAATTCAACCAAAGTCCCTTTTTTTAAATCGGTACTTGTTAGAGTAAGAGGTAATTGCAATTCTTGGAAATCGTCCACTCCGATCAATTCCGAAATTATTTTTTTTATTTTCTCTCCTTTTAAAATCCCCTTTTTCAAAGAAGGATCAAAAATAAATAAACCGGTTTTCCAATCGCTCTTTTTCAAGATCTTTTTCTCCAAACCCTCTATCTCTTGATGGGCGGCGTAATAAGCGGCCACCAAGCTTCCGATGCTGGTGCCGGCTAAAAAGTCTATTTTGATATTTTCTTTTTCCAACACTTTTAACACTCCGATATGGGCCAATCCCTTGGCTCCTCCGCCTCCGAGAGCCAGGCCTATCTTTTTATTGTTTTTTCTTTTTTTTTGATTATTCATATTTTTATAAGACAATATATATTATTTGTAAGGTATAATAGCGCTGTTTACAAAATGCG
>CAZEHL010000010.1:0-8330 GCA_964512155.1 uncultured Gammaproteobacteria bacterium | reverse complement strand
ATGGAATGAATGCCGGCGGCGGCCAATTCAAAAAGAACATCAACTTTTACCCTCATCCCGTCATGTCCGTGGCCCAAGGAATTTCCGTTCGAAATATAAGCGCTTACCCGTTCATAATCATTTTGATTAACAGCGGTCATTTTCATGCCGGTATAGTCGCAAAATCCCGGCCTATCAATACCGATAATGGCGGAGTCGGCTTCCAAAAGCAAGCATACATACTTAAATAAAAGATCGTTATCGGCGCACACCTCCAACGCCCTTAATTCCTTGCCATCAACTACGTCATTGGCGTTAATAATGGGGATGGTCTTGTCATCCCTTAAAGCTTCCATTAATACTTCATAAATAACCGAATTATACGGCGCTTTTATATTTTTGTCGGTTAAAAGGAACTGGGCCGGCTCCATACCTTGATCATTCAGGTATTTGCTGTAAAAAGAAAGCAACTTTCTTTGCCCTATGGCCGCCCGGAGATTTTTCGATCTTTTTTTACAGGGGTCGCAAGCCACGGCTCCGGAAGTTACCAAAAATACTTTCTTTTTTTGTCTTTTTAGGTGAACGATCTGCCTACAGACATGCTCGATAAAATTTTCATAAACAACTCCGTTGCCGTTAGTCAAAGTTTTGCTTCCCAGCTTGACTCCAACGATCATGAGGCCCTCCTTAATTAGGTTGTTTTAAATGTACAAAAAATTTGTTCAAATTTAATTAAACTTAAAATTGAACCATCTGGGAACTTCTTGCTTATATCTCTTATAATTATCACCGAATCTTTTTTTCAACTCCGGTTCTTCCCAAAATATCAAATAAAAACTAATAAAAACAACAACAAACAAGGAATAAAGCCCTAAAAGAATATGGCCGAAAAACAAAAACTCGCCGAAAACGATAGCAAAATACCCTAAATACATCGGATTACGGGTATATTTATAGATCCCTTGGGCAACCAATTTTTCCGGCGGTTCTATCGGAGCCGGGGTTCCTTGCCCCAATCTATTGAATAACTCGGAGCAATAAATAAACATTCCCACTCCGAAAATTATTAAAAATACCCCGATCGCTTCCAAAAAAGAATACTTTAAAACCGTCCAATTCAATATATTATTTATTTCCGCCAAAAGATAAGGCAATAATACCAAAAAAATAAACCCGGCTATAAACCCGGCCGTTACCGCCCTTAAGATCGATCTTATTTTATTATCTTTACTCACGTTTTAAATAAATTTAATTGCACTAAATCTTAAACATTATTCTTTCATTCCCCTTAAAGCCGCGATTCTTTCCTCCACCGGCGGATGGGTCATAAAAGCCTTGGCCCAAAAGCTTTTCTTTCCTTTTCGATCCTTCTTAAAAGGAGAAGAAATATACATATGGGCGGTTGCTCGATTGGCAACCTCCAATTTTTCATTATCTGAAGAGATCTTTTCCAATGCTCCGGCCAATCCTTCCGGATACCTGGTCAGCAAAGCTCCGTCCGCATCGGCTTTGAATTCTTGTTTTCTGGAAATGGTGAATTGCAAAATAGTGGCGAATATCGGCGCCAATATGGATAAAATAACGGCTCCTATTATCATGATCAACCTTAATTGTCCTCCCCTGTCACTATCTCCGCCAAAACCGCTAAAAAAAGCCCAATGCCTAAACCAATCGGCCAAAAGAACAACAAAACCGACCAGCACCGTGGCAATGGTGCCGATCAAAATATCCCTGTTACCGATATGGGACAACTCATGAGCTATCACTCCTTCCAATTCGGATCTATCCAATTTTTGCAACAATCCCTTGGTTACGGCCACCACGGCGTGCTCCGGATCCCTGCCGGTGGCAAAAGCGTTCGGAGCGGTGTCATTAATGATATATATTTTCGGAGTGGGTAACCCGGCGGTAATGCAAAGATTTTCCACTATCCTATACAGTTCTTTATTGTCCTCAAACTTGACTTCCCTGGCATCACTCATTTTTAAAACTATCTTGTCACTCCACCAATAACTAACAAACGCGGAAACAACGCTGAATCCCACCGCTATATACAATATCAAGGAATTGCCCAGAGCCATACTGAACACATACCCGACCAAAATAACGAAGATCAAAAAAGAAAACATTAAAAACCATGTTTTTCTTCTGTTGGAATCGGAATGCGTGTATAAAGTTTGTTGCATATTTTTTGATGTTCAATAAAAATCCTAAAAATCAACCTCAATATTTTCCCTTTCGGATTCATTTTCCAACTCAAAATATTGCTTGGAAGGAAAATTGAATATTTTGATAATAATGTTAGTGGGAAAACTTTGAGTTTTAGTTTGATATCGCATTACATTATTGTTATAAAACCTTCTGGCGGCCTGGATCTTATTTTCGGTATCTGACAGCTCTCTTTGCAATTCTTGAAAATTTTGGCTGGCTTTTAGATCCGGGTAATTCTCGGCGACCGCAAATAAAGATTTCAGAGTATCTGTTAACATATTTTCAGCCTGAGCTTGTTGCCCGGTATCCCCTCCGGATTCTCTGGCTTGCATGGCCTGCGATCTGGCTTGGGTGACATTTTCAAAAGTCTCTTTTTCATGTTTGGCATAGCCCTTAACGGTTTCTACTAAATTGGGAATAAGATCATGCCTTCTTTTAAGCTGCACATCAATGTCGCTCCATGCTTCCTCCACCCTGTTCTTTAAGCGGACCAAAGAGTTATAAATAAATATCAAAACCAGAAGAAACAGCCCGACCAGACCTAAAATGATCCAAATTATCATATCCATATTCATTGAATCCATGCGTCCTATTATTTCAAAAGGACCGCATGCTTTAATTATAAAATATCTTGATTGAAATTAATTATATTTAGGTTATATAATATTTTAAATGATTTCCGCCTTTTTGGCAATATGCAAAAAGCCCGTTTTAAACGGGCTTTTATTTAAGTATGGGTGTCAATTATTTTCGCGAACAATCCATACAAACCTCCTTTTCTATTCCGCTTTCGCGGAGACAATCAAGCAAATCATTAACAGAATTATAAATAAGACTGTCCAGGTCCAAATACTCTCTTCTCTCATGCATATTCATGATATTAGCTATCAATTCTCCTTGTTTGGTGGTCTTACCCCAAGGACAATAAGAAATAAGCTCCGGGTTCCCCACTCTCATATGTACTTCTTTTAATTGCAAAGATCTTAATTTGGGGACCAAGTTACTTCTGGCTTGTGTTCCTCTGACAATGGAATCATCCACCACTACCGCTGTTTTGCCTTTATACATCTCTCCGCTTCTGATCAATTTAATCAAGGCTTCAAGCTCCCTTATTTCCTGATTTTGAGGGGTAAAACTCCTGCCGGCATATGGATATTTAAGCAAAACCTCGTCATATTCCGGGATTTTGCTTATTTTCCCGTTGCTCGCTTGTCTGATAAATTCTTGATGATAGCCGATGGCATGGAACCTTCCGGAATCCGGAACCGGTATCACCAGATCCGGTGTAAAACCCATGAAAATATCTTTGCGCGCCAGTACACTCCCCAATTTTTTTCGAACAGTTGAAGCCGGAACTCCTTCTATAATATCCGCCGGAAAAGCTGTATACACCCACATAAAAGAGCATATCGGACTTTCCGATATATTATATTCTTGTTCCACTCCTCCGTTCTTGAGTAAAAGCATCTTACCGCCGATATTTTCCGTGCTTTCTATTTCCAGGTTGGCAAAACCGGCCGTACTTGTGGCCACTACTATTTTTCCGTTCTTTTTGCCCAACAATAAAGGCCATCTGCCATCAGAGAAAGCATATATACCTTCTTTTGTCAAAAGCAAAACAGAGAAAGAGCCTTTAACTTCATTCATAATACGATACAAACCGGCGCAAAAATTTGATTCGCCGGCTATAAATTTGGACAACAATTCGGCCTCATCTCCCCTGACAAAGCTCTGCCCCCTTTCTTTAAAATGCTGTTTTAATTCGGCAATATTGATAATATTCCCGGAAAAGCATAAGCTGAATTCTCCTTGTTTGCTATCGGTGTATAAAGGCTCCGGGGCCGGACCGCAATATCCGATCGCTTCCAGCGGGTTATTTTTCCATATTTTTTCATCTCGACTGAAAGCGGTTCTAAAATGTCCTTTGTGGACACAATCAATAAACTCTCCGGATCTGTTTAAAATAGATATGCCGCTATACTCTTCTCCCAAATGTTGTTGATAAAAAGTTCCCCAAAAAAAATCCCCGTTAATGCTTTCTTCCTTATCCTTTTCAACGCTTATACCGAATAGTCCGCTCATAAAACCCTCCATTTTTTATTGGCTTTCTTTGTTAAAGAACAAACGTTGGAATTACAATTATCGCATTTTATTTTTTATTGTCAATATTTAAGCGGCCCCAAAAGGCCGCTTTTAATAAGCGATCTAATTGATCGGATTCTATTTTTCACCGGTTAAATAATGGTCGATCTTATTCAAAATATCCTTGGTGTGGAAATCGGCTTTCAAAAGATAGTCCAAAGCTCCGAGTTCTTTGGTCTTCTTGGCGTTTTCATCCGGACCCAAGTTGCTAAGCATAACCACCGGAATCTCGGCTATTTTTTTATTTTTGTCCTTTTTAAGAGCTTCCAGTACTTGGAATCCGTCCATTTCGGGCATAATAATATCCAATAATATCAAAGACGGCTCTTTTTCTCTGGCCGCCGCCAACCCCTCTTCTCCATCTATGGCGGTAACAACATTATAACCTCGCCTTTTAAGCTTTTTAGCTATCAATTCCCTTAAGAACCTTTCATCTTCTATTAACAAAATAAGTTTATCTTTCTTGCCGTCGGTGGCATACTCATCTTTTAAAACAAGATTTTCATGTATTTTTCTGATCACATCCCTGGCAACGATCTCCGGTTCCACCAAATGGTCAACCACTCCCGCTTTTTTTAATTTTAATGTATTCGTCAACCGCTTAGACTCGGATAGTATTATTATGGGAGGAATATTGTCCATCCCGCCGAATTCTTCCAATACATCATAACCCTTAACATCGATCAAGGCTTTATCCCAAAAGATCAGATCATATTTGTTGTTTTTTATTTCTTCCAAGCCTTTTTTATTATCATCCGTCCATTCCGCGTTATAGCCTTCGGCTTTCATCTTTTTTACAAGTGCCTCTTCAAGCCGCTCTTCATCCGCCACTAACAATATTTTAAATTTGTTTTTTTTCATAATCTTTTTATCTTATTTTTTATAAGTAAGCTTTAATTTAATAACGGGCTATTTGGCCAAATTATTTTTTTTCAAATAAGACACTAAAAAATAATGGAATACTCCCAGACCGTATTTTTTCCGCTTTATATAAAAATAACCGACAATTGAAACAATCAACGCTCCGGCGGTATCCACTATCAAATCCCACATGGTGTCCGCCACTCCGGTTTCCAATCTTTGCATATTCAAATCAAAAAAACCGTCCATAATAAATTCAAATATTTCCCATAAAGCGCCCAATGAAACGGCGAAACAAAAAGAAAATATGGCCAATACTTTGGCATTGGCCCGCAGTGACCCCCGTTGATAAACGGAGTAAACGATCAAAAAACCCACAAAAGCCATTCCCATGCCCGAGCCAGTATGTAATATTACATCCCACCACCAAAACTTGGTATAATATCCTTGAATCTCTCCTAAAAATAAAGAGGCATAAATAAATATAGTCAACAACAGTTCAAAAACGATCGGCACATGGATCTTTCTTCTTCTGGCAAAAATAATCGGAAGCCAAATGGCCACTATACCGGCAAAAATAACAAAAGTCACACCCCACATTCTTTCATATAAAGCGAGGACAAAAGACGCCAAAAAAGCTATTTGTATCAATATCGTGATCAACAATTGAATCTTCTCAAACACTTCCTCCGCCTCTTCCCAATTGAACACTTTGCAAAAAAAGGCAAGGATTTTATTTAAAAAACCATTCTTTTTCATAATTTTTTTGACTCTTTATAAAATTTATTTGATCCCTCTTTTACAGCTTCCAAATTAAATCGCAAACAAACGGATGATCTTTTAATATTATACCAAATTAATTCTATGTTATAAACACTTTACTTTTAATTAAACAAGCCTCTTTTTTTGAGGCTTGTTGTTCTTTGTCGAATTTATCCGTTTTTTATTTCTTTTTTTCGGCTTCCAATTCAAAGCACGTATATTCCGCATTATGAGACCACTCTTTTTTCAGTGTTACCGGACGATGACCGTCTCTTTCTTTGTTGGAGGTTTCAAAATCGGCACACAATTCATATTCACTTTCGCTTAACACATTGTATTCATACACTTTGCCGGTTCTGGGGTTTGTGATATAATCCTCATTTACATACCTATTTTCCTCTTCTAACTCCCTTAAACTATCGGGCAATCTGTCATTTTCCGTGTAAAAATCATTCATCCGATATTCAATACTATTAAAATTGTTGACTATATCGCCATCCACTCTTCCGGCTTTAGCTTCCCAAGGAGATTCCACCATGAATAATCCGCCGGCAAAAACAGCTATTGTTAAAAACAAAGTTCCGTAAAGAAAGCCTTTTATCACTCGATCCTTCACTCCTTTTACCGCCTCCCTTTTTATGTCATACAAATAAAACCCGAACACCGTGCCGGCTATAACCAAAACCGTTAAAAACTTCAAAGCAAATTTAAGAGTTAACTCACCGTCTAAAAAGTTGTTGACCGTTATAATCACCCAAACGATCATTACCACCGAGGAAATAAAAAGAATAAAATAACTTAACCATTTCCTGATCCCGGAATCCGGATCCAAGGCTCCCCGGTAAAGGCTTTTGTAGATCTTGGAGGTTATAACATAAAAAACCGGAATGGAAACCACCAAAGCGGAAATGGCGAATCTTAAACTATCACTTGAAAAACGGGCCGAATAGGCGGCTCCTATTTCGGAAATATATTTATTTATCGCCTGGAATATCACCATGCCGGTGGATAAAGACATGAATATTAAAGCCACCAAAGATAAAAGATAAAAGAAGGCGAATTTGGCATCATGATTATTTTGATTTTGATCATTCATATAATTGTTATAAATCGATTAAAATTAGAACCATATCAATTTTACTTTCTTCTTTTTTAATTATAACGGCTTATTTTGTTTTTGTCACCTTTTTGTTGGTAAAAACTATAGATCAATTTCCATATTTCCTTGAAGAACTTCTTTCTGTTGCTCGCTCGACAAGGAGGACCAATCTGTAAATTTTTTCAAAAAATCTTTTTTTTGGTTGTTCTTTAAGAGTTCCGGTCTACCTTCACGCGATTTAAAGGGCATTAAAAACAAATTTAACTCTTCTTTTTCCACATTCATGCCTATGGATAATCCCTCTTGAGTAGCCTCGGAAAAATACTGATCAAAAATAAAATTTCCCAAAGAATAAAAAATCGGCCTATTCTTATATATTTCCATTCCTTGCACTACATGGGGGTGATGCCCTATAACCGCATCGGCGCCGGCATCTATTAGCAAATGAGCCATATTTTGTTGGATTTGATTGAATTGATGTTCATATTCAACCCCCCAATGCATGTTAACAATTACAAAATCGGTTTTTCTTTTTAAATCTTTTATGCCGGCAACCAACTTTTCTTTATTTAAACTTGAATAAACCATACTGAAACCGGCCATACCGATATCCTTTCCTTTTTTTTCCACTATTTTAAAACTGCACTCTTCCACTTTTCCATCTTGGCAACCGGAGAATCCGAAATCCATTTGTTCCAAGTTCTTATATGTTTCTTCTATTCCGCTCCGCCCCTGATCCGCCAAATGATTATTGGCCAGATTGAAAAAATTGAAGTTATATTCTTTTAGGCCGGCTACCACCGAAGGATCAAAAGCAAAATCATAAATATTATGAGGCCGGTAATGTTTACCTTCATCCGTTACCGCCCCTTCCAGGTTGGCAACCACATGATCGGCCCCCTTAAAAAAACGATCTTCCTCTCCGGCCAACCCCCCCAATATGTATTCCAAGCCTTTTTTATCTATCAGATCGGCCACATTCCTATCCAGCATAACATCTCCGAAGAACATAAAATTATGTGAAGATTCTTGATTATGGGAAGATTCTTGTTCTAACTCTCCTTGAGAAAAATAAGAATGATGCTTGGGTATCTCCTCTTTGTTTGCCGGCTCTTCTTTATCGCTCCTAAAGGGCCGGCCTTCATCCTTGCCGTTTTCCCCTGTTATCAATAAAAACAATTGCAAAGCCAAAAGAAAAAATAAAACAAAGAAAACTATTTTCAAAAAATTTTTTTTCATATTATTTTATTCATGCAAGGATCCTCCCCACCCAAAA
>CAZEHL010000009.1:25771-27305 GCA_964512155.1 uncultured Gammaproteobacteria bacterium | reverse complement strand
TTTTATATCTTGATTTTTAAAGACTTTTATGGTATTGTTTAAAATAGAATTTTGATCATACAACAGGGGTTTGCCCCTGTTATTTAGCAATTAAAGTGAATTTGTAATATGTCTGGACATTCCAAATGGTCTACCATAAAAAGGCAAAAATGGGCGCAAGACGCCAAAAGGGCGGCGGTATTTACCAAATTGGCCAGAAATATAACCGTGGCGGCCCGGGAGGGAGGCGGAGACCCGGAAACGAATTTTAAATTGAGATTGGCGGTGGACAAAGCAAAGAGCTCCAACATGCCCAAAGACAATATAGAAAGAGCCATCAAGAAGGGAACCGGAGAATTGAAAGGAGAAGCATTGGAAGAATGTTTGTATGAAGGAATGGGGCCGGCCAACACCCAATTCATCATTAAAAGTTTCACAGACAATCGAAACAGAAGCGCATCCAATATCAAGCATATTTTCAACAAATACGGAGGGTCTTTTACTCCCGTAATGTGGAATTTCAAGGAAAGAGGCGTAATCAGGATAAATAAAGAGGAGGTGGAAGAAAAAGACATTGATCCGGATGAATTTGAATTGGAGTTGATCGAGCAAGGAGTCCAGGATATAGAAAAAGAAGAAGAGGGTATAACTATTTATACCGATCCCAAAGATCTGGCGTCTGTAAAAAAATTTTTGGACAAACAAGAAATAAAAATAGAAACCGCCGATATTGAATATATTCCTTCTCAAGTTAAAAAAGTCGAGGGAAACGAGAAAGAAAAAGTGGAAAAATTCATGGAAGCGTTGGAAGATTGCGAAGATGTGAATGATTATTATAATAATTTACTTTGAAAAACTTTTGAAAAAAAGTTTTTCAAGGCTTTTCAAAAGTTAATCGTATCAATTTAAAATCTAATAGCGCCCCGCCCCTCGCGAGGAGCGGGATGGGATCTCGGGAGTACCGCACGTCATTCCGGCGAAAGCCGGAATCTCGGGAAATATTCATGAGATCCCTGCTTTCGCAGGGATGACGTTCCTTTTCGATATTTCACTTTTCATATATACCCACAAATTTTTCTGAATAGCTTTATTTAATATAAGAGAAGGTCAAAAACAGAGAATGGTTATTTTTGTTAACCTATGGGTATGGTAGGGTTGCATTGTTAACAAAAATAACCATTCTCTGTCAAAGGAAAACCAAAAAAGATAAGGTTTATTTCGGATTCTAACAATTTAACAATGGTAATATGTCCATTATTTTGGGAATAGATCCCGGTATAGCCGACACCGGTTACGGGTTGATCAATAAAGAATCGAACGGTAAAATAACATGCTTGGAATACGGTTCGGTCAGAACCCGCGTCGGCAATGAAACCTCGGTCCGTTTGGAGAAAATATATAGCGATTTGGACAAAAAGATAAAAGAATACAAACCGCAATTAATGGCGGTGGAACAGTTATTTTTTTGCAATAATGTTAAAACGGCTTTGGCCGTGGGAGAGGCCAGAGGAGTGGTTATGCTTTTGGCCAGGAAAAATAAATTGGAAGTAACCGA